>DATJSR010000187.1:0-8218 GCA_035504015.1 Steroidobacteraceae bacterium
GCGCTCGATGAGGTCAATGCGCTCGCCGAGCGCAGCCCGGGCTTCGTGTGGCGACTGCAGTCCGCGAGCGGCAATGCCACCGATATCCAGGTCTCGAGCGACCCGCGGTTTCTCGTCAACATGTCCGTGTGGCAGTCGGTCGAGGCGCTGTTCGACTTCGTCTATAGAACCGCTCACACGCGCTTCATGTCCCGCCGGCGCGAGTGGTTCGAGAAGCCGGTGCAGGCGTATCAGGTCCTGTGGTGGATACCCGCTGGCCACACGCCATCGGTCGCGGAGGCGCTCGCGAGGCTCGAGCAGCTGCGCCAGCACGGTCCGACACACGAGGCCTTCACGTTCAAGCAGCCCTTTCCGCCGCCCGGTGAGCCGGGCCGCGCGCAGGATCTGCACCCGGAGCCCTATTGCGCCGGCTGGCAATAGCCTGCCTCTTCCCCACCGCATGACCGAATGAATGACGCCGCAAAATCCCTGGCTCGCCATCCCGCTCGCCGACTACGAGTCGCACATGGCATTGCCCGAGATCGGACAGGCGCAACTGCTGCGTGAGCAGCTGCTCGCGGCGGCCCAGGGCGGGTGCGCCAGATCCGTGGCCATCGCCGGCTGCGCCGGCGGAAATGGCTTGGCCGAGCTGGGCCGGCTGGTGCCGCGCATCGTCGCCGTCGACCTGAATCCGCACTACATCGAAGCGGTACGCCGCAGATTCGCCGGCCGAATCACCGGGCTCGAGACTTACGTGACGGACCTCGAGCAGGGCGCTCCCGCCTGCGCGCCGGTCGATCTCGTCTACGCCGGCCTGCTCTTCGAGTACGTCAACGTGTGCAGAGCGATGGCATCCCTGCGCCAGCTGTGTCGCGATGGGGGCGAGCTCGTCGCGGTGATCCAGCTCGCCGCCGGCACCCCAGGCTTTGTCTCGCCCTCGCCCTACGGCAGCCTGCGCCCGTTGGAGGCCTTTGCCCGGCTGCATTCCTCCTCCGCACTCGATGAGCACGCGAGCAGAGCGGGCTTCTCGACGGCTCGGTGGCGAAGCATTCGCAGTGCCGGCGGCAAGGGCTTCGAGGTCGGCACCTTCAAAGCGCGCTGCGGCCCTTAAGGCACTCGGCAGGCGCGCTCGTCGGCGAGGAATTTCTTGAGGATGGGCGCCGGCTCCGGGGCGGGCTGCCCCTTCTGTCTCGCCTCGGCTGCGGCCGGCATGTAATCGGAATAGGCAAGACCGAGCGCGGCGGCGGCGGCGCCGGGCAGCCTCGAGAGCTTCTCCGAAACGCAGCGGCAATACTTGCCACTGTCCGGAAGGTGCGAGGCGAAGCGCTTGGGGCAGCCGCTACCGTAGGTGGCACGCAGTTGCTCGACGGCACACTGGCCGATCACCTCGGTCGTGTAGCGATGCTGCAGCTCGCTCTGCGAAAAGGGCGCGGCGAGCTCGTTCGCGGCGAGGCTCGCGCGAAACGTCTGCACCTGCGCCGGCATGCACACGCACACGCTGTGGTACGTCGCCTCGAGGTCACTGAAGACTTCCGGCTTCTCGGTTTGCTTCGCCTTGGCGAGCTCCACCTTGAGATCCGGGCACTTCTGTGCGCTCATCGCGGCAACCGAGCGCAGCGTGTCATCGACGCTCGGGCCCTCGGCTGCAGTGACAGCCGCGATCGCCAGCGCAGTCACCAGCATGAGCGCGCCCAAGACAAGACTTCTCATGTGCTCCCCGTCGCAGTCGAGACCTCGAGGCCTATCCTAGCAGAGCGATCCGCCGGTCCGTCTCCGATCGCCCACCGGGAGCTGTCCCCGCTCATCCGGCAGCGCTTGACAAGCGAGCGCGAGCGGACAACATTTCACCACATGGTGAAGTATAACGCGGGGCATCTCGACCGGATCTTCGGAGCGCTCGTCGATCCGACCCGGCGGACGATCCTCGTGCGACTCGAGCGTGACGGCCCGGCGTCCGTGAGCGAGCTCGCGAAGCCGTTCGCCATCAAGCTGCCCGCCATCATGAAGCATCTCGATGTCCTCGAGCATGCGGGGCTCATCAGCCGCGCGAAGCAGGGGCGCACGGTGACGGTACGGCTGCAACCGGAGCCGATGAGGCAAGCCCTCGACTGGCTGCGCCGCTACGAGCGCTTCTGGTCCGAGCGCCTCGAGCGCCTGGTCCGCAACGCGGAGCGGGCCGAGGCGCAACTCAAGCGAAGCGAGCGCTGACCCGAGGGCCGAATCCGGGCGCTGCACCCGGGCGCCAACCCCTTATATCCGGTTGAGGATGCGCTCGACCGACTGTTCCGCAAGCGCGCCGCGCGAGCGCTCCTCGGCGCGGCCGTGCTCGGCGGCAGCCGGCGCCCCGCTCATATCGATCGCGCCGTTGAAGTGGGCCCCTTCCATGATCCCGACGCGCGGGGAGACGATGTTGCCGCGCACCTTGGCCGTTGCGGCAACGACGACGGATGCGCCTCCGTGCAGATCGCCCTCGACGGTTCCCTCTACCACGATGCTGCGTGCGTGCACGTCGCCGATCACGACGCCGTCGACGCCCACGGTCAGGCTCTGCGTGTGGTGGATCGAGCCTTCGACGCGACCCTGCAACACCAGATCCTCATCGGCCGACAGCTCACCCTTGAAGATGAGGGTCTTGCCGAGCACGGATGCGCGGCGCGGGGCGCCTTCGACGGGAGGCGGCACGCCCGGAGCGACGGGCCGGCGCTGCTCGCTGGGTCCGAAGGGAGCTCGATCAGACGGTGAATTGAAGACGGACATGAGGGTCTCCCGCGTGTTCATTTCGTGTTGGCGGCCCTGGGCGCACGGGCGGTGGCATCCGGGTCCTGGCGTGCCGGACTCTGCGCGGCCGCGCGTTTGGCGGCATCCATGGCGATGTTGCCGTTGAATTGCGCGCCATCGACGATGCTGACGTTGGGGGCCTGCACATTGCCTTTGACCTTGGCGGTCTCTTTGATCTGCACGGACTTCTCGGCCTGCAGATCGCCTTCGACCGCGCCCTCGACGGCGATGATCTGGGCGCGGATGTTCGCCTTTACCGTGCCGTTCGGGCAGATGGTGATGCGCTGTGAATGCGTGATGGAACCCTCGATGTGACCCTGGACGAGCAGCTCCTCGTCGGCATGCAGCTCTCCTTTGAAACGCAGGGTGGGACCGAGAACGGAAGTGCGCTCTGTGGCGCTGTCGTAGGGATTTCCCATGGCGGATGAACCTCCGATCAGGCGAGGCGGCAGTTGTAATGACGGGCAAGCAAGCAACAACGGTGAAGCAAGGTCAGCAAGCACCACCTAGGTTAGGCGTTCGGCGGCGGAGCTGTGCGATGCGAATCACAAATCATTCGCGATGAATTCGCGAATCGAGGCGCCGCGGGCATAAGGGTCCACACGTCCGTGGAGGCGTCGGTCCGAGGCGACGCGCCAGCGCCTTATGTACCTCAGAAGGCGGCGACCGCTGGAATGATCTCGCGCCCGAATACCTCGAGCGGGCGAATGTCGTGGACGTTCGGCATGTTGAAGATCGCGTGCTGCACGCCCACGTCGGCGTAGGCGCGGCACAGCGCGATCACCTCCGCCGCGCTCATCTTGCCCGGTCGCAGCTCCACGGTGCCGAGCGAGGTCTTCTCGATGGAGGCAAAGTCGCGGCCGAGTCTCGTGCAGTGCTCCTGCAGAATGGCGAGCTTCGCCGCCACGGCCGGCGGAGCGCCGAAGAGGTTGCAGGCGTCCGCGTACTGCGCGACGAGACGCAGCGTCTTCTTCTCGCCACCGCCGGCCACGAGGATGGGCGGATGCGGGCGTGACAGCGGCTGCGGCACGCACAAGGTCCGGGTGAGCTGATTGTGCTTGCCCTGGTAGGGGCCGTCGTTCGACGACCACATCTGCCTGGCGATCTGCAGCGCCTCCTCGAGCAGCTCGAAGCGCACGCCGAGCGGCGGAAAAGGCGTGCCGAGTCCCTTGGCTTCCTGCTCGTTCCAGGCGGCCCCGATGCCGAGATAGGCGCGTCCGCCCGAGAGCACATCGAGCGTCGTCACGGTCTTCACCAGAATGCCCGGATAGCGATAGATGACCCCGGTCGCCATGGTGCCGAGCTTCGCCCGCCGCGTGAGGCCCGCGAGATAGCCGAGCGTCGCGTAGCCCTCCAGCATGTCGTTCTCGGGCGGACCGATCACGCTGATCTGAAAGAAGTGATCCATGACCCACAGGCTGTAGAAGCCGGCGTCGTCGGCGGTGCGCGCGATCGCAGCGAGCGTCGCGGCGATCTTTTCGGGACCGCCTGGCCAGGTGAAGTTCGGGATCTGCAGGCCGATTCTCATGTGTGCCGTCTCCTCGAGAACGCGGGCCCCTCGCCCACGCCATACCGTGGTCCGCATCGAGCTTGGCACGCAGTGCCTCGCCGGTACAATGGGAAAACCGTGCCGCAGCTCGAGTCCACCGTGCAGCAATCCACGTCCCCAGAAGAGCACGCTTGGACCATTACGCAGGCCGCGGCGCACGCACTTCAGGGGCTGAGCGAGCTCGAAGCCGCGGCCTATGCGCTTGCCGCAGGGGGTGCACTGCGCAGTGTCGCTGCCGATGATCCGACCGCGGTACTGCGCTGGAACCCGGCGGGCGGCTGGGAAGCGCTGTTGCCGCCCGATGATCCGCAGCGCGACCTGATCGAGCTGTATCTGCCGATCTGCAGTGCGACCGTTGATCGACCGATCACCATCGGCCACCTCGGCCAGAGCCTTGACGGGTTCATTGCGACCTCCTCCGGAGACTCCTGCTGGGTGACCGGCCCGGAGAACATCCTGCACCTGCACCGCCTTCGAGCCCTGTGTGACGCGGTGATCGTGGGAGCGGGGACCGTCGAGGCGGACAACCCGCGCCTCACCACGCGGCTGGTCGCAGGCAGCAATCCCTCGCGGGTGATCATCGACCCGGCCTGCCGTCTACCGGCCGCCCACGCGGTGTTCAGCGATCTCGAGGCCCCCACGGTGAGGGCCACGATCGCAGGCAGCGCGGCGGCGGCGGCGGCGCGCGCGCGCGGCGAGGACGTGCTCGAGACGCGCGCGCTGCATCACGGCTTGGATCTCGGCGAGTTGCTGCAGCAGCTGCACGCGCGCGGACACTTCCGCATTTTTGTCGAGGGCGGCGGGGTCACCGTCTCCTCGTTTCTGCAGGCGGGTGCGCTCGATCGACTGCACATCACCGTTGCACCGCTGCTGATCGGTGAGGGGCGTCCAGCCGTGCGCGTCTTGCCTCAGGTACGACTGCGCGATTGTCTGCGGTTGCATCATCGCGTGTACCGTGCCGGACTCGACATTCTGTTCGATTGCGATCTGCGTACCCCCGGCGCAGCGGCGAATGGCCACGGCATCCCTGCCCCGACCACGGTCCGCCGCATCCTGTAGCTTGCCCTAGCACGGCCACGCACACACGTGCTCGAGGACTCGAGCCATGCGCTCGCAGGCCTGCGGCCAAGGCGTCAGCCGCGCGCCGGCTGCCAGGGCGCCGGCCCGAAGCGACGAGCGCAGCGCCCCATCCGTCAGCGTCCGCTCGAGTGCGACGCGCAGCGCGTCGCGATCGCCGGGCTCGATCAGCAGCCCGGCCGTCGCGCCGACGAGCTCGGAGATGGCGCCAGTGCGCGTACTGATCACCGGCAGGCCGTGCGCCAATGACTCAGCGACCGCCATGCAAAAGCTCTCACGCAACGTCGGCAGTACGAACAGATCCGCCGCAAGGTAGAGCTCCCCGAGCGCCGCATGCGGGAGCTCTCCTACCAGCGTGACCCGATCGAGCAGTCGGCGGCGTCTCAACTGCTCGGTGAGGCCCTGCACCGTGGTCGGGCTGCGCGAGAGGCTGCCGACGCAGCGCAAGTGCCACGGCAAGTGCACGAGTGGCGCGAGGGCGTCGACGAGGAGCCCATGACCCTTACCCTCCTGGACCGTGGCGACGCAGAGCAGCTGGATGCTGCCATCAGCGCTGCGCGGGCCGCGCGCGCCCGGCGTCGTGCAGACCCCAGGCTCCACGATCGACACGCGCGCTGGATCGACGCCGTCTGCCGTCAAAGCGCGCTGGGTAATTCGGCTCGTCACGATCACGTGACCCACGAACTGCAGCGCCTGCAGCTCCTGTTGGTGCAGCTGCTCGGCGAGGCTGGGCGGGGTGCCGAATTCCGCGGCGCGCGGCATGTGCATCAGCGCCACCACGTTCAGGCGTCGTGCGTGCCGCTCGATCGGCTGCGCCATGGGGCCGAGCGCCAGTCCATCGAGGAGCACGCAAGCCCCATCCGGCAGCTCGGCGAGCACACGCTGAGCCTGTGCGAGCGCATCCGGAGTCGGAGACGGAAAGCTCGCATCGAGAGCGTGCACCCTCACCCGCCAGCCGAGGGCGCGCAGTCCCGCCGCTATCGAGCGATCGTAGACGTAGCCGCCGGTAGCGCTCTCGATATCACCTGGAACGATGAATTCCAGGGCGTGCGCGCTCATCGCACCGTGAGCTCTGCCTCGAACGATGCCCACGCAACGTGCGACTCGTGCAGGGTCACCCGCAGGCTCGCGATCTCGGCGGCCGCGGCGCCGAGGCGGCCGGCGCGGATCGCGTGCGTCATGCGGTCGAAGATCGCCTTCGCCAGAAATTCGGTCGTGGTATTGCGAGCGGCGAACTCGCTCAGCTGGTCGAGATTGCGATAGTTGAACGGGGCGAGCACCTCGCGCAGCGCCTGGGCAGCGAGGCCGATGTCGACCACCACTCCGTCGGCATCGAGCTGCCGGCGGCGAAACTCAACATCGACGATGTAGGTGGCACCGTGCAGTGACTGCGCCTGCCCGAAGGATTCGCCGACCAAGCTATGAGCGATCATGATGTGATCGCGCACGCAGACGCTGTACACCCTGACTTCCTCGCTCAAACGGCAGCGCCGTAGCTCACCCGATGCATGATCGTATCACCGGGGGTGCGCGCCAGCCGTTGCATCGCATGCGGCAGATCCTCGAGCGTGCCTTCGCTGTTGATGAGGACATCGAGCGCCGGATCGGCGAGCAGCGACAACGCAAGCTCCATGCGCCGCCGCGGCGTCCAGCGCGCCCGATGCGCGGCCGCGACGCTGCCGACCTGCGAGGATTTGAGGACCAGACGGCGTGAGTGGAAGGCTTCCCCGAGAGCGAGGGACACGGAACGCGTGCCATACCAGCTGCACTCGCAGATCGTCGCTTCGAACGCAGCGAGCTGCAGCGCCAGCGCCAATCCCTCGCCCGAGCCGCTCGTATGCAGCACCACGTCGGCCTCGGGTGTGGCCGTCGCAGGCTGCGCGAAGGCGATACCGAATGCGTCTGCGATCGCGCGTCGCTGCGGATTGGTATCGATCAGCTCGACGTTGCAGCCCGGCACGCGTCCCAGGAGCCAGGCCACCAGACAGCCGATGCTGCCGGCGCCAACGACGGTCACGCGATCGCCGGGAGCGGCGCCCGAATCCCAAACAGCATTGAGGGCAGTCTCGAGGTTGGCCGCCAGCACGGCGCGTGCGGCGGGAACGCACTCGGGTAAGGGATAGAGTGCGTGGGTCGGCACGATGTAATGCTGCTGGTGCGGGTACAGGCAGAAGACGGCCTTGCCGCTCAGATGGCTCGGTCCTTCCACCACAATGCCGACATTGGCATAGCCGTACTTGACGGGGCCCGGGAAATCGCCCGCCTGGAAGGGCGCGCGCATCCGCTGGTAGTCACCTGCAGGCACACTCCCGTTGAATACCAGTGCCTCCGTCCCGCGGCTGACACCGCTGTATACTGCCGATACGCTCGCCTCTCCCGCACGCGGCGCCGGCAGGGTTTCGCGGCGCAGCTCGCCACGGCCGGGCGCTGCGACCCAGAAGGCGAGCGTATCGTGCCCACTCATGGGAGCTGCGGATAGGTGATATTCACGGCTGCGATTGCCCGGCCGGAGCACCGGGAGCTCCTGAGTAGCGCGCTCACCGGCATCTTAGCGGCTGCGCTGTCGATCGTCTCGGTCGCCGTGCTGGGCGCCAGCCTGCTGCACTTGAGCGCAGCCTATGTGCCGAAGGTCGTGCTCCTGTTCGCGGCGGATGCTGTACTGGTGCTGCGCGCCCTTCCCGGATCTCATCGCTGCGTGCGCCTGGGCGCTGCCAATCAGGTGACGGTCATCCGCGGCGGCCTGGTCGCGCTGCTCGCGGGCCTGCTGGGTGAGGATGCGGGTGGTGCGGTTGCGGGGGCCGCCGTCGTCATCGCTTCGGCCGCGATGGCGCTCGA
>DATJSR010000188.1:0-26310 GCA_035504015.1 Steroidobacteraceae bacterium
GCCCTTCGGGGCTGCCTCGGCGCTCAAGATGAGCTATGGAGGCATCACCAAGGGGCTGACCGCCGTCGGCACCGCCATGCTGCTCGCCGCCGAGCATGCCGGGGTCGCCGCCACGCTGCTGCAGGAGCTCGCCGCGCGCGAGCCGGCGCTGCTCGCTTGCCTGAAGCAGAGCATTCCACGCATGTTTCCCAAAGCGTACCGCTGGGTGGCGGAGATGCGGCACATTGCGGACTTCGCTCGCGAGGACCCCGCCACCGCCGCCCTGTACGAGGGCGCGGCGCTGCTCTACGAGCGCATGGCGCACGATGTGGAAGGCGAAGGACGCGACGTGGCGCTGCTCGCGCAACGCCTCGGCGTCAAGCGCGACCCGCAGGGCTGAGGCAGCAGGCGGACAGCGTAGATGGACTAGCTCGCCTCGAAACGCAGCGCCACCCCGTTCATGCAGTAGCGCTCTCCTGTGGGGGTCGGGCCGTCCGGGAACACGTGCCCGAGATGGCCGCCGCAGCGTGAGCAGTGCACCTCGACGCGACGCATGAGATGACTGCGATCGTCCGAGGTACCCACGGCGCCGCTGAGCGGGCGAAAGAAGCTCGGCCAGCCGCTGCCGCTGTCGAACTTGGTTCCCGAGTCGAACAGGGCCTGCCCGCAGCCGGCGCAGCGGAAGGTCCCTGGGCGGTGCTCGTCGTTGAGCGGGCTCGTACCGGCACGCTCGGTGCCGTGCTCGCGCAGCACGTGAAACTGCTGCGGCGAGAGCTCCTGCCGCCATTGCTCATCGGTCTTCTGCACCGGATAGTCTTGGGTTTCGGACATAGGGGATCCTGTCTCGGCGGACGCAACCGCGGCCGCGACCGTGTCGTTGTGGCGCCCAGGCGCGCATGAGAGTATACGATCCAAACGTGCCCAGGACCGTGGGGATCCTAACGACATGCAGCTTGCCCGCCTGTGGCGCGAGCATCTGAAGGCCGGCTGTCCCCGGGAGCTGGCCGGCGTCGAGATCGCGGGCACGGACGCGCATGAGCTCGATGCCGAGATCACGGCCTGCGTCAGCGCGCTGCTCACCCACACCCTGCGGGTCGATGGTCGCATCGAGCGGCGCCTCACCGAGGTGAGTGCCGAGCTCGCCCGTCGCCAGAGCGAGGCCGAGCCCCGCATCGCCGCTTACTGCGCGCGGCTCAACGAGCTCGTGAGCGCCGTGCTCACCGAATCACGCACCAACCACTCGTAGAGGGCTCGTCTCGGGCTCGCCGCCACGAGCCTCACGGCGGCGCGCTCATCCCTGTGCGCGATTACAGCAGTGGCACCAGCAGCAGCGCCACGATGTTGATGATCTTGATGAGCGGGTTGATCGCCGGGCCGGCGGTGTCCTTGTAGGGGTCGCCGACGGTGTCGCCCGTGACCGCCGCCTTGTGCGCTTCGGAGCCCTTGCCCCCGAAGTGGCCTTCCTCGATGTACTTCTTGGCGTTGTCCCAGGCACCACCGCCGGTACACATCGAGATCGCGACGAACAATCCGGTGACGATCGTACCGATCAGCAGGCCGCCGAGCGCACGGATACCCGCACCCGGGCCCATCACGGCATTGAGCAGCAGCACCAGCACCACCGGCACGAGGATCGGCAGCAGCGAAGGAACGATCATCTGCCGGATCGCGGCGCGCGTGAGCATGTCGACGGCGCGCGAGTAATCCGGGCGGGCGGTGCCCTCCATGATGCCCTTGATGGTGCGGAATTGATGGCGCACCTCCTCCACGACCGAGCCGGCGGCACGGCCCACCGCCTCCATCGCCATGGCGCCGAAGAGGTAGGGCACGAGCCCGCCGATGAACAGGCCGATGATCACGGCCGGATCGGCGAGTGAGAACGTGGTGAGCTTGCCGGCCGCCTCGAGGTTGTGGGTGTAGTCGGCGAAGAGCACCAGGGCGGCGAGCCCGGCCGACCCGATGGCGTAGCCCTTGGTGACCGCCTTGGTGGTATTGCCTACCGCATCGAGCGGATCGGTGATCGCACGCACCTGGGGCGGCAATCCAGCCATCTCGGCGATGCCACCGGCATTGTCGGTGATCGGACCATAAGCATCGAGCGCGACGATCATGCCGGTCATCGACAGCATCGCCGTGGCGGCCACGGCGATGCCATACAGACCCGCCAGTGTGAATGCCGCATAGATGGCGACGCACACGGCGAGCACCGGCAGCGCGGTGGACTTCATCGACACGCCGAGCCCGGCGATGATGTTGGTCGCATGCCCGGTCTGCGAGGCGGATGCCACGTGGCGCACCGGGCCGTACTCGGTCGCGGTGTAGTACTCCGTGATGATGATCATTGCCGCGGTCAGACCCAGGCCGACGAGCGCGCAGCCAAAGAGCGCGTTCAGATGCTCGGGCAGCAGGCTGCGGGTGATGAACCAGAAGAAGATCGCCGCAACCACCGCCGAGACGATCACGCCCTTGTACAGCGCGTTCATGATCTTGCCGCCCGGCCGCGCCTTGACGAAGAAGGTGCCGAACACACACGCAATGATCGAGGCCGCGCCGAGCGCGAGCGGATAGACCACGGCGGCCTCGCCCGCGCCCTTCATCAGCAGCCCGCCCAGCAGCATGGTGGCGACGATCGTGACGGCGTAGGTCTCGAAGAGATCGGCCGCCATGCCGGCACAGTCGCCCACATTGTCGCCGACGTTGTCGGCGATCACGGCCGGGTTGCGCGGGTCATCCTCGGGAATGCCGGCTTCCACCTTGCCCACGAGGTCCGCGCCCACGTCGGCGCCCTTGGTGAAGATGCCGCCGCCCAGACGCGCGAAGATCGAGATCAGCGAGCCCCCGAAAGCGAGCCCGACGAGGGCGTGCAGGGCACCGTTTTGCCCGAGCCTGGGCTCGATCGCGGCGTAGTAGCCGGCGACGCCGATGAGCCCGAGACCCACGACCAGCATCCCCGTGATGGAGCCGCCGCGAAAGGCCACGGCGAGCGCGGCATTGAGACCGTGATTAGCCGCTTCCGCCGTGCGTACATTCGCACGCACGGAGATGTTCATGCCGATGTAGCCGGTGGCGCCCGAGAGCACCGCGCCGATGGCGAAGCCGATGGCCGTCCAGCGATCGAGCGCGACGGCGAGCACCACCAGCAGCACGACCCCGACGATGACGATGGCGGTGTACTGGCGGTTGAGGTAGGCCCTGGCGCCGGCCTGCACGGCGGCGGCAATCTCCTGCATGCGCGCGTTGCCCGCGGGGAGCCTGAGGATCGCCATCATCGAGAACACGCCGTACAGCACGGCGCAAATGCCGGCCGCAATCGCGACCCACAGCCAAGTGGAGGCTTGCATCGAAATTTCCTCTCAATCCAAGAACTTGTAGTTGTTAAAAAGGCGGCGGACTATACCACACGAGGCTCCGGCTAGGGCTCGAAGCGGGTGGTGAGCCTGCGGCGCACCGCAACTCCCTTGATGCGCACGTAAGCCGGCAGTCCATCGCGGTAGGGGGGATAGTCCTCCCCGGCGATGAGCGGCTCGAGGTAGCGACGGCAGGCGGGGGTGATGCCGAAGCCATCGGCCGTGATGTACTCCCGCGGCACCTTCTTCTCCTGATTCGCGACCTCCCCGAGGGGCACGCTGCCGATGCTCCAGCGGTAGGGGCGGGCGGACTTGCGCACGATGGTCGGCATCACGGCGTTGACGCCCGCGACGGCGAGCTGCACCGCTGCCTTGCCGACGGCATAAGCCTGCTCGACATCCACCCGCGAGGCGATGTGACGGGCAGCCCTCTGCAGATAATCGGCGACCGCCCAGTGGTACTTGTAGCCATGCGCCTCGCGGATCATGTTCGCGACCACGGGGCCGACGCCCCCGAGCTGGGTATGCCCGAAGGCATCGCGGGTACCCGCCTCGGCAAGGAACTTGCCATCGGGGTAGGCAGCCCCTTCGCTCACCACCACGACGCAGTAGCCGAAATCGCTCACGGATTGCTTCACCCGGGCGAGAAAGGCATCGCGATCGAATGCGATCTCGGGGAACAGGATGACGTGCGGAGGCTCCCCGGGACCGCGGCCGGCAAGCCCTCCCGCCGCTGCGATCCAGCCGGCATGCCGGCCCATCACCTCGAGGACGAACACCTTGGTGGAGGTGCGTGCCATCGAGGCGACATCGAGCGCCGCCTCGCGCGTGGAGACCGCGACGTACTTGGCCACCGAGCCGAAGCCGGGGCAGCAGTCCGTGTGGGGCAGGTCGTTGTCGACGGTCTTGGGCACCCCGACGCAGGTGATCGGGTAGCCGAGGGACGCGCTGAGCTGCGATACCTTGAGCGCGGTGTCCATCGAATCGTTGCCGCCGTTGTAGAAGAAGTAGCCGATGTCGTGCGCGCGGAACACCTCGATGAGCCGGGTGTATTCCGCGCGGTTCTGCTCCAGCCCCTTCAGTTTGAAACGCGCCGAGCCGAACGCGCCCGCGGGCGTGTGGCGCAGGCCGCGCAGGGTCTCGCGACTCTCACGGCTCACATCGATCAGATCCTCGGTGAGCGCGCCGATGATGCCGTCGCGCCCCGCGTAGATCTTGCCGATGTGGCGCGGCTGTCGCTGCGCGGCCTCGATGACCCCGCAGGCCGAGGCGTTGATGACGGCGGATACGCCGCCCGATTGCGCATAGAGCGCATTACGTGGCGGGCTCGCGGCACGGGACGTGCCGCCCGCGCGGCGGGCTTTGCGGTGCGTGGCCATGGCTGTAGGAAGCTCTCGTTCGGATTGGCGGGAGCGCGCAAGGATAGCCAAAAAGCGTCGCCCGGTAAGCCTGCGGCACCCGCGTCCCCTGGTTTGACCTCGCTGCGCCTGGTCGGTAACGTTGCGAGCCCGGTTGCAGGGGGTTCGGGGCGTTCTCATCCATCATGCGTATCATTCTTCTGGGCGCGCCGGGCTCCGGCAAGGGCACACAAGCGCAGCGCCTGGTCCAGCGGCTGCACATCCCGCAGGTATCGACCGGGGATCTGCTGCGCACGGTGGTTGCACGCTCCGGTGAGCTGGGCGCGACCGGCCGCGCGGCCAAGGCAGCCATGGACAGCGGCCAGTTGGTTCCCGATGAGATCGTCCTCGCGCTGATCCGCGAGCGGCTCGCCCAGCCCGATGCGGCCCCGGGCTTCATCCTGGATGGCTTTCCGCGCAATCTCTCCCAGGCCCAGGCGCTCGATGAGCTGCTCGCCGAGCTGGCGAAGCCGCTCGATGCGGTGCTCATGCTCGAGGTCGACGCCGACGAGCTCGTGCGGCGCATCGCCGGACGGCGCACCTGCCGTAACTGCCAGCGCGTCTTCAACGTCTTCACCTCGCCCGTGCCTGCGGGCGAGCGTTGCCCGGTCACCGGAGGACCGCACGAGCTCTTTCAGCGACCTGACGACGAGGAACACACGGTCGCGGAGCGCCTGCGCGTATATCTGCACAAGACGCAGCCTCTCGCGGGCTTCTATGCCGCCCGCGGCCTGCTGCATCGAGTGAGTGCCGAGGGCGAGGTCGATGCCGTGAGCGAGCGCCTCATGGCCGCGCTGGGCGAGGTGCTCGGCAGCCCGCCGCGGGCGGTGCAGGCTACAACGGCCGCGCTTGCCCGCGCACGGCGCGGCGGCGCTTCCCCGCCTGCCGCCACGGCTGCGACGCACGAGCGCAAGCGCGCAGCGGCAGCGCGCCGCCCAGCGCGCAAGGCCGCGCCAGCCAAGCGCAAGCCGCGCACCGAGGCGCTACGGGGACAGGCTGCGCGCAAGGCCCGCGCCAAGTCGGCTGTGCGCGGCAGCGCCGCCAAGCGCACGGGCAGGGCTGCGCCGGGTGCCGGTGCGCGCAGCGCCGCGCGGCGCGCCGCAGGCTCGCGGGCACGCGTGCGCTCGCGCAGGCTCGCTGCCCGCCGCAGTGCGGGCACACGGCCCCGCTCGGGCAGCGGCCGCAGCGCCGCGCGCCGCCGCCACTGATCGCCCGCGCCTGCGTTTCGGCTATCGTCCGGCCAAGTGCGCGATGACGCGCACCAGCTCCTCGGGCTCGATCGGCTTGGCGAGATGCATCTGGAAACCTGCATCCTGGGCGCGCACGGCGTCTTCGGGGCGTGCAAAGGCGGTCAGTGCGGCCGCCGGCAATGTGTCAGGTCCCACGTTGCGGCGCACGGCTCGGATCAGCTCGTAGCCGTCACGCCCCGGCATGCTCAGGTCCGAGACCAGCACGTCGGCTTGGAAGTTGTCGAGCGTCGCGAGCGCGGTGTCCACGCTGGTGGCGGTGACGACGAGCGCGCGGTAGGAGCCGAGCACCCGTCGCGAGAGCTCGAGCGTGTCGAGCTCGTCATCGACGACGAGCACCCGTACGCCCTGCAGATCCAGAGAGGGTGCCGTGGCCGCCTGCGGCCGTGGCTGTGCCGACTCGCGCGGCGCCACGCGCGGCAGCAGCACGTGGAACGTGGCGCCGAAGCCCTCCCCTTCGCTCTCGGCCCACACTCGGCCGGCGTGCAGCTCGACGATCTGCTTGGCGATGGCGAGGCCGAGCCCGAGTCCCGGATACTCGCGCCGGCTCGCGGGATCGCTTTGTTTGAAAGGCTCGAACACCAGCGGCAGCTGCTCGCGCGCGAGCCCGATGCCGGTATCGCTGATGCGGATCTCCCAGTCCTCGCCCGCGCAGCGCAAGGTTGCGGTGATGGTGCCGCCCCGCGGCGTGAATTTCACTGCATTGCTCAGCAGGTTCCAGATCACCTGCTGCAGGCGGTGCGGATCGCCGAAGACCAGGCAAGCCTCGTCCCGGCACGCCCCGCGCGGCAGCTCCTTCACGAGCTTGACGCCCTTGGCGTCCGCGCTGCCCTGGATGGTCTCGAGCTGTGCCTCGACGATCTCGGCCAGGTCGGTCTCCTCGGAGTCGAGACGGATCTTGCCGCTCACCATGCCGCTCAAATCGAGCAGGTCGTCCACCAGCTGCGCGAGCGAGCGCACGTTGCGGGCGATCGTTGCCCCGCCGCGGCGCACCTCCTCCCCTGCGAGGCGCCCGGACTCGAGCAGGCGCGACCACCCGAGAATGGCGTTGAGGGGCGCACGCAGCTCGTGCCCCAGCGTGGACAGGAACTCGTCCTTCAGACGGTTGACGCGCTCCGCATCGGCGCGCGCGGCCCGCTCCGCGGCCACGGTGCGCTCGAGTCCGAGCTCGCGCTCCTGATCCATCACGTTGCGACTCGCGGTTCAGATGTCATCGCTTCTTTCCCATGCCGGCGCCCTCGCATCAGCAAGCTTCGCGCGCTCACAGCGCGACGAGGAGGCGCTCGCCGATCACGGCGCGCCGCCAACCCTGCAGCACCGGCACATCCCGCTCTCCCTCGGCGAGACGCTCCAGATCGCGGCGTGTGGCCAGCACCTCCGGACTGAGCGCGAGCTCGGCCGCCAGCGCCTGATGGATCGCACTGAGCTGCCTCAGCAGGGCGGACTTTGCCGGATCCGGCCGCACGCGCAGATTGACCGGCGGCAGCTCCGAGGGCAAGTCCGCTGCGTGCAGCCGCTGCAGGATATCCGCTCCACAGTGTCTGAGAACTGCGGGCGGCAGCGACTCGAGCGCGGCGAGCTCGCTCATCGAGCGCGGCGCGCGCACGACGATATCGCGCAACGAGGCATCATCGAGTATCCAGCCCCGCGGCCGGTTGCGCTCGATGGCGCGGCGCTCGCGCCAGGCCGCGAGCTCCCGCGCCAGACGCGCGCGCGCCGGATCGAGGCCGCGCAGGCCCTTGATGCGCGTCCACGCGCTCGGCGGATCGCTCACATAGGCGCGCGCATCGGCGAGCTGCGCCAGCTCCTCGCGCAGCCATGCCCCGCGCCCCAGCCGCTCGATCTGCGACTCGAGCTCGCGCATCAGCGGCAGCAGATAGCGCACGTCATCGAGCGCATAGGCGAGCTGCTCGGGCGTGAGCGGCCGCGCCGACCAATCGGTGCGCGTGTGCGCCTTGCTGAGCTCGACGCCGAGCATGCGGCGCACCAGCTCACCGTAGCCGATCTGCGCCGGCATGCCAACGAGCGAGGCGGCGATCTGGGTATCGAAGACCGGCTGCACCATCCCGACGATGGGCAGCAGCACTTCGATGTCCTGCCGCGAGGCGTGCATGATCTTCACCGGCCCGGAGGCACCCATCACGCGGGCGAGGGGCGCGAGGCTCGGCAGGGCCAGCGGATCGATGCACAGCGGCCCGTGCGTGTCCGCGATCTGCAACAGGCACAGCTCGGCGCGGTACGTGCGCTCGCGCAGAAATTCCGTGTCGAGTCCGAGGTGAGCCGCGGCGGCGAGTCGTCCGGAGAGGCTCGCGAGCTCCTCCGGGCGCGTGACGATCGAGGCTTGTGCAGACAATAGAATCTCGTGTGCCCGTTGTGCGTGCGCTGCTGGTAGCGGTGCGCGGGCGCACCGCGACCGACGTGATATGGTGCGCATTATGCGAGCCCCGACGCGCGCCCGGAAGCCACGCTGAGGGGTGAAGGCGAGATCATGCACGTACACATCCTGGGCATCTGCGGCACCTTCATGGGCGGCATCGCGGCAATCGCCAAAGCCGCCGGCCATCGCGTCACCGGCTCCGATCGCAACGTGTACCCGCCCATGAGCACGCAGCTCGCGGCGCTCGGCATCGAGGTCGTCGAGGGCTTCGAGGCGGCCCAGCTCGATGCGCTTCCCGACATCGTGCTCGTCGGCAACGTCATGACGCGCGGTCAACCGGTCATCGAGGCGCTGCTCGATCGGGCGCTGCCGTATGCCTCGGGCCCGGAGTGGCTCGCGCGCGAAGTGCTCGCAAGCCGCTGGGTGCTCGCCGTCGCCGGCACGCACGGCAAGACGACGACGAGCTCGCTGCTCGCGCACGTGCTGCAGCACGCGGGGCTCGAGCCTGGCTTTCTGATCGGCGGGGTCCCGGAGAACTTCGGCGCGAGCGCGCGGCTCACCGACTCGCGCTTCTTCGTGATCGAGGCCGATGAGTACGACACCGCCTTCTTCGACAAGCGCGCGAAGTTCGTTCACTACCGACCGCGCACGGCGGTGCTCAACAATCTCGAGTTCGACCACGCCGATATCTATGCCGACGTGGGCGCCATTCAGCGCCAGTTCCATCATCTGGTGCGGACCGTGCCGGGCTCGGGCCGCATCCTGTGGAACGCCGGGGACGCCCGGCTCGCCGCCACGCTCGAGATGGGCTGCTGGACCCCCTGCGAGGGATTCTCCGCCGAGCCGCGTGCAGGGGCGCGCTGGAGCGCGGCGCTCGCGGCCGAGGATGGCTCGTGCTTCGAGGTGCTCGAGGCGGGGCGTGCCCGCGGCCGGGTGTCCTGGTCGCTGATCGGTCGGCACAATGTGGAGAATGCGCTCGCCGCCCTCTCGGCCGCGCAGCACGCCGGTGTGCCGGTCGAGCGCGCGATCGAGGCGCTCGCCGACTTCCGCGGCATCGCCCGCCGCCTGCAGCTGCGCGGCAGCGTGGGCGGCATCCGTGTCTACGATGATTTCGCGCACCACCCTACGGCCATCGCCACGACGCTCGATGGGCTGCGACGGCGCGTCGGCAAGGAGCGGATCGTGGCCGTGCTCGAGCCGCGCTCGAACACCATGCGACTCGGCGTGCACCGCGACACCCTCGCGCCTGCGTTGGCCGAGGCGGACGAGGCGTGGTTGTATGCGCCCGCCGATCTCGGCTGGAACGCAGGCGAGGTGGTGCGTGCCCTCGGGCCGCGGGGGCACCTGGCTCAGCACCTCGATGCGCTCGTGAGCTCGCTCGCCGCATCGCTGCGCGCAGGAGATCACGTGCTGATCATGAGCAACGGCGGCTTCGGCGGCGTGCACCAGAAGTTGCTGACCGCTCTCGAGCACCGTGAGCGCTGAGCCGCGGCCGCCGGAGCCGAGTGTCGGCGAGCTGCCGCTGTTCCCGCTGCATGCCGTGCTGTTCCCCGGTGGACCGCTGCCGCTCAGAATCTTCGAGCCGCGCTACATCGACATGGTGCGACGCTGCATGCGCCAGCATTCCGCCTTCGGTGTGGTGCTGATCCTCGAGGGGGCCGAGGCCGCCGGGCCGGTCACGCGCATGGCGGGCATCGGCACGAGCGCGCGCATCGCCGACTTCTTTCCGATGCCTGACGGGCTGCTCGGCATCTTCTGTCTCGGCGAGCGCAAGTTCCGTGTGCTGCGACAGTGGTCTCAGGACGACGGATTGCACGTGGCGCAGGTCCAATACCTCGCCGTGGAGCCGGCGGTGTCCCTGCCTTCGGGCTACCGGCACCTCGGTCTGCTGACGGCGCGTCTGCTGCCCGAGCTCGGCGAGCTCTACGAGTCGGTGGAGCCGCACGTCGAGGATGCCGCGTGGGTGGGCTTCCGCCTCGCGGAGATTCTTCCCGTCAGCGCCGCGGACAAGCAGCGTTGGCTCGAGCTCGAGGATCCGCTCGCCCGGCTCGCCGAGCTCGCTCCGCTCATCCGCCGCGGATAGCGAAGCCGGCAGCGCGGCGCCGACGGTAGAACGCGCCCAAGGCCACACCGATCAGCACGGTCCAGCCGAGCACGAGCCAGCCCACGACGCCATCGAAGCGGCTGAGCAGAAAGCCGAGCGGGGCGTGTGGATCGGGCGCCGAGGTCTCGCGCACGAAAGTGATCACCCACACCCAGGAGGCGTGCAGACCGAGGCAGGCGCCGATGTGGCCGGTGAGCGCGCGCACCAGCCCCAGCACCGCACCGACGGCGGCGAGGCACAGGAAGGCATCGGCGATCCCCAGCGGGTGCGCGAGCCCGCTCAGGGTGCCCGCGAGCAGCTCGAGACCGCTGAAGGGACCCACCCGATCCGCCGCGATGTGATAGCGCCCCACGAAATGCGTGATCGCGTACAGAATCGCGGTGGCGAGCACCGCCACGCGGACCCCCGACTCGCGCGCGATGCCGCTGAACAGCACACCGCGCAGGAAGGTCTCCTCGATGAGCGCCACGGCGCAACCGCGCAGCAGCCCCACGCCCGCGATGGCGGTCAGACTGGCGGCATCGAGGGCGATGCCCGCCTTCCACTCGCGCAGGTGCAGGGCCGCCATGACTCCGACGACGCCGGCCATCAGCGGGGCGCCGAGCGCGAACCCGATGAGCAGCTCGCGCAGGAAAACGGCCCGGGGGGCTCCGAAGCCCCAGCTCGCCCGATCCCACAGCCCGAGCCGCCGCGCAAGCACCAGCGTGCCGGCGCCAAGCACCAGCATGCCGATGCGGTCGGCGACGCGGTGAAAAGGAAAGCCGAAATGCGGGTATAGCCACAGCCACACCGGATAGGTGAGGGCGGCCATGGCGGCGAGGGTCACGAGGATCAGTGCCAGGAACAGGCCCAGGGTGCGCATGGGATCCGCAGGACGGCAGCGACGGTTCGCGAAAAAGGCCGCTATTGCACCAGATTTGCCGCTGGTGCGCCGGGTTCGGGCGCGCCGATGCTTGGCACGCGGGGATGCGGGGAGGTGCCCTTCATGTCAATGACCGATGTGCGACCGATTCTGGAGGCTCTCGTTCAGGGACTCGATCCGCGGACACGGGCGGAGTTACCCGCCGATACCGTTCTGCGCCAGCCGGAGGTGGTCAGTGCGCTGCTCGGGGCGATCGCAGCGCTCGAGGCCGAAGCGGTGCGCGCGCGCCGCCGGGCGCAACTGCCGCAGAACGTGGGCCGGGCCTGGGGCGAGCAGGAGGAGGCAGCGCTGCTGCGGGCCTTCGAGGCGGGGGAGGCGCTCCAGGCGATCGCGCAGCGTCATCACCGCACGATCGCCGGTATCGAGGCACGCCTCGAGGCGCTCGGCCGGCTGCGCCCCGAGCAGCGCACCACGCGCAACCGCTACGTGTCGCGTGCCGGGGTTTGATCACACCAGGTCGGGCGTGCGGCGGGCCGGCTCGCTCGCGGTCGCGGCTGCGCCCGTGAGCTCTCCGGCGAGCAGCGCGCGCCAGCGCTGGGCAATCGTGCTCACCCGGAAGCGCGGATCGGGTCCGATCGCCGGGCGCTCGCCGTAGCGCCAGGCGTGCACGCGCTGCACGTGCGGCCGGAAGATGCCGAGCTGATCGGCCAGCGGTGCTGCCAGGCGCCGCAGACCGAAGGGGATGCGCTTCGCGACCTGCTCGTAGATGCGCAGCCCCGCATCGACCGGCAGCAGCAGACGCGGATCGGCCAGCACCTCCGCCGCCGCCCCGCAGTCGTGTGTGAGCACCGGCGTGCCAACGGCCTTCGCCTCGGCGAGCACCAGGCCGAAAGTCTCGGGCAGAACGAAATTGGGATAGAACACGCACAGCGCCGTGCGCACCTCCTCGAGGATGCGCGCATGCGGTAGCGCGCCGAGCCAGTCGACGCCCTGGATCTTGCCGTCGACGCTCTCGATGCCGGCGCGCCTCAGGCTCTTGTAGCCCGGGCTGCCGACGCGCAGGCGCACGTCGGGCATTACGCGGCGCACCGCGCGAAAGGCATCGAGCGTGAAGGCGAGCCCCTTGTTCGGTGAGGAGAAGAAGACGAGCTTGGCCGGATCGATCCGCGAGCCATCCGGGCCGAGCGTGTCCTCGACGGGGTTGTAGATCGTGACGGCGCGCACGCCGCGGGCTGCCGGCACGCGTCTCAGCACCGCCTCGGCCTGCAGACGCTGAAAATCCGAGACGCACACCAGCGTGACGCCGAGCTCGGCGAGCGCGGGGGCCGCGCGCTCCAGGCGCCGACCCCGCTTGGAGCCGGGACGCAGCAGATCGTGCACCCACAGGTAGGGACGTGCCCCGGGATAGGCGGCGCAGACGCGACGCACCGTGCGGGGGTCGCGCAGGATCACCAGATGGCGCACCTCCTGCGCCGGCGCCGGAGGCAGGTAGCGTTCGTCCGGCTCGACACGGTTGTGCTGCATCACCCGTGCATCGAGTGCTTCGGCGATCCTCACCACCGAGGCCTCGGTGCCGCCCAGCGCCTCGTGCTCGAGCGCGCGCCTGCTGTAGGGCTTCTGGCAGTTGGGATCGAAGAAGAGTACGGGGCTCATCGTTGAGGGTGGCAGTATAGTTGCCCGTCGCGGGCACGGACAGTGAGGCACTCTTGCCGAGCGCGAGCGATGCACGCCTGAGCGCCTGCATCATCACTTACAACGAGGCGGACCGCATCGAGGCGTGCCTGCGCTCGGTCGCCTTCTGTGACGAGCTTCTCGTCGTCGACTCGCACTCGACGGATGCAACGCGCGCACTCGCCGCGCAGCTGGGAGCGCGTGTGCTCGAGCGCGACTGGCCCGGCTACCGCTCGCAGAAGCAATTCGCCGTGGACGCCGCGAGTCACGACTGGGTGCTGTGCATCGATGCGGACGAGCGGGTGAGTCCCGAGCTGCGCGCGGAGCTCGAGCGGCTGCGCGCCGCAGGCTTCCCCGGATGCGCCGGCTGGTCCGTGCCGCGCATCACGGATTACTTCGGGCGCTTTCTGCGCCACGGCAACGCGTATCCGGACCGCCTGGTGCGCCTCTTCGACCGGCGCCGCGGCGGCTGGAGCGGCCGCGAGATCCACGAGAACACGGCGGTGCGCGGTCGCATCGGCCGCTTGCACGGCCACCTGCTGCACGAGTCCTATCGCAGCCTCGCCGACCACGAGCGCCGCATGCAGCGTTACGCGCTGCTCATGGCGCAGGCGTTGCACGCGAGCGGCCGGCGCGCCGGACCCCTGCGGGTGCTGCTGCACGCCTGGTGGCGCTTCGTGCGCGGCTACCTGCTGCGTCTTGGCTTTCTCGACGGCTGGCGCGGCTTTGCGTTCGCCGTCATCGAAACCCATTACGTGCGACAGAAATATCTGCGGCTGTATCTGCTCGGCAAGGGCATCACGGTCGATTGAGCACCGGCGTCACCTTGAGGCCGGCGCCGGCCGCGAGCTCCAGGAGGCCACCTTTGCCTACCACGTGCAGGGCGCCCACGATGACGAGGTAGTCCTGGCTTTCGTGCAGGAACTGCTCGATCTGCGGCATCCAGTGCTGGTTGCGCTCGCTCACCAGCGCGCGATACAGCTCGGGGAAGCGCGCGTACTCCTCGCTGAGCACGGCGCCGAGGCGGTGCGTGTCGCCGGCGCGCCACGCCGCGAGCAGCGCATCCGTCTGCCTCTCGGCGTCATCCAGGTCCTCGAGCGTGAGCAGCAGAAAACGCCGCTGCTGCTCGAGTGTCAGGTGCTCGAGCTGTCCGAGCTCCTGCTCGGGGGTCTCGAGACCGCGCAGCGGCTTGCCGTCGCGCTCGGCGAGATGCTCGATCTGTCGCTCGACCCCCTGGTCGGGGTCGTAGCCGAGCTTCAAATATTCAGCGTCCGTGACCGTGAGCGCGACCACCCAAGGAGCGAGCTGCTGCAGGGCCTCGAGCGGCAGGCCGAGTCGCTCGGTCTGCGCCTGCAGGCTCGCGTAGGCGTCGGGCCCGAGACTCTGCTGCAGCGTCGTGCCGGCGGGCAGACTGCCGTGCTGGAGCAGGTAGGCGCCGAGGCGCGTGGGATCGAGCTGGCTGAGATCGACCTCCATGACGATGATGCTGGCCGCCTCGTAGGCGCGCTGCAGAGCCTGCGGCAGTTGCGACTGCCCCGGCTTGAGCACGTGCACGGACTCGGCGAGATAGACGGTGTTGTGAGCTCCGCGCAGAGCCCACACGGGGCTCTGCGCACGGGCACTCAGGCTGCCGAGCAGGCAGAGCGCGCAGAGCCAGCCGCGCATGCTTGCACCCAGACGACGTCGGTGAGCAGGGTGCCATCGGGACGCAGCTCGAGCGTGCGGTAGGCAGGCGGCAGCTGATCCACGGCGAAATCCTCGGAGCGTGGTAGGAACTGCGCGCACGTGGAGGGGGTGGCGAGCAGCCGCACGCCGCGGCGCAGGGCATCGAAGCGCTGGTGCACGTGGCCCCAGAGCACGGCGCGCACGCAGCGGTGCGCATCGAGAACGCCGAAGAGCGCCTCCGGGTTGCTGAGCCCCACCTGATCGAGCCAGCGGCTCGACATCGGGACCGGATGGTGATGCAGGCACACGAGCACGTGGCGTCCGTGCGCGCCTGCGAGCGCCGTCTCGAGCTCATCGAGACAGCGACTGCCGAGACGCCCGAACGCCGAGCCGGGCACGGTGCTGTCGAGCAGCACGATCCGCCAGGCGCCGAGATCGACCACGCCGCCGAGCACGAAGGGCTCGCGCGAGAGCTCGCGTCGCATGGCCTCGGGCTCGTCGTGATTGCCGGGCAGGCACAGCACCGGCTTGCCGATCCCGCCGAAGGCACGGCGCACGTTCGCATAGCCGCGGGGGTCATCGTGCACCAGATCCCCCGTGAGCAGCAGCGCATCGTAGGGGCCGGCGTGTGCGTGCGCGTGCGCGATGGTCGCGAGCAGCGCCGGGTAGGTGGCGATGCCACGCAGCGTGCCCGTCTCCTCCCCGAAGAGATGCGGATCGGTGAACTGGATGAGGTGCACTGAGCTCATGCTTCGCTGCCGCGTGGTGGTCTTCCCTATGACTGCCGCGACGCAGGCGAAGTTCGCCGCCAGCGGCAGTGCCGTCACGGCATCGTAACAGAGCGCCCGGCGCCGGCAGTGAACTGGGTCATGGGCGCCGCCCGGTGCGTGCGCGAACTGCAGGGCAGTCTGCCTTTTTCATCGCGGGCACTTGATGCAGTCGGCGTTTACACGAGCACATAATGCGTGCTGAGCATGCGCCATGCGTGCACGGGGTCACATCATGTCTACCCGATCGATGTCTCTGAGCGACGACATATACCGTTATCTGCTCGAGCACAGCGTACGCGAGCCGCCGGTGCTCGAGCGACTGCGCGCGGCCACGGCCGACATGCCGGGCGCGGAGATGCAGGTGAGTCCCGAGCAGGGGCAGTTCCTCGGCATGCTGGTCAAGGTGTGCGGCGCGCGTCGCTGCATCGAGCTCGGCACGTACACCGGCTATTCGAGCACGGCGCTCGCGCTGGCGCTGCCACCGGGCGGCAGGCTCATCACCTGCGACGTAAGCGAGGAGTGGACCGGCGTCGCGCGGCGCTACTGGCGCGAGGCGGGTGTCGAGCAGCGCATTCAGCTCGTTCTGCAACCGGCGCAGAAGACACTCGACGAGCTCCTCGCCTCCGAAGGGCGCGGCAGCTTCGATTTCGCCTTCCTCGATGCCGACAAGCCGAGCTACATTGCCTACTACGAGAAGCTTTTGCAGCTGCTGCGTCCGGGCGGGCTGATCGCGGTGGACAACACGCTCTACGTGGCGGGAGCGTTCATCATCCATCGCGACAGCGTTCCGGCGCGGGCGTTGCGCGAGTTCAACGACCATGTCCATCACGACGAGCGCGTCGACCTCTCGATGGTGCCGATCGGCGAGGGCGTCACGCTGCTGCGCATCCGATGACAGTAAGTTCGTTGCCGCCCCGCGGGCATCTGCGCGAAAATGCGCCACGTCCCATGATCGTCATCCCATGAGCACGCGTCGCGAACTCGCCAACGCCGTCCGCGCCCTGGCGATGGACGCCGTGCAGCAGGCGAACGCCGGCCACCCCGGCGCACCGCTGGGCATGGCGGACATCGCCGAGGTGCTGTGGCGCGACTTCCTCAAGGTCAACCCGGCGAATCCCCTGTGGCCGGACCGCGATCGCTTCGTGCTCTCCAACGGGCACGCCTCGATGCTGCTGTATGCGCTGCTGCACCTCAGCGGCTTTGCGCTCTCGATCGAGGACCTGCGGCAGTTTCGCCAGCTCGGCTCGCGCACTCCCGGGCATCCCGAGCACGATCCCCACACCGGCGTCGAGACCACCACCGGGCCGCTCGGTCAGGGAGTGGCGAACGCGGTCGGCATGGCGCTCGCGGAGCGCACGCTCGCGGCGCAGTTCAATCGCCCCGGCTTCGCGATCGTCGACCACCACACCTATTTTTTCTGCGGCGACGGCTGTCTCATGGAAGGGCTCTCGCACGAGGCCTGCTCGCTCGCGGGCACCCTGCGGCTCGGCAAGCTCATCGGCATCTACGACGATAACGGCATCTCGATCGACGGCGCCGTCGCGGGCTGGTTCCAGGACGACACCCCGAAGCGCTTCGAGGCTTATGGCTGGCACGTGGTGGCGGGCGTGGACGGGCACGATCCGGATGCGGTGGCCGGCGCCCTCCGCGCCGCGCGCGAGGAGCGCACGCGCCCGAGCCTCATCGTGTGCAAGACCGTGATCGGCTATGGCGCGCCTCACAAGCAGGGCACCAAGGCCGTGCACGGCGAGGCGCTCGGGGTCGAGGAAGTCGCCGCTGCGCGACAGGCGCTCGGCTGGAGCTACCCGCCGTTCTACATTCCGCCGCAGCTGCGCGCCGCATGGGATCGGCGCGAGCAGGGTGCCGCGGCCGAGGCCTCCTGGCGCACCCTCTATGCGCGCTATCAGCAGCAGTACCCGGCGCTCGCGGCGGAATTCGAGCGGCGTACGCGCGGAGCCCTGCCGGCGGAGTGGGACGCTGCGGCGCACGCGGCGCTGCAGGCAGCGGCACGCGAGGTGAAGCCGCAGGCGACCCGCCAGTCCTCGCAGGCCGCACTGAATGCGCTCGGTGCGCACCTGCCGGAGCTGCTCGGGGGCTCGGCAGACCTCACCGGCTCGAACAATACCCAGCGCAAGGACTCGCGGGTGCTGAGCGCAGAGGATCCCGCCGGGGACTATCTGCACTACGGGGTACGCGAGTTCGGCATGACAGCGGTCATGAACGGCATCGCGCTGCACGGTGGCTTCATTCCCTACGGGGGCACCTTCCTGGTGTTCTCCGACTATGCGCGCAACGCGGTGCGCCTCGCCGCCCTCATGGGCACGCACGTGATTCTCGTCTACAGCCACGACTCGATCGGCCTCGGCGAGGACGGTCCTACGCATCAACCGATCGAGCAGCTCGCCTCGCTGCGCGCCATGCCGGGGCTCACGCTGTGGCGCCCGTGCGATGCGGCCGAGACCATGCTCGCCTGGATCGCGGCACTCGAGCAGCGCACCGGGCCGAGCGCGCTGGTGCTCTCGCGGCAGGCGCTGCCGCAGCAGCCGCGCACGCCGGCGCAGCTCGAGGCCATCCGCCGCGGCGGCTACGTGCTCATCGAGCCGCCGGGCGAGCCGCAGTGTGTGGTGATCGCGACCGGCTCGGAGGTGGGCATCGCGGCGCAGGCGGTGCAGGCGCTCAACGGCGCCGGGCGCCGCGTGCGTCTCGTCTCCATGCCCTGCACGGAGCGCTTCGAGGCTCAGGATGCCGCCTATCGCGAGCAGGTGCTGCCCAGATCGATCGTGCGGCGCCTGGCGGTGGAGGCCGGCGCGCATTTATCCTGGTCACCCTACGTCGGCCCGCAGGGCCGCATCCTCGGCATCGACCGGTTCGGCGCCTCGGGCAAGGGCCCGGCGCTGTTCGCGCACTTCGGCTTCACCGCCGATCACGTGAGAGAAGAAATCGAAGCGCTGCTTGGCAGCTGCAAGCCCTGAAGGTCCACATCATGCCCATCAAAGTCGGTATCAACGGCTACGGTCGCATCGGCCGCAACATCCTGCGCGCCCTGTACGAGGGCCGGCGCAATCACGAGCTCGCGATCGTCGCGATCAACGATCTCGGGGACGCGCAGACCAATGCGCACCTCACCCGCTACGACACCGCGCACGGCCGCTTCGCCGGTGAGGTCAAGGTCGAGGACGACGCGATGGTGGTCAACGGCGATCGTATCCGGGTGCTGGCGCAGCGCGATCCGGCGAAGCTGCCGTGGGGCGAGCTCGGCGTGCAGTTCGTGCTCGAATGTACGGGCCTGTTCACCTCCAAGGCCAAGGCGAGCGCGCACCTCGCCGGTGGTGCGCAGCGCGTGGTGATCTCGGCTCCGGGCGAGAAGGACGTGGATGCGACGGTCGTGTACGGCGTCAATCACGGGGTGCTCAAGCCGACCCACACGGTCATCTCCAACGCCTCCTGCACGACCAATTGCCTCGCCCCCGTCGCCAAGGTGCTGCACGAGCGGATCGGCATCGATGCGGGCGTCATGACCACGATTCACTCGTACACCAACGATCAGGTGCTCACGGACGTGTTCCACAAGGACCTGCGCCGCGCGCGCTCGGCGACGATGTCGCAGATTCCGACGAAGACCGGCGCCGCGGCGGCCGTCGGCCTGGTGCTGCCCGAGCTCAATGGGCGCCTGGACGGCTTCGCCATCCGCGTACCCACGATCAATGTCTCGCTGGTGGATCTGAGCTTCAGCGCGCGCCGCGCCACCTCGGTCGAGGAGGTCAACAAGCTCATGCGCGAGGCGGCCGGCGGTGCGCTCAAGAACATCCTCGCCTACAACGAGGCGCCGCTGGTGTCGGTCGATTTCAACCACGATCCGCATTCGGCGATCTTCGATGCCACGCTTACCAAGGTGATCGGCGGCTCGCTGGTCAAGGTCTGCGCCTGGTACGACAACGAGTGGGGCTTCTCCAACCGCATGATCGATACCACCCTCGCGTGGTCGAAACTATGAGAGTGCTGCGGATGAGCGAGCTCGACCTGCGCGGCAAGCGCGTGCTGATCCGCGAGGATCTGAACGTGCCCGTGCAGGAGGGCCGCGTCACGAGCGATGCGCGCATCCGCGCGGCGCTGCCGACGCTACGTGCGGCCCTCGAGGCAGGCGCGCGGGTGCTCATCCTGTCGCATCTCGGGCGCCCTCAGGAGGGTGTGTTCGATGAGAAGCTATCGCTTGCGCCCGTGGCGGCACGGCTCTCAGAGCTGCTCGGCAAGCCGGTGCCGCTGCGGCGCGACTGGCTGGGCGGCGTCGAGTGCGCCGCGGGCGAGGCGGTGCTGTGCGAGAACGTGCGCTTCAACAAGGGTGAGAAAAAGGACAGCGAGGAGCTGGCGCGGCGCATGGCCGCGCTCTGCGACGTGTTCGTGATGGACGCCTTCGCCACGGCCCACCGCGCCGAGGCGAGCACCCACGGAGTGGCGCGCTTTGCGCCCGCCGCGTGCGCCGGCCCGCTGCTCGTCGGGGAGCTCGAGGCGCTCGAGCGCGCACTCGACAAGCCGGCGCGGCCGCTGGTCGCGATCGTCGGCGGCTCCAAGGTCTCCACCAAGCTCACCGTGCTCGAGTCCCTGCTCGCCAAGGTCGATCAGCTCATCGTGGGCGGCGGCATCGCCAACACCTTCCTCGCGGCTACCGGCATCGCGGTGGGCCGCTCGCTGCAGGAGGCCGAGATGCTCGACATCGCCCGCCGTCTGATGGCGCAGGCGCGCGCCCGCGGTGCCGAGATCCCGCTGCCCACCGACGTGGTGGTCGCCAAGGAGCTCGCCGCCACGGCGCACGCCGACATCCGCTCGATCCACGACGTGCGCAGCGACGAGATGATCCTCGACATCGGGCCCGACTCGAGCGAGCGCTTCGGTGCGGCGCTGGCGGGGGCGGGCACCATCATCTGGAATGGCCCGGTCGGGGTCTTCGAGCACGACCAGTTCGGCGAGGGCACGCGTGCCATCGCCAACGCCATCGCGCGCAGCAAGGCGTTCTCGCTCGCCGGCGGCGGCGATACGCTCGCGGCCATCGAGAAATACGGCGTCGAGGATGGCATCTCCTACATCTCCACGGGCGGCGGTGCGTTCCTGGAATTCGTCGAAGGCAAGGAGCTGCCCGCGGTGGCGATCCTGCAGGCGCGCGCCCGCGAAGCCGCATGAGCACCCGAACGAGCTTCAAGGAGCGGGCACATCCATGGATACGTTGAGACGCACCAAGATCGTGGCCACCGCGGGGCCCTCCACGGACGATCTCAACGTGCTGATCGAGATGGTCCGCGCCGGGGTCAACGTGGTGCGCCTCAACGCCTCGCACGGCACGCGCGACGATCTGCGCCGCAGGCTCGCGCTGGTGCGCGAGGCGGCACAGCGGGCGGGTACCGGGGTCGGCGTGCTGCTCGATCTGGGCGGTCCGAAGATCCGCGTCGAGTGCTTCGCTGCCGGCCCGGTACAGCTCGCCGAAGGCCAGCCGTTCGCGCTCGACACGGCGCTCGATCCCAAAGCGGGCAACCGCGAAGAGGTGGGCGTCGCCTACAAGGCACTGCCGCAGGATGTGGCCGCCGGCGACACGCTGCTGCTCGCCGATGGACAGATCGTGCTCGACGTGGAGCGCGTCGGCGGCACGCGCATCGACTGTCGCGTGCGCGTCGGCGGGGAGCTCTCCGATCGCAAGGGACTCAATCGCCAGGGCGGGGGCATCTCCGCGCCGGCGCTGTCGGACAAGGATCGCGAGGATATCCGCCTCGCCGCGGAGGAGCGCGCCGACTATGTCGCCGTGTCCTTCGCGCGCGATGCTGCCGATATCGAGCAGGCGCGGGCGCTGCTGCGCAGCGCGGGGGGCGAGGGGCACATCGTGGCGAAGATCGAGCGCCAGGAGGCGATCGCCAATCTCTCCGGCATCATCGGTGCCGCCGACGTGGTGATGGTCGCGCGCGGGGATCTCGCCGTGGAGATGGGCTACGCGGAGCTCACCGGACTGCAGAAGACCATCATCCATCAGTCGCGCGCCAAGAACCGCGTGGTGATCACGGCCACGCAGATGATGGAGTCGATGATCCAGAGTCCCGTGCCGACGCGTGCCGAGGTGAGCGATGTGGCCAATGCGGTCATGGACGGCACCGACGCCGTGATGCTCTCGGCCGAGACCGCCGCGGGGCGTTACCCGGTGAAGGCAGTGCAGGCGATGGCGCAGGTGATCGCCGGTGCGGAGAAGTACCAGCTCGCGCATAGCCGCACGCGCCACCGCGTCGATGGCTTGTTTCAGGGAACGGAGGAGGCGATCGCCATGGCCGTGATGTACACGGCCAATCACATGCGGGTGCGCGCCATCGTGGCGCTCACCGAGTCGGGTGCCACACCGCTGTGGATGTCGCGCATCCGCTCGGACATTCCCATCTATGCCTTCACGCGGCACGAGGCCACCCGCGGCCGCGTCACGCTCTATCGAGGGGTGTACCCGGTGCTCTTCGATGTCACCGGGGCACGCGACACCGACGCGCTCTATCATGCAATTTTCTCGCGCCTGCTCGAGCTTGCGCTCGTGCGCCAGGGCGATCTGGTGATTCTCACCAAGGGCGAGCTCTCGGGCGTGCAGGGGGGGACCAACTGCATGCAGATCCTCAAGGTGGCCTGAAGCGGCGCGGCTCTCGATCGGCAGCGTTACCTTGGCGCACCGGGCGCTCCGCAGAGCACTGTTACTCGCGCTGGCGGGGCTCCTCGCATCGCTGCTGCTCGCGCTCCTCGGCCTCGCTCTGCTGTGGCGCGCCTCCCTGCCTGGCTTGGATGGCGAGCGCGCGGTCGCCGGGCTTCGCGGCGCCGTCGTCATCGAGCGCGATGCGCTCGGGGTGCCCACGCTCAGCGCACTCGATCGCGGCGACCTCGCCTTCGGTACCGGCTTCGTGCATGCGCAGGACCGCTTCTTCCAGATGGACCTGGCGCGCCGGCTCGCGGCGGGAGAGCTGGCCGAGCTCGTCGGTGCGGCTGCGCTGCCGCTCGACCGGCAGACACGTCTGTACCGCTTCCGCGCCGTGGCGCGCCAGGCGCTCGCCGCGGCGAGCCCCGCGGAGCGGGCGCTGCTCGCGGCCTACACCCGCGGGGTCAACGCAGGTCTTGCCAGCCTTGCCAGCCGGCCGTGGGAGTACTGGCTGCTCGGCTCGCGCCCTGCCGCCTGGCGCCCGGAGGACAGCTACCTCGTTGCCTACAGCATGTGGTGGGACCTGCAGCACGGTGAGGTGCGCGATGAGCTGCTGCGGCAGCGGCTGGCGTTGCGCCTGTCCGCGCCGGCGCTGCGTTTCCTGTATCCGGAGCGCACCGCCTGGGACAGCCCCAACCAGCCGACCCTCGAGGCGTTGCGCGCCGAGGATGCCCGCAACGCGACACTCGGCGAGCTCCCCACCCCCGCGGATCTGAACGTGCGCACCGCCACGAGCCGTGCGCCGCCCTCACCCGGCGCGGCGCCCGCCCGGGGCGAGGCGCCGCCGCGCGCCGCCGCCGCATGGCTCGGCGCTGCGCAAGCAGAGTCGGGATCGAGCGATGTCGGCAGCAACAACTGGGCGCTCGCCGGACGTTTGACGGCGAGTGGCGCTGCGCTGGTCGCGAGCGACATGCACTTGGGGCTGCGGCTGCCCACCACTTGGTATCGCGCCCGACTGCGTCTGCGGGGGCTCGACCTGAACGGGCTCACCCTGCCTGGAGAGCCGCTGCTCATCGCCGGATCGAACGGCCATATCGCCTGGGCCTTCACCAACAGCGCGGGACATTGGCTGGAGGTGCGCCCGGTGACCTGTCTCGCGATCGATGCCGCGGGGCTGCGCACGCCGCAGGGCGAGCTGCCGCTCGCTCTCGCGCACGAGGTGATCCACGTGCACGGGGGACCCGACGTCGTGCTCGAGGTACGCAGCGGAGCACGCGGCACGCTGCTGCAATGGGAGCCCGGCGAGCAGCGCTGCTGGCTCGTGAGCTGGCTCGCACAGATTGCCTCGGCCACGAATCTCCAGCTGCAGGCGCTCGAGCTCGCCGCCAGCGCTCGCGAGGCGCTCGCGCTCGCACCGCAGATCGGCATTCCCCATCAGAACCTCGTGGTTGGCGATCGTGACGGACACATCGGCTGGGCGATCGCCGGGCGCGTGCCGGTCGCCGTGGACCCGGGGCGCACACTCGCCGGGGCTCCCTGGCGCGCGGGCAGCGAATCCCCGCAGCTCTACGACCCGCCGCTCGGACGGCTGTGGACGGCCAATGCTCGTGCGACGAGTGAGCCCGCGGCGCTCGCAGCGATCGGGGCGGATACCGCCGATCTCGGCGCGTCGTACTACATCGGCGCACGCGCGCGCCAGATCCGTGACGACCTGCTGGCGCTCACCTCGCCGGCCACACCGCTCGACATGCTGCGCATTCAGCTCGACGTCCGCGCGCGCTTTCTCGCGCGCTGGCGCGAGCTGCTGCTCGCGCTCACCGACCCGGCGCTGCCCGGATCGGCCGCGCGCGCCGAGCTGCGCCGCCTGGTGCAAAGCTCGGGCGCAGCGGCCGACGTGGACGCCGTCGGCTATCGCCTGGTGCGCGCCTTTCGCACACGCACGGCCGCTGCGGTGTGGCAGATGCTGCTCGGGGCAGCAGGCGTCGCAAGCGATGCGCCTCCTCCTTCCCAGTTCGATCAGCCGCTGTGGACGCTGATCGAGCGCCAGCCCCGCTACCTGCTGTCCGCGCACTACGCCAGCTGGCGACAGTTTCTGCTGGCGCAACTGGATGCGACGCGCGCCGATCTGCAGCGCCGCTGCGGCGGTCTCGAGCGTTGCCGCTGGGGTGCCGCGCACCCCGTCGCCATTCGTCACCCCCTCTCGGGGGCACTGCCCCTGCTCGCCTCCTGGCTCGATCTGCCCACCCTCGAGCTGCCGGGCGACCATGACATGCCGCGGGTGCAGGACGGGGCGTTCGGCGCCTCGGAGCGCTTCGCCGTCTCGCCAGGGCACGAGTCCGAGGGCTATCTGCACCTTCCCGGGGGCGAGAGCGGGCATCCGCTCTCGCCGTATTACCGGGCGGGCTATGAGGCATGGGCTCGCGGGCAGCCGACGCCGCTGCTGCCGGGCCCGGCCAGGCATCGCCTCACACTTCGTCCGCGGGGCGGCCTGTAAACTAGCCCGCATCGTGCGCCCCATCGATGCAACACGTCCCCGACGCGGAATGCCGCGGCCCGTGGTAGGGCTGGTGCTGACCGGAGGCGGCGCGCGCTCGGCCTACCAGGTGGGGGTGCTGCGCGCGCTCGCCGAGCTGCTGCCGCGCGGCCGCAACCCCTTCCCGATCATCGTGGGGACCTCCGCGGGCGCGGTGGCCGCCGCAGTGCTCGCCTCGCAGGCGCATCGCTGGCGCAAGGCGATCGTCGGTCTGGAGGAGGTCTGGGCCAACTTCCATGCCGCCCAGGTCTTCATGGTCGATCCGCTGCACATGCTGCGCGCGGGCATGCACTGGATCCTCGCGCTCATGTCCGGTGGACTGCTGCTGACGCCGCCGCGCTCGATCCTCGACAACGCGCCGCTGCGCGCGCTGCTCGAGCGGCGCATCGACTGGTCGGGCATCCGCCTCGGTGTCGAGCGGGGCCATCTGCGCGGTGTCGCGCTTTGCGCCACGAGCTATGCCACGGGCCAGTCGGTGGCCTTCTTCGATGCCGTCCCCGAGCTCGCCGACTGGGCGCGCTCGCAGCGCCTCGGGCGCCGCACCCAGCTCAGCCTCGATCATCTGATGGCGAGTGTCGCGATCCCGCTGCTGTTTCCGCCGCTGTGCCTGGGGAACGAGTACTTCGGCGACGGCGCCATGCGCCAGCTCTCCCCGCTGAGCCCCGCGGTGCATCTGGGTGCCGATCGGCTGCTGGTCATCGGGGTACGCGCGCGCCGCGAGGCGGGCGTCTCGCCGGATCCCACGCCCGTGAGCGCACCCTCCCCGGGGCAGATCTTCGGCTTCATGCTCGATACACTCTTCACCGATCAGATCTACGCCGATCTCGAGCGGCTCGAGCGCATGAACGATCTGGTACGCACGGCGCAGTTGGCGTCGCGGGCGCTGCGCCACGTCGAGACGCTGATGCTCGCCCCCAGCATCGATCCGCGCGAGCTCGCGGCGCGGCACGTGGCGGAGATTCCGCCGGGGCTGCGCGCCCTGCTGCGCGTCATCGGCGCGCGCGATGTGGCCGGCAGCCAGCTCGCGAGCTATCTGATGTTCGAGGCCGGCTACACGCGCGAGCTGATCGAGCTCGGCTATCGCGATGCGATGGACGCACGCAGCGCGCTCGTGGCGTTCATGAGCGGCGAGCGTTTGCCGCCGGTTCTCACCGCGCCCGGGGTGGCGCAGGCGACGTAGTCAAGCGATTCGAGAGGCACACAATGGATCACGCGCTGCCCGTCACGCGCACCGAGAACTTCGCGGCCTGGTACCAGGCCGTCATCGAGCACGCCGAACTCGCCGAGGAATCCGGGGTACGCGGATGCATGATCATCCGCCCCTGGGGCTACGGCATCTGGGAGCGCATCCAGGGGCTGCTCGACCGCCGCTTCCGCGACACCGGACACGAGAACTGCTACTTCCCGATCTTCATTCCCCTCAGCTTCATCCAGAAGGAGGCCGAGCACGTCGAGGGCTTTGCACGCGAGATGGCGGTCGTCACGCATCACCGTCTGAAGACGATCGACGGCGCGCTGCAGCCCGATCCGGAGGCGAAGCTCGAGGAGCCCCTCATCGTGCGGCCGACGTCGGAGACGCTCATCGGCGCGGCCTTTCAACGCTGGATCCGCTCCTATCGCGATCTGCCGCTGCTCCTCAATCAGTGGGCCAACATCGTGCGCTGGGAGATGCGTACGCGGCTGTTCCTGCGGACGGCCGAATTTCTCTGGCA
>DATJSR010000189.1:0-2985 GCA_035504015.1 Steroidobacteraceae bacterium
ATCAACACCATGTCGCGCCTGATCGGCGCGCTCCTGGACATCAGCAAGCTCGAATCGGGAGCCATCCGACCCAGTATCAGGGACTTCTCTTTGGCGACGGTGTTTCGCGACCTGCAGCAGCAGTTCGACAGCATCGCGCAGAGCAAAGCCCTCGCGCTCAACGTCGACATCTCGGATGAGTCGGCCCACAGCGACCCCGCCCTGATCGAGCAGATCCTGCGCAACCTGTTGTCGAACGCGATCAAGTACACCGCCTCGGGCAGCGTCTCGTTGCAGTGCCTCGCGCAGGACGACGGCGCCCTGCGCATCGAGGTTTGCGACACCGGCATCGGCATCGCCCCCGAGCAGCTCGCGCATATCTACGATGAGTTCTACCAGGTGGAGGTACCCGGAAATACCTCGCGAGATGGCTATGGGCTCGGCCTGAGCATCGTGCAGCGACTGGTGAAGCTCCTCGGGATCGAGCTCGACGTGCGGTCGGCTCCAGGCGAGGGCAGCTGCTTTGCCCTGCACGTCCCGCAAGGCCTGGGCACACACGGCCTGGCCGGCTCGGCGCCGGAGCGCCTGCGTCTGGGCAAGCGCCAAGTCCTGCTGGTCGAGACCGACCGCGGCGTGCGCGATGCCACGCGCTTGCTGTTGCGAGCCGAAGGCTATCGCGTGCTGGCAGCGGCTACCCTCGCCGAGGCGCTCCAGCAGGCGCAGGCGAACCGCAGCATCGACCTGCTCGTCACCGATCAGCATCTCGCGGACGGGGTCACCGGCCCGCAGGTCATCTCCGTGCTGCGCGAAAGACTGGGGGCACCAGTCAAGGCGGTGCTGATTACGGGGGAAGGCGCCGAAGGGGTTGCCCGACCCCCAGGGGATCCGCATCTGCGCATCACGAGCAAGGCTGCCCGGGCGGAGGAGTTCCTGGCACTGCTGCGGGCGCTGCTGGCAGCCTGAGAAGCGGCGTGTGAGGAGTGCCTAGCGCTTCGCGGAAAGCCACGATGGCATCGGAGTGCCCCCTCGCCCGATGCTGGGCACATGCGAACCGAAACCACGTCGAACCTGGCGCAGACCCTTGCGCAAAGTCCGCTCTGCGCGGGGCTTGCTCAGCCTGCCCTGAAGGAGATGGCGAGTCACTTCACCGGCGAGCGCTGGCCGGCGCGCACCCAGATTGCCGCGCCTGCGCAGACTGCCGAGCAGTTTCGGATCATCACCCGCGGTCGGGTCAAGATTGCGCGCTCGCATCCGGGCAGCGGCCGCAACCTCACGCTCTGGCTGCTCGGCCCCGGCGATGCCTTCGATGTGGTGAGCCTGCTCGATGGAGAGCCGCACGAGGTGACCGCCTGGAGCCTCGATGAGGTGCAGACGCTTTGCGTGCCCCTTGCCCGCTTTCGTCGCTGGCTCGAGCGCTCCCCGGCACTGCGGGCCGCCACGTACGCCTATGTGGCGGAACGCTTCCGCGAGCTGAGTGAGCTCGCCGGCGAGCTCGCGCTGCACGATACGTTGACACGTCTCGGGCGGCGGCTGCTGCACCACTTCGACGACCAGCACCCGAAGGCGAAATCGGCTGCGCTCATCCACGATCTGCCACAGGAGGAGCTCGCGAGCCTCATCGGATCGGTGCGCGTGGTCGTCAGCCGGCTCCTGGCGCAGCTCAAGCGGGACTCCATCATCAAGCTCGACCGCCGCGCGCTGCAGGTGATGGACCTCAAGCGCCTGCTACGGCGCATCGAGACACAGCTCCCGCGCACGCCGCGACAGCCTCGCACGCGCCAGTCATCGGGACGCTGACCCGGCCACTGCTTGCGCGCACGCGGTCCGACCTCGGTCAGGCCGCGCGAGCCCGATCACCCGCCTGTAACCCAGGTTGCACGCTCCGCCGAGCGCTCTTTGTATGCTCACCTCGAAGCTGCCCGGCCAAGGATCCTGGGAATGTCCTCATCGCAGCCTGCGGATCGTCCGGTGCGGGTGCTGTTCGTCGAAGACGATGCGAGCGTTCGCCAGGCAACGCGCTTTTTACTGCAGGTGGAGGGCTACGAGGTGCTGCTCGCCGCCTCGGCGGAGCAGGCGCTCCAGAGTGTCTGCGCAGACCCGCACATCGATCTCATCATCAGCGATTATCGGCTCGGCGCTCGTGAAACCGGCGCCGATGTCATCGCCGCCGTGCGCGAGCTGCTGGGTCGGTGCGTGGGCGCCCTGCTGCTCACGGGTGACACCTCGGTGATCAGCCAGCTCCGTCCCGATCCGAACTTGCGCATTGCGAGCAAGCCCATCCACGCCGATCATCTGCTGGCGTTGCTCGCCGAGCTGCGGGCAGGGGCTGGTGCGGCATAGCGGCCCCATCGATCGTGGCAGGAGTCCTCAGGCCGCCCCCCCTCCTCCAGCGCCGCACCTGCTCGATCTCCTCCAACGGCCGCTCGTGCTGCACGGCAAGCCGACCCGGATAGATCAACCCCGAATCCGCATCGAGGGTGATCTCATCGCCCTCGGCGATGCGTCTGCCGCCGATCACGCATGCCGCGTGCTGCGGCTCGATGTGCAGCGCCTCGCAGCCGACGAGGCAGACCTTGCCGAGCTGCAGTGCGCGGGTTCGTCTCGCTGCGCGCGCTAAGTGGTGCTACGTATGGAATCTCGGGGCCGGCTGGCCGATGCTTCCTCGCAAGCTCATCCGGCCGGAATTCGCGCTCATCGGGGGCAGGAGATCCAATGCGAGTCGCTGATCTTTATAGTCCCAACGTGCGCAGCGTCGCTCCCGATCAGGCGCTCGTCGAGGCGGCGCGCCTGCTGTGCGAAGAGCACGTGGGCGCCCTCGTGGTATTGCGGCCCGATGATGCCGCGCGCCGCCCGATCGGCATGCTGACCGATCGGGACATCGTGCGCGGCCAGCTCACCCGCTCGGCCGACCTGTTCTGCCTCACCGTCGGGGATGTGATGAGCTCGCGAGCCCACGTGGTGACGCCCGACCTCGAGATCTCCGAGGCGATCGCCGCACTCAACGGC
>DATJSR010000190.1:0-5923 GCA_035504015.1 Steroidobacteraceae bacterium
TCGCTGCACCCCCGCGCAGCTCGGGCCCGCGATCGAGCAATGGGAGCGCGGCAGCCACGCGGCGGCCCTCGAGCAGGAAGGGGGGGTGCGGGGCCGAGTGGTCACGATCGACCGCTTCGGCAACTTGATCACCAACATCGATGCCAGCGCGCTGGCGCACCTGCCGCGTCCGCAGGTGAGTGTCGCGGGGCAGGCGCTCACGCTGCGGCGCACCTATGGCGATGCCGGCGTGGGCGAGCTCCTTGCGCTCATCAACTCCTTCGGGGTGCTCGAGATTGCGCAGCGCCAGGGCAGTGCCAGCGCCACCCTGGGCCTCGGCCGTGGCGCCAGCGTCGAGGTGCGCGGGCGGCCGGCCTGAGCGTGAACTTCACCACTCTGCGGAGTAGCCAGACGGCATGCCGGCGACACGAGAGTCTTGCTTGGCGGCGCGAATCCGCTATAGTTCGCGCTCCCTGCGGGGGGCCCGCAGGGCAGGTAAATTCCTGATTTATATAGCAAATCTAGACCTCAGTGATGTCAGAACGAGACAACGAAAGCTTCGATATCGATGACGAATTCCTGACTCCCCCTGAGGACGGCACCGATTACGACCGTATCCTCGACCGGGTCGACAAGCGGGCGCGCAACCAGGGCAAGCGCGGCAAGGCGGCCTGGAGCAAGCTCGAAGAGGTTCTCGCCGATCGCAAGCTCGAGAAAGACCTGCGCGACATATTCGACGACGACCTGTAAGGCGTGACGGGCTCCTGATCGCCCCGGGAGCCGCGCGCGCTGCACGGGCCTGAGCGCTCATGCGCGCTCCGCCGCGCCGGCTGGCAGCCCCCGCACCGGGCACTGCTGCAAGGTTCCTCCGTGACACCAAGCTCCTCAGAGTGGATCGTTCTCAAGTTCGGCGGCACCAGCGTCTCCTCGCTCGCCAACTGGAGCAATATCGCGTACGTGGTGAGCGAGCGGCGCGCCAGCGGTGCTCGCGTGCTCGTGGTGCACTCTGCGCTCACCGGCATCACCGACCGGCTCGAGCGGCTGCTCGATGCCGCGCTTCGCGGCACGCACGCCGCCGTGCTCACCGAGATCGAGGAGCGTCATCAGAGGCTCGCCACCGAGCTCGGCATCAGCGTCGGTCCGGAGCTCGAGCGGCATTTCGCCGAGGTGCGCCAGATCGCCGACGGGGTCGCGCTCGTCGGGGAAGCGAGTGATCGCACCCGTGCCCGGGTGATGGCGACCGGTGAGCTCATGGCCACCGACCTCGGGGCGCGCTATCTGCGCGCCCGCGGCCTTGCGATCGACTGGGTCGATGCCCGCACGCTTCTCAAGACCGAGGAGCGGCGCAGCGCCTCGGTGCGCGCGGGCGTGCTGCAGGCCACCTGCGCCTTCGCGCCCGACCCGGCCCTGCGGGAGCGTTTGAGTCTGCTCGCCCCCGTGGTCATCACGCAGGGCTTCATCGCCAGCGATGAGGCGGGCAACACGGTGCTGCTCGGCCGCGGCGGCTCGGACACCTCCGCCGCCTATCTCGCGGGCAAGCTCGCCGCGCTGCGCCTGGAGATCTGGACCGACGTGCCGGGAATGTTCAGCGCCAACCCGCGCTCGACGCCCAGCGCCCGGCTGCTGCGGGCGCTGCACTACGATGAGGCGCAGGAGATCGCGAGCAACGGGGCGAAGGTGCTGCATCCGCGCTGCATCCTGCCGGCGCGCCAGTACCAGATTCCGCTGCTGGTGTACGCGACGCAGACCCCGGAGCTCGAGGGCACCGAGATCAGCGCGAATCCTCCGGAGGGGGCGGCGCAGGTGAAGGCGGTATGCCTGAAGAAGGGCATCACGCTCGTCGCGCTCGACAGTCCCGGCATGTGGCACCAGGTCGGCTTCCTGGCCGATGCCTTCCAGATCTTCAAGGACCACGGCATCTCGGTCGACCTGGTGTCGACCTCGGAGACCAATGTCACCGTGACGCTCGATCCGAGCGCGAACACCCTCGATGCGCAGCTGCTCGATGAGCTCGTGGGCGACCTCTCGCGCCTGTGTCGCGCGCAAGTGATCGGCCCGTGCGCCTCGGTGAGCCTCGTCGGACGCAACATCCGCGCCATCCTGCACCAGCTCGGCCATGCCTTCGAACTGTTCGCCGAGCAGAAGGTCTACCTGGTCAGTCAGGCGGCCAACGATCTGAACTTCACGTTCGTGGTGGACGAGAATCAAGGCGATCGCCTCGTCGACCAGCTGCACGAGCTGCTGGTGCGGCCGGTTCCGGGGGATCGGGTGCTCGGTCCGACCTGGGAGCAGCTGTTTGCGCGCCCGGCGCCCGCACCAAGCGCGGCCCCGCCCTGGTGGCAGCTGAAGCGGCAGGCGCTCCTGGGGCTCATGCAGCAGCGCGATGCCGCCTACGTCTACGACCGCGAGACGGTGCGTGCCGCCGCGCAGCACCTCATGGGCCTGCGAGCGATCGACCGGGTGCTCTACGCGCTCAAGGCCAACCCGCATCCGGAGCTGTTGCGGCTGCTGGCCGAGGAGGGAGTGTGCTTCGATTGCGTGTCGCGCGGGGAGGTCGAGCGCGTTCTCGAGGTGCTGCCCCAGATCGAGCGCGAGCGCATCCTCTATACACCCAACTTCGTCAGCCGCGCCGAGCTTGCCTGGGCGATGCAGCAGCGCGTGCGGGTCACCCTCGATGGGCTTCATCCGCTCGAGCACTGGCCCGAGCTCTTCGCGGGGCGCCGGCTGCTGGTGCGCATCGATACGGGCACGGGTCGCGGCCATCATCGCCACGTGCGCACGGCGGGCGAGCACTCGAAATTCGGTCTGCCCGCGCGCGAGCTCGGCCGTGCGACGCAGCTCGCGCGCGCTGCCGGTGCCCGCATCGTGGGTCTGCATGCTCACAGCGGCAGCGGCATTTTCGACATCGCCAACTGGTCCGACAACGCACGGCGCCTCATCGAGCTCGCCGCCACACTGCCCGATCTCGAGATCATCGACGTGGGCGGCGGGCTCGGCGTCCCCGAGCGCGCCGAGCAGCCGCCGCTCGACCTGCGTGAGCTCGATGCGGCGCTCGCGCCGTTGAAGGCTGCGCACCCGCACCTGGCGCTGTGGCTCGAGCCCGGACGCTACCTGGTGGCCTCGGCCGGCGTGCTGCTCGCGCGGGTGACCCAGCTCAAGGCCAAGGGGGAGGTGCGCTATGTCGGCCTCGCCACCGGCATCAATTCGCTGATTCGTCCGGCGCTATACGGTGCGCATCACGATATCGTCAATCTCACGCGCCTGCAGGAGCCTGCCTTCGAGCTCGCCAACGTCGTCGGCCCCATCTGCGAAAGCGCCGACGTGCTCGGGCACGATCGGCAGCTGCCGCCGACGCAGGAGGGCGATGTGCTGCTCATCGCCAACGCGGGCGCCTACGGTCACTCGATGAGCTCGCGCTACAACCTGCGCGAGCCCGCCGAGGAGCTGTGCCTGTGAGGCGCCGGCGGCCCGGGTGGCGCGCACCGGCGTGAAGAGGCGCGCCTTCAGCTGGCGGCGTGTGCTGCTCACGATCCTGGGGCTCGGTGCCCTCGCCTTTGCGATCTATGTCATCCGCCTCGATCACATCGTCCGGGAGCAGTTCGAGGGGCGCCGCTGGAGCCTGCCGGCGCAGGTCTATGCCGCGCCGCTCGAGCTCTACGCCGGGCTGCCGCTTTCCGCGAGCGACGTGGAGCGCGAGCTGCGGCGGCTGCAGTACCGTCGGATGGACGCTCTGCCGCACCCGGGAACCTATCGCAAGGCGGGCGATGAGATCGACGTATCGCTGCGGGCGGCACGCTTTGCAGATGAGCTGCGTCCCGCGCAACGACTGAGCATCCGCCTCGACGGCACGGGGATCCAGGCGCTGCAGGATGCGAGCGGTCGCGACCTCCCGCTGGTGCGCTTCGAGCCCGCGCTCATCGGCAGCATCTTTCCCATCCACGGGGAGGACCGCCTCGTCGTCACGCCCGGGGAGGTGCCCGCCCTGCTGCCGGCCGCCTTGAAGGCGGTGGAGGACCGCAACTTCGACACGCACCACGGCATCGACCTGCTGGCCATCGCGCGCGCGCTCTGGGTCGATGCGCGCGCCGGGCAGATCGAGCAGGGCGGCAGCACGCTCACCCAGCAGCTCGTGAAGAGCTACTTCCTGACGCCGCGGCGCACGGCAGCGCGCAAGATCCAGGAAGCCATCATGGCCGTGCTGCTCGAGGCGCATTTCAGCAAGTCGGACTTGATGAACGCCTACATCAACGAGATTCACCTCGGGCAGGACGGGGACCGCGCCATCCACGGCTTCGGCCTTGCGAGCGAGTTCTACTTCGGCAAGCCGCTCGCCGAGCTCGATCTGCAGGAGATCGCGACCCTCGTGGCGGTGGTGCGCGGCCCGTCGTACTACGATCCGCGGCGCCATCCGGACCGCGCCCTCAAGCGGCGCAATCTGGTGCTGAAGCTCATGGCCGATCAGCACATCGTGCCGGTCGCGGAGGCACAGGCAGCCGCGGCCCGGCCGCTCGGGGTCACGGCGCGCGCGGGCGGCACCTATTATCCGGCGTTTCTCGATCTGGTGAGGCGCACGCTGCGCCGTGACTATCCGCTGGAGCAGCTCACCGAGGCGGGTCTGAAGGTCTTCACCAACCTCGACCCGCGCGTGCAGAGCGCCGCCGAACAGATCCTCGACCGCGAGCTCGCGCGTCTCGACCGCGCGCATCGCGCACGCGGCGCACCGCTGCAGGGCTCGGTGGTGGTGACGGCGCCGCAAAGCGGTGATGTGATCGCGGTGGTCGGCGGACGGGATGCGGGCTTCGACGGCTTCGATCGCGCACTCGATGGGCGCCGCCCGATCGGCTCGCTCGTCAAGCCCTTCATCTACCTCGCCGCGCTCGAGAGCGGACGCTACAACGCGACCAGCATCGTGCAGGACACTCCCGTCGCCATCAAAGTCGCCCGCAACAAGCTTTGGGAGCCGGAGAACTTCACGCGCCAGAGCAACGGTCCGGTGCCGCTGGTGCGCGCGCTCGCCGAGTCGCTCAACCAGGCCACCGTCAACCTCGGCATGGATATCGGCCTGCCGACCGTTGCGCACTCGCTCGAGCGCTTCGGGCTCGCCCAGCCGCCGCCACAGAATCCGGCGCTGCTGCTCGGCTCGGTCGAGCTCACGCCCCTGGAGGTCGCGCAGCTCTACACCGGTCTCGCCAATGGCGGCTTTCGCACCAACCTGCGCGCCGTGCGCGCGGTGATCAGCGCCGACGGCAAGGCGCTCAAGGGCTTTCCGCTGGAGGTGCACCCCGTGGCGCAGCCCGATGCGGTCTACCAGGTCGACAGCATGCTCGAGCAGGTGATGGATCGCGGCACGGGCCGACCGGGGCGCGCATTCCTGCCCGCGAGCCTCGTCGTCGCCGGAAAGTCCGGCACCTCCTCGGATCTGCGCGACAGCTGGTTCGCCGGATTCTCCGGCTCGCACCTGGTGGTGGTATGGGTCGGCTACGACGATGACCGCGTGACGGGCCTGACGGGCTCTGCCGGCGCGCTACCGATCTGGGCGCACCTCATGGGCGGCATCGGCACCAGCTCCTGGAGCACGCCGATGCCCGAGTCGCTGAAGGAAGTGACCATCGACTATCCGAGCGGGCTGCGCGCGCAACCGGATTGCTCGAGCGATCTGGTGAGCGTTCCGGTGCCGCTCGCAGCCGATCCGCCGATCAAGCCCGACTGCGGTGGCGGTACCGCCACGGCGCAGAGTGGCCAGGGCGAGGCGCTCGCTCCCGGCCAGCGTCGCGCCGAGACTCCGGAGCGGCCTGCCGAGAGCCTGCTCGAGCGCGCGGGTCAGTGGCTGCGGGATCTTTTTCATTAGCTCGCGTGGATCTTCTATCATCCGCACATGAGGCGCGGGCACAGGCGGCGGGGTATGCGTACATGGCTGTCGCTGCTCTTCGCGGGGGCGCTGCTC
>DATJSR010000191.1:0-18343 GCA_035504015.1 Steroidobacteraceae bacterium
CCTGGGAGCTCTCGCCGGCACCGGCGCGGTGGCGCAGCAGGCCGCCAGCGCCATCGATCAGCAGCTCGCAGCGCTGCAACGCCGCTTCGCACACGCAGCGCCGATCTCGGTGCTGCTGCAGGTGTGGAGTCATCCGCTCTACACCGTGGGCGGCGGGCAGTTGCTCACGGACGTGTTGCGGGTGTGCGGCGCCCACAACGTGTTCGCTGAGCTGCACGACGCGGCGCCGGCGGTCACCGTCGAGGCGGTGATCGCCCGTGACCCACAGGTGATCGTGGCAGCGGCCCCCGCGGCGCCGGCGGCCGCATGGCTCGAGGAGTGGCGACGCTTTCCCAGAATGGCCGCCGTGCGCGACGGGCAGCTGCTGGTTTTCAGCGATCTGCGCCTGACGCGGCTCGGCCCGAGCGTCCTGCCCGCGACCAGCGATCTGTGCGCGCTTCTCGAGCGTGCGCGGGCGGCTCTTCGATCGCGCCCCTAGCAGCGGGCGCATCGCCGCGCGGATCAATCGCGGAAGTTGTTGAACTGCAGCGGCAGCTCGAGCTGCGACTTGCGCAGCACGGCGATCGCGGCTTGCAGATCATCGCGCTGCTTGCCGGTGACGCGCACTTTGTCCGCCTGCAGCGCCGCCTGCACCTTGAGCTTCGAGTCCTTGAGGATGCGCGTGATCTTCTTACCGGTCTCCTGATCGATCCCGTGGCGCAGGATCACCTCTTGGCGGGCGCTCGAGAGCCCGATCTGCGGCTCCTTGATCTCCAGGCATGCCACATCGATGCCGCGCTTGGCGAGGCGCAGCTTCAGGACCTCGAGCATCTGCTTCAACTGAAAGTCCACCTGCGCGTGCTGCGTGATCGTGAACTCGGCGAGCTCGTAGCGCGCGCCCGTGTCCTTGAAGTCGAAACGCTGCGATAGCTCGCGGTTCGCCTGATCGACCGCATTCGCGACCTCGTGCGCGTTGAGCTCGGACACAACGTCGAAGGATGGCATCTTCAGGGCTTCTCGAGCTCTGCCTCGAGGCGCTTGCGGTATTTGCGGGTGAGCTCGATGAGCCGCGGCGTCAATCCCGCGTCCTCATAGAGAGGATCTCCCTGCTCGTCGCTGGAGATCACCTTGGGGCCTGGAACGTAAGGAATGGCCGCAGCGACCTCCTGCAGCGCGACGCCCAGAAGGTCCGTGATGATCTGCTCGCGCGTGCGCCCGGGGAACAGCTCCGCCAGTGCCGCGAGCCGCGCCGCATCATCGAGCGGCAGTCGTACCGCGTACTCCGTGGCCGTGCGCGGGCTGCCGGCGCCGTGCTGCCAGCTACTGAGCAGATCCTTGAATTTCAAAGTGCGCATTCCTCGCCTGGGGGGTGGGGCCATTGTAACGGATGCGCTCTTTGGGGCTGCGAGCCGCCAGCTTGACCCTTTGCGGCGCTTCCGGCGATACTCGGGCACGATGTCGATCCAAGCTGCGCATTCTGTCACTCGCTGGTGGTGGCGCCCCTGCCTCGGGGTGGGCGTCCGGATGCTGCTGCCGTAATCGACTAAAGCTTCGCAGTTTCGGTAAAAACCCATCTCCGGCCTCAACCACCGGGATGGGTTTTTTGTTGTGTGCACGATTTGAGCCCATGAACGCGTGAAAGCGCCATTCGACATTGCGGGCGACCTCGACACGCCGGTCTCGGCTTTCGCCAAGCTCGCGGCGTTCCGACCGCATTTCCTGCTCGAAAGCGTCGAAGGGGGCGAGCGGCTCGGGCGCTATTCCTTCATCGGCTTCGGCGAGGCGCTGCAGGTGCGGCTCGATGCCACCGGCCTTACGCTCGGGGAGCAGCATCGGCCGGCACCCGCCGATGGCGCGCAGCTGCTCGCTGCGCTGCGCGAGGCATTGCGCAGCGCACCGCAGCCCCAGCCCCAGCTCGCGAGCGTGCCGCTCGCCGGTGGACTGGTCGGCTTCACCTCCTACGATGTGGTGCGCTACTTCGAGCGCCTGCCGGCGCGCGGCACGAGCGCGCATGGGATGCCGGCCCTGCATTACGTGGCGCCGCGCTCGCTGCTCGTGTTCGATCACCTGACGCGGCGCATTGCGCTGCTGCACGCAGGCAGCGACGCCGAGCGCGCGGCCCTGCGACGCGAGATCATCGTTGCGCTGCGCGGTGGCGTGCCCGTGGTCCGCGGCGGCGGCGCCGGCTATTCGGTACCGACGCCGGCGTTCGAGCCGCAGCAGTTCATGGCGGGGGTGCGCCGCGCGCAGGAATACATCGCCGCCGGTGATATCTATCAGCTCGTGCTCTCGACGCGCTTCGCCGGACGGCACGCGCTCGATCCGTTCCAGGCCTATCGGGCACTGCGCCTCATCAATCCCTCTCCCTACATGTACTACTGCGCGCTCGGCGATGTGACGGTCGTCGGCTCCTCGCCCGAGGCGCTCGTGCGGCTGGCGGGCGGCCGCGCGCAGCTGCGTCCGATCGCGGGCACCCGGCCGCGGGCCGAGGATCCGGCGCTCGATGCCCAGCGCGAGGCGGAGCTGCGCGCCGATCCCAAGGAGAATGCCGAGCACGTGATGCTGGTCGACCTCGCACGCAACGACCTCGGGCGTGTGGCCTGCGCCGGCAGTGTGCACGTCGAGCCCTATCGCGCCATCGAGCGCTACAGTCACGTGATGCACATCGTCAGCGGCGTGCACGGCGAGCTCGCCCCGGGCCGCGACGCCTTCGATCTGTTCGCCGCCAGCTTCCCGGCGGGTACGTTGGTCGGTGCGCCCAAGGTGCGTGCGATGCAGATCATCGATGAGCTCGAGCCGGTCGCGCGAGGTCTCTACGGTGGCACCGTGGGCTACTTCGGCGCACGTGGCGACATGGACCAGGCGATCACGATCCGCACGATCGTCTTTCACGGCGACGAGTACAGCTACCAGGCCGGTGCGGGCATCGTCGCCGACAGCTCCCCGGCCGCCGAGCACGAAGAGGTGCTCGCCAAGAGCGCCGCGCTCGTCGGAGCGCTCGCGCTTGCGCAGGAGGGTCTGTGAGCACGCATCTGCTGCTGATCGATAACTACGACTCGTTCACCTACAACCTGGTGCAGGCCTTTCTGGTGCTCGGTGCCGAAGTGCGCGTGCTGCGCAACGATGAGATCACCGTGCCCGAGGCGCTCGCGCTCGCCCCCACCCACCTGTGCATCTCGCCCGGGCCCGGAACCCCCTACGATGCCGGGGTCTCGATGGACATGATTCGCGCCTTCGCCGGTCGCATACCGGTGCTCGGGGTGTGCCTCGGGCATCAATCGATCGTCGAGGTGTTCGGCGGCAAGGTGGTGCGCGCCGCGCGTCTGATGCACGGCAAGACCTCCAGCATCCATCACGACGAGCGCACGCTCTTTGCCGGCCTGCCGCAGCGCTGCGAGGTCGGACGCTATCACTCGCTCATCGCCGCGCCCGAGCGCATGCCTTCCGAGCTCGAAGTGAGCGCGCTCACGGCCGAGGGTGAGATCATGGCCGCGCGGCATCGCAGGCTGATGGTGGAGGGCGTGCAGTTTCATCCGGAGAGCATTCTCACGCCGCACGGGCCGCAGCTGCTCGCGAATTTCCTGGGCCTCGCCGGCGGTGAGCGCCGCGCGGCTGGAGCGCTGGCCGATGTCCGCACTGCGTAGCGCGCTCGAGCGGCTGCTCGAGCGGCGTCACCTGACGCAGCCCGAGGCCTGCGAGCTGCTCGGAGAGCTGATCCGTCCGGAGACCTCCGCGGCCATGGCCGGAGCGGTGCTCGCGGCGCTGCGCGCCAAGGGGGTGGTCGCCGCGGAGGTGCGCGGGCTCGCCGAGGGCATGCGCGCCCACGCGCGCCGTCCGCAGCTGCCGGAAGGCTTGCGGGCGATCGATGTGGTCGGCACGGGCGGGGACGGCTCGGGCAGTCTCAACATCTCCACGGGTACCGCGCTGCTGGTCGCCGCGTGCGGCATTCCGGTCGTCAAGCACGGCAACCGCTCCGTCTCGAGCCGCGCCGGCAGCGCCGATGTTCTCGAGGCCCTCGGCGTGCCGGTGCCGCTCGATGAGCAGGCCGCTCCGGCATGCCTGGCGGCCGCGCGCTTCACCTTCCTGTTCGCTCCGTACTATCACCCCGCGATGAAGGCGCTTGCCCCGGTCCGCTCCGCGCTCGGCGTGCGCACCGTCTTCAATCTGCTCGGACCGCTCACCAATCCCGCCTTGCCGCCGCTCTACGTCATCGGGGCACCGCGCCTCGAGGAGGCGCAGCTCATTGCCGAGACGCTCTGCGGGATGCCGATCGAGCGCGCCTTCGTGGTGCACGGCGCGCAAGGTTGGGATGAGCCGACGCCCGTGGGCCCGTTCACGCTTTTCGATGTGCGCGCCGGGGAGATCCACAGCGGCACACGCTCGGCCGCGCAGTACGGTCTGCCGAGCTGCGGCGCATCGCAGCTCGCAGGTGGCGATGCGCGGCACAACGCGGCGGCGCTGCGCGCGGTGCTCACCGGGGAGGACCGCGGCCCGCACCGGGATTGTCTGCTGCTCGGGGCGGCCCTGGCGCTCGAAGTTGCAGGCGTCGCCGACTCGCCTGCCACCGCCGTCGCACACGCGGCACGGGCGATCGACAGTGGCGCGGCCGCAGCGGTGCTCGCTGCGCTCACGGGCTTTGCGAGCGCGTTTGCGCCGCAGGGGGCCTCATGAATGAGGCTGCCGGCGCCCCGGTGAGCGGAGATTTTCTCGCACAGATGGCGCACGGCAGCCGCGAGCGGGTGCGCCTCGCGCAAGCGCGTCTCGGCAGCGGCGCGTTGCGCGCGCTCGCGCGGCAGCGCGAGCAGCCCCCGGCGCTGCGCTTTGCCCTGCGAAGCTTCAATATCATCGCGGAGCTGAAGCTGCGCTCCCCCGCCGCCGGACGCCTCGGTGCGGCCGACGAGCCGCTCGAGGCGCGCCTGCTCGCGTACGCCAGCGCCGGGGCCGCCGCGGCGTCGGTGCTCACCGAGCCCACGCGCTTCGATGGTGCGCTCGAGCACCTCGAGCTCGCCGCGCGCGCCCTGCAGCCACGCGGCATACCGGTCATGCGCAAGGACTTCCTCGTCGATCCCTACCAGGTGCTCGAAGCGCGTGCCGCAGGCGCGGGCGGGGTACTGGTGATCCTGCGCATGCTCGCGGAGTCGCAGGTTGCCGAGCTCATCGAATGCGCGCTCGAGCTCGGACTGTTCGTGCTGCTCGAGGCGTTCGATGAGCTCGACCTGCAGCGCGCGCATTCGCACGTGGCGAGGTACCTGCGGCAGAGCGCCGCCGGCGGCGCCGCCGCCCCGCCGGCGCTGCTGGTCGGTCTCAACTGCCGCGATCTCGGCACGCTCGAGGTGGTTCCGGGGCGGCTCGAGCAGCTTGCCGTGCATCTGCCCAGCGGGGTCCCGCGGGTTGCCGAGAGCGGGGTGGCCAGGCAGGAGGATTGCGCACGCCTTGCGGCCGCGGGCTACGACGGCGCGCTCATTGGCGGTGCCCTCATGGCGAGTGCAGATCCCCGTGGCGCGCTGCAGGGGCTACTCGCCGCGGGTCGCCGCGCCCGTGGCGGAGGCGGCCCGTGAGCTTCATCAAGATCTGCGGTCTCACCAGCGCGGCGGCGGTAGAGGCCGCGCGAGCGGCGCAGGCCGATGCCATCGGTTTCGTGTTCGCCGACTCACCGCGCCAGCTGACACCCGCCGACGCTGCGCGCCTGGCGGCGCCCGTGCGCGGCCGGCTGGCGATCGTTGCAGTGACGCGCCAGCCGACCCAGACGCAGCTCGAGGCGATCCTGGAGGAGCTCGCGCCCGATGTCCTGCAGAGCGATCTCACGGATCTGGCGCAGCTGCGGCTGCCACGCACGCTGGCGTTGCTGCCCGTGCTGCGCGAGCACCAGGTGCAGCCCGCGATGCTGCCGCCGCGCGTGCTCTTCGAGGGCGCAGCGAGCGGCGCCGGCGTGACTTGTGACTGGTCGAGCGCTCGCGCACTCGCTGCGCGTACACAGCTCGTGCTTGCGGGCGGGTTGAGCGCCACCACGGTCGCGGCGGCCGTCGCTGCGGTGCGCCCCTTCGGGGTCGATGTCTCGAGCGGCGTCGAAGAGCGCCCCGGGGTGAAGAGCCCGCAGAAGATCGAGCGATTCGTTGCCGCTGCGCGGGCCGCGTTGCGGACGCTTGCGCAGCCCTGCCGGGAGGTACCCCCATGAGCCCATTACTCGAACGCAACGAGCAGCAGCGTCTGCTCGAGCAGGCCCTCGCAGGCGCGCTCCCCGATGAACGCGGCCGTTTCGGCCCTTTCGGGGGCCGCTACGTTCCGGAGACGCTGATTCCGGCACTCGAGCGCCTGGAGGAGGGTGTGCGCACGCACCTGCACGCTCCCGATTTCCAGGCCGAGTTCGCGCGTGAGCTCGCAAGCTGGGTCGGCCGCCCGACGGCGCTCACCTACGCCGCGCGGCTCTCGCGGCGCTGGGGCGCGGAGGTGTGGCTGAAGCGCGAGGACCTGGCGCATACCGGCGCGCACAAGATCAACAACGCGCTCGGCCAGGCCCTGCTCGCGCAACGCCTCGGCGCACAGCGCATCGTCGCGGAGACCGGCGCCGGACAGCACGGCGTCGCGAGCGCCGCGGCATGTGCGCGGCTCGGGCTGCCGTGCACGGTGTACATGGGCGAGGTGGACATGCAGCGCCAGGCACCGAACGTCGGTCGCATGCGCTTGCTCGGTGCGACGGTCGTGCCCGTGAAGAGTGGTGACCGCACGCTGCGCGCTGCGATCGATGAAGCATTGCGCGACTGGGTGGCCGACCCCCTTGGCACCTACTATCTGCTCGGCTCGGCGGTGGGCCCCAGTCCCTACCCCTACCTGGTACGCGAGCTGCAGGCGGTGATCGGTCGCGAGGCGCGCGCGCAGCTGCAGCAGCAAGCCGGTGGCCTTCCCCAGGCCGTGATGGCGTGCGTCGGCGGCGGCTCGAACGCCATCGGGCTGTTCCATGCGTTCGTGCCCGATCAGGCGGTGGACATCATCGGCATCGAGGCGGGCGGCCGCGGCAGCGAGCTCGGGGCCAACGCCGCAACGCTCGCCTACGGCCGCCCCGGGGTGCTGCACGGCACGTACACCCTGCTGCTGCAGGATGAGCACGGGCAGGTGCAGGAGACTCACTCGATCTCGGCCGGGCTCGACTACTCCGCCGTGGGGCCGGAGCACGCGCTGCTGCTGGCGATCGGCAGAGCGCGCTACGAGGTTGCAAGCGATACGGAGGCGCTCGAGGCGGTGCGCGAGTGTGCCGAGTGCGAGGGTATTCTCGCCGCGCTCGAGAGCGCGCATGCGCTCGCGGGCGCCAAGCGCTGGGCGGCGCAGAATCCGGCAGGGCGGATTCTGGTGGGACTCTCGGGGCGAGGCGACAAGGACATGTCGACCCTGCAGCAGAGTTTGCTCGATGCTCCTCGGGTGCGCTCGTGAGCGCCGCGGCAGCCGCTGGCGGTGAGCGCATCGCGCACGCGATCCGCGCGGCCCGCGAGCGCGGCCAAGTCGCACTCGTCGCCTACCTCACGGCAGGCTATCCCCGGCGCGAGCGCTTCGGGCTCGATCTGCAGGCGCTCGGGCGTGCCGCGGATGTGATCGAGATCGGCGTGCCCTTTACCGATCCGATGGCCGACGGCATCACCATTCAGCGCTCGAGTCAGGCGGCCCTCGCGCAGGGCGTCACGCTTGGCTGGATTCTGAGCTCGCTCGGGGAGTTGCCTCCACCCCGCGTGCCGTTGCTGCTCATGAGCTATTTGAATCCGCTGCTCGCCTTCGGCCTCGAGCGCCTGTCGCGCGCCGCCGCCCGCGCAGGCGTCAGCGGCTTCATCGTCCCGGATCTGCCCTTCGATGAGAGCTCCCCGCTGCGTGCGGCGCTCGCGCAGGAAGCCCTCGCGCTGGTGCAGATGGTCACACCAGTGACGCGCGCCCCACGCCTGCAGCAGGTGTGCGCGGCGAGTCAGGGCTTCGTGTATGCGGTGACCATGACCGGCACCACGGGACGCAATGCAGCCGCACCGGATGAGACGCTCGGCTACCTCGATGCGGTGCGCGCCACGACGGCGCTGCCCGTGTGCGCAGGCTTCGGCATACGCAGCCGCGAGCAGATCGAGCGGCTGCGCGCGCACGTCGATGGTGTCATCGTGGGCTCCGCCATCATCGAGCGGCAGGAACGCGGTGAGGATGCTGCGGCCTGGCTTGCGAGCCTGCGGGACTGAACCGGGCGCGGCCTGGGCAAACGCCGCGAGGCCCCAGCGCCGCGAGGCCCCGGCGCCACGGGGCCCCAGCGCCACGGGGCCTGTGCTCGCACAACCGGCTATCATCTCGCGCGTGCCCGAGCCGCTCTGCATCGCACCTCGCTTTTGTGGACCGCCGCAGTCCGCGAATGGCGGCTATTTCGCGGGCCTCGTTGCCGCTCACGCTCAAGGGCCGGTGGCGGTGCGGCTGCTGCGACCGCCGCCGCTCGCTGTGCCGCTCGAGGTACGAGTCGCCGACGACGGGCTGATCGAGGTGCTCCGCCAAGGCGAGCCGGTCGCGACGACGCGGCGGCAGCCGCTCAGCGTCCCCGATGTCGCGGCACCGGATTATCTGCAGGCCGTCGAGGCCTCACGCCATTGCAGAGGCCTCACTCAGCATCCCTTCCCAACCTGCTTCGTCTGCGGGCCGCAGCGCGCCCGCGGTGACGGGCTGCGCATCTTCCCGGGTCTGCTCGAATCCGAGGCGAGTGACTCGGGAGCGCGTGTCGCCGCGCCCTGGGTCGCAGATGACAGTCTCGATGCGGGCGATGGCAAGGTGCGCCCCGAGTTCATGTGGGCGGCGCTCGACTGCCCGGGCTGGTTTGCGGCCTCGCCGGATGCGCGCGTGGCGCTTCTCGGGGAGTTCGTCGCGCACGTCGACCGACGTGTGCACATCGGTGAGCGCTGCGTGGTCGTCGGCTGGCGCATCGCACGCAGCGGCCGCAAGCACGAGTCGGGCACCGCGCTCTTCGATGAGGACCTGCAGCTGTGCGCCTACGCGCGTGCGATCTGGGTCGAGCCGCGGGGACCTCGGGGCGGCCGGGACGAGAATGCGACATGACGAAGATTCTCCTGTTTCGCGTCGATCGCGATCTGAGCGCAAGGCTCGTCGCGGAGCTCTCGCGCGCCGGGTACGACGTGGCGACGCCGGAAAGCGCGGACGTGCATACGGCCGTCGAGCAGCATCCCGATCTCATTCTGCTGCAGACGGATGTGCGCACACTCGACTGCTGCGGTCTGCTCAGCGAGCTCAAGAGCCACGAGAGCACGGCGCCGGTGAAGATCATCCTGCTCGCCGACGGTGGGCCCCTGGAGCGCAGCCGCGCGCTCGATCTGGGCGCGGATGACGTCCTCAGCATTCCCTTCGAGCCCGTCGAGCTCTTTGCGCGAATCCGGGCGCAGTTGCGCGAGAAGGCGCCGGACGATCGCCTGCGCTCGGAGGTGCTCGACGCCAAGCGCAAGGAGCACGAGGCCGAAGCGGCATTGGCGGCGATCGTGGCGCAGAAGGAAACTGGCAACAAACGCTGGCTGGCACTCGGCCTCGTGATCGCGCTGGCGGCAGTGGGCGTGGCCATCGCGGTTCGCAACACTCAGGTGAGCAAGAAGGCCGACGCCAGTCTGGTCTTGCAGCTGGAAGGCCTGCGCTCCGAGATACTCACTCAAGACCAGCTGCTGCAGCGCGCACAAAAGAGCCGCGAGGCGCACAGCGAGCAACTGACTGCCTCGGTGAGTCAGCAGCTGGCGCAGTTGCGGGCGGAGAGCGCAGACCTGCGCGACAAGATCGCCAGCTCGAGCGGGCCCTCGATCGCCGATCTCGACAACCGCTTGAAGGAGGCCAACTCCCGGATCGGAAAGCTCGAGAACGAGTCGCGCATCGCACAGCAGATCGTGCGGGAGTATTCGAACAGCGTCTGTCTCATCTACGCGGTGCTCGGCTTCGTCGACAAGACAAGTGGTGCCGAGCTCAGGTTTGCGGGGCTCGACGTGCATGGCGACCCGATCACCGATGCCAAAGGCAATATCGCCCTCAGCACCGAGGGCGACGGTCCGCCGCTGCACATGCACGTCTTTGGCAGCGGCTTTCTGGTGGACACCGCAGGTCACGTCCTCACCAATCACCACGTACTCGAGCCGTGGTGGCACAACCCTCGCGCGATCCCCGTCTCCGGGGATGCTTTCCGGCCGAAGATCCTGTCGCTGCGCGCTTATTTCCCCGGCAGCGAGACGCCGATGCCCTTGCGCGTACAGCGCCTGAGCGAGGACTCAGACCTGGGGCTGGCAGCGGTCGACTTGCCTCAGAGCCATCCGCGGCCGGTGCTGCTCGATGAGGAAGTGGCGATTTCGGGCGGGCCGGTCGTCCTGATCGGCTACCCGACAGGAGTCGAAGGGATTCTCGCCCGCGTCGATGAGCCGACGCTCAAAGGGATTGCCCAGGCAGTTGGGAACGACACCGAGGCCCTCGTGCAGGAGCTTGCGCGAAGGAAGCTGATACGGCCGCTGGTGACACAGGGCCATCTCGGTGTGGTCGGACCCGATCGACTGGTCTACGACGCCCAAACGACCCACGGCGGCTCCGGCGGCCCCGTGTTCGATGCCAGCGGAAAAGTGATCGGCGTGAACTTTGCGATCCTGTCGGACTTCTCCGGCTCGAATTTCGCCGTTCCCATCGCGCACGCCGTCAAGATGCTCGATGCATCGAGATCCGCGAAATTGGCGCGTTGATGCAGCACCCGCCGGATGGGTGGTCGAGGCGCGGGCCAACAGGCAGGCCTCAGCCGGCCCCGATCTGCTCCTGCGCCGGCGCGCCCGCCGCAGCCTGCGTGCCCGGAGCGCCCTGAAGGCGCGGGTCGATCAGGCGCACGGTGCGCCAGCCGCCCCACTGGTAGTAGGCGAAGCCGAGCAGCACCGACACGAGCGAGGAGGCAGGGAAGCTCCACCAGATGGCGTTGGAGCCGAGGCTCGGCTCCATGAGCAGCGCCAGCGGGAAGCGGATGCCGAGCAGTGTCAACACCAGTGTCAGCAGAGGGATCACCACGGCGCCATTGGCGCGCACCACACCGAAGAGTACCAGCGAGACGCCGAAGAAGACGAAGCTCCAGGACACGATGCGATTCAGGTGGACCGCGATCGGCAGCGCCGCGGAATGCTCCGGCAGGAACACCCCGAAGGCGTGCGCGCTCACGAGCTGGATGGCGAGCACCAGCGATGCGGTGAGCAACATCTGATAGAGCACGCCGACGCGCGCAACGGCCGCCACGCGCTCCCACTTCTGCGCGCCGATGTTCTGCGCGGCCATGGAGGACACCGCCATGCCGATCGCGAACGAGGGCATCTGGATGTAGTTCCACACGACGAATGCCGCGCCGAAGGCCGCCGTGGTGTCGATCCCGAAGCGGTTGACCAGCGAGTTCATGAGCAGCATCGACAGCGACACCACGATCATCTGCAGCGCCATCGGCACCCCCTTGCCGATGAGCGTGCTGACGATCGACCAGTCGATGCGCAGCAGCGCGAGCTCGTTGCTGTGCAGACAGAGAGGATGCTTGCGCCGGTAGAGATAAACGATCAGCGTCACGAGGCTGATGGCCTGTGCCAGCAGGGTGGCGAGCGCCGAGCCGGCGATGCCGAGCCGCGGCACGGGCCCCAGCCCGAAGATGAAGACCGGGTTGAGCCCGATGTCGAGCCCCACCGAGAGCAGCAGGAAATACAGGGGCGTCTTCGAGTCGCCGGCGCCGCGCAGCACCGAGGTGGCAAAGATGTAGAGCACCATGAAGGGCAGCGCGAGGAAGATGACACGCAGATAGGCCGCTGCGAGGGGCACCGCCGCAGCCGGTGTCTGGATCGCATGCAGCAGCGGCACGCAGAGCACGAGCCCCAGGCCGGTCATCAGCGAGGAAATGATCAGCGCGAAGGTGGTGCTGGTGCCGACGACGCGTTTGGCATCGTGGGGACGACGCGCGCCGAGGTACTGGCCGATGAGGATGGTGGCCGCCATCGAGGCGCCGAAGAGCGCGCCGAGCAGCAGGAAGAGGACCGCGTTGGCGTTGTTACTGCCGGTTAGGGCGGCCTCGCCCAGATAGTGGCCGATCCAGAACGAGTTCACCGAGCCGTTGAGCGACTGCAGGACGTTGCCGATGAGGATCGGCACGGCGAACATCAACAGTCTGTGGCTGATCGAGCCTTCCGTGAGAGAACGGGAGCTTTGCATGGAGATCCATCCGCAGGACCATTGAGGCTACCCCAGCGCTGCAGCTGCCGTCCACCCCGGACCGGTGACGACTCCAGCTGCCGCTGCCGCTGCGGCAACGCGCGCCGCGCGCTCTCGTGCGTGGGCCCACGCGCGGTTGCGCAATCAACGTCGCCGCCCCACCACGACCCATGCGACGCCGACCGCGAGCAGCAGCCAGCCGAGCCAGCCGGGCGGGCGCGCAAATCCGAGCCAGACGAGGCCGCCGAGCGCCAAGCCCGTACCGATGATGACGGCTTCGCGGCGCCGGCTCGTCTGGTGCAGGTGCAGCTTGAGAGACTCGAGGTCCACATCGAGCTTCAGGCGCAGCCGGCCGTCCTGCGCGCTGTGCACGGCGCCCTTGACGAGCGGTGCGAGCGAGCGGGCCGCCTCGATGAGCTCGGGCAGCTGTTGGCGGATGCTCGCGAGCACGTGCCGTCCGCTCATGCGCTCGCGCATCCATTCGCGCAGGATCGGGCTGGCGGTATTCCACACATCGAGCTCCGGATACAGATCGCGTCCCAGGCCCTCGACGTTGAGCAGGGTCTTCTGCAGCAGGATGAGCTGCGGCTGGATCACCATGTTGAAGCGGCGCGAGATCTCGAAGAGCCGCAGCAGAATGTTGCCGAAGGAGATGTCCTTGAGCGGGCGATCGAAGATCGGCTCGCACACGGTGCGCACCGCGGACTCCATCTCGTCGATGCGCGTGTTCGGCGGTACCCAGCCGGACTCGACGTGCAGCGTGGCGACGCGCCGGTAGTCGCGATCGAACACGGCCAGGAAGTTGTCCGCGAGATAGTGCTGATCGCGCGGGTCGAGCGTGCCGACGATGCCGAAGTCGACCGCGGCGTAGCGCGGCTGGCGCGGCTCGTCGATGAGCACGAAGATGTTGCCGGGGTGCATGTCGGCGTGAAAGAAGTTGTGACGAAACACCTGCGTGAAGAAGATGCGCACGCCGTTCTGCGCCAGACGCCGAATGTCGGTTCCCGCGGCACGCAGCCGCGCCATGTCGCTGATGGGCACGCCGCGAATGCGCTCCATCACCATTACGTCGATGCGGCAGTAGTCCCAGAAGATCTCGGGCACGTAGAGCAGGTCGGAGCCGGCGAAGTTGCGGCGCAGCTGGGCAGCGTTCGCCGCCTCGCGCATGAGGTCGAGCTCATCGAGTACGGTCTTCTCGTATTCCGCCACCACCTCGCGCGGTCGCAGGCGCCGACCTTCCGGCCAGTACTGCTCCGCGAGCTGCGCCAGCGCGTAGAGCACCTCGAGGTCGCGCGCGATTACCTGGCGCATGCCCGGCCGCAGCACCTTGATCACGACTTCCTGGTTGTTAGGCAGTCGCGCGGCGTGTACCTGTGCGATCGAGGCCGCGGCGAGTGGCGTCTCGTCGAACTCGGCGAACAGCTGCGTCAGGGGCCGCCCGTAGGCGCGCTCGATGATGCCGCGGGCGAGCACTCCCGGGAAAGGCGGGACGCGGTCCTGCAGCTTCGCGAGCTCGTCGGCGATGTCCGCGGGCAGCAGATCGCGCCGGGTGGAGAGCGCCTGGCCGAACTTGACGTAGATCGGGCCGAGCTCGGTGAGCGCCAGGCGCAGCCGCTCGCCGCGACTCAAGGGCTGGCGCCGGCCGCGCCACAGGCCTGGATACAGCAGCACGAGCAGGCGGATCGGGCGATACAGGTGCGTGGCACGGACGAAGTCGTCGAGCCCGTGCTTGAGGAGCACGCGCTGGATCTGCACCAGCCGTGCGAGGATGCGCAATCTCAGCCGAAGCCGCTCCCCAGCCGGCCTGGCGATGATCACGCCGAGCGCCGTCCGGCCTCGATGCGCTGCGCCAGCAGCTCCGCCTGAGCGGCGAGCCGGTCCACGTGGTCGCGCAGCACGTCTACACCGCCGAGCAGCTGCCGCCCTTCGGCGCGCGACACCAGATCGCCCCGCTCGTGCGCGAGATACTCGGCGAGGTTGCGCAGGGTGGTGTCGGCGGCGCGGCTGAGCCAGCCGAGCGTGCCGCGCGCGAGGCGCGCGAGCTCGTGTGCCGGCACGTCCCCGATGGCGAGCGCGAGCTCCTCCTCCAGATCGGGTTGCAGCAGCCGCAGCAGCTCGCGGAAGCGATCCGCGAGGTGTGTATCCCCGTGCAGCGATAGACCACTCGGCGGGTCGACCGCGGACGCGGCGGCGAGCAGCCGCAACAGCGAGAGCGGCCCACCGCTCAGGCGCACATCGGCGTTGGCCACGCGCTCGCGGCGCAGGTGGATGCCGTTGCCATCCGAGCTGAGCGCCCACGCGCCTATCCCGACCGCCTCGATGGCGAGGGTGCGTCCTGAGAGCTCGCTCACCAGCTCGCGGGCGCGGGGGGAGCGCGGCAGCCCGCGATTGAGCAGCGCTTCGAGCGTCGAGGTCAGCATGAGCACACGGTCGTCGTCCGGGGCGAAATGGCCTGAGGCCTGCCGGAGACTATTATGAGGGAGCAGGCGAGCGACGCGAAGGCGCCGTGGCAGCCGGGAGCGCGGCTCGGCAGGCAAGGGACGGGAGCTGTGATCCACGTGCGCTCGCGCCGCGCGAGCGCTGCGGTAGCATCCAAAGCGTGAGCGACGAACTTCCGCCCCTGAGCCTGTGCTGTCATCCGGAGACCCCCTGCGCTGCGCTCGCGGGCATCGATGCGCACGTGCATCGCCAGGCCGAGCAGCTGGCGGTGCGCTATGCGCTGCGCGGTGATCCGGCGCGGCTGCGCCTGCCGGGGCTCGTGTCCGCCCGGCGCACCGATGAGCTCTGGCGCCACACCTGCTGCGAGGCATTCGTGGCTCCGCAGAGCGTGGGCGGGGGCTACCTCGAGTGGAATCTCGCCCCCTCCGGGCAGTGGGCGGCCTACCGCTTCAGCGATTATCGTCAGGGCATGACACCGGCCGCGGGAATCGAGCCGCCGGCGATCCGCGTCGCCTGCGATGAGAATGCGCTCACCCTGGAGGCGCGGCTGTCGCTCGGGCTGCCCGCCGGCAGCCCGGCGCGCCTGGCGCTGGCCGTGGTGGTCGAGGAGGTCTCGGGTCGGCTGTCATACTGGGCACTGCGCCATGCGCCCGGGCGGGCGGATTTTCACCACCCGCGCAGCTTCGCCCTCGACATCTGAGCGCCATGAGAACCGGCATCGACCGACTGCTCGCCGACCCTGCCCTGCGCCGGCCGCTTGCCGGACGGCGCCTTGCGCTGCTCGCGCATCCCGCTTCGGTCACCCAGGACCTCACACACTCGCTCGATGCGCTCGCAGCCCTGCGGGAATTGCAGCTCACCGCCGCTTTCGGTCCGCAGCACGGGTTGCGGGGGGACAAGCAGGACAACATGATCGAATCGGGCGACTTCGTCGACCCGGTGCACCGCATCCCGGTATTCAGCCTGTACGGCGCCGTGCGCCGGCCGACGCCCGCCATGATGGACAGCTTCGACGTGCTGCTCGTCGATCTGCAGGACGTGGGTTGCCGCATCTATACCTTCGTGACGACCCTGCGCTATGTGCTCGAGGAGGCGGCCCGCCGGCACAAGGCGGTCTGGGTGCTCGATCGGCCGAATCCGGCCGGCCGACCCATCGAGGGTCTGCGGCTGCGGGAGGGCTGGGAGAGCTTCGTCGGTGCCGGTCCCCTGCCGATGCGTCATGGGCTGACGCTGGGGGAGCTGGCGCACTGGTTCGTGCGCACGCAGCGCCTCGATGTGGAGCTGCAAGTCGTCACGCTCGAGGGCTGGGAGCCTGCCCGCGCGCCGGGCTATGGCTGGCCGCTCGGCGAGCGCAGCTGGGTCAATCCGAGCCCCAATGCGGCGAGCCTCAGCATGGCCCGCTCGTATGCCGGCACGGTGATGATCGAGGGCACGACCTTGTCGGAGGGGCGCGGCACCACGCGGCCGCTCGAGCTCTTCGGCGCGCCCGACCTCGACTGCGCCAGGCTGCTCGCCGAGATGCGCGCGCTCGCGCCCGACTGGCTGCGCGGCGCACGGCTGCGACTGTGCTGGTTCGAGCCGACGTTTCACAAGCACGCCGGTCAGCTCTGCGCTGGCGTGCAGATTCACGTGGACGATCCCGGCTACGGGCACGAGGTCTTCCGGCCCTGGCGACTCGTCGCGCTCGCCCTCAAGGCGCTGCGCCGGCTCGCGCCCGACTACGGGTTGTGGCGGGAGTTCCCCTACGAATACGAGCGCGAGCGGCTCGCCTTCGATGTGATCAACGGCAGCGATCTGCTGCGATGCTGGATCGAGGACCCCGAGGCCGCGGCTGGCGATCTCGAGGCGCTCGCCGCCCCGGACGAGGTGGCCTGGCGCAACGAGCGCGAGGACGTGCTGCTGTACCGTTAGTAGGCGGCAACAAGCCACGCCTTTTTGGCCGCCGCTCTAATAGCGGTAGCCACGGTGCACGGCCACGATGCCGCCGCTCAGGTTGTGATAACGGCAGTCCTCGAGCCCCGCCTCGCGCAGCATCGCGAGCAGCTGTTGCTGATCGGGATGCACACGGATCGATTCGGCGAGATAGCGATAGCTCGCCTCATCCCGCGCCACGAGCTTGCCGAGGAGTGGCAGCACGCGGAACGAATAGGCATCGTAGAGCGGTCGCAGGGCAGGGATCGGCCGGGAGAACTCGAGCACGATCAGCTGCCCGCCGGGCTTCACCACTCGCGCCAGCGAGCGCAGCGCCGCGGCCTTGTCGGTGACGTTGCGCAAGCCGAAGCCGATCGTGACGCAGTGAAAGCTCGCATCCGCGAAGGGCAACGCCTCCGCATTCGCCTGCACGTAGCGCAGGTTGGCGACGAGGCCCGCATCGATCAGCCGCTCGCGGCCGCGCTCGAGCATGGTGGCGTTCACGTCGGTGACGACCACCAGACCCGAATCGCCCACTTGCCGGGCAAGTCCCGCCGCCAGATCGCCGGTGCCGGAGGCCACATCCAGGGCGCGCTGTCCGGGTCGCAGGTGCGTGAGCTCGAGCGTGAAGCGCTTCCACAGCCGGTGCGCCCCACCCGACATCAGGTCGTTCATCAGGTCGTAGCGATCTGCGACCGAATCGAAAACGCCTCGCACCCGCTGCGCGTGTCGCGAGCGTGGCACGCGCTGAAACCCGAAATTCGCATACGGATCGTCGCTCATCGCTGCTCCGTGTCGCTGATGGCCCCCTGAAGCCGCGGCGGGGGCTCCTCGTGCGATTCTAAGCGCCCCGACGGCACACGCCAGTTGCAATTCGTTACCGGTGCTGCGCAGAATCGCGACGGTGTCCACGTGTGAGGCGCAAGCCTCGAGCGAGGGCCAAACGGGGGTCTTGAGACAAGAGTGGGCCGGGTTCGATCGAGCTCGGCCCTTTTTTCTGTCCGCTGCCGGACAGTGCGCGGGCGGCGGCGCTTGCAGAATCGCACCAGGCAAGCCAAGGAACCTCTAGCTCGTGCCAGGCCCTTCTATCTCCGAGTCCGCGCTTCGCACGCTCGTGCGTCAGCGCATCGATGTGGGCGAGCTCCCGGTCATGCGGGTAGCGCATCTCGATGCCGGCTACGGCCACGACCGTGCCTGCTCGGTCTGCGCTCAGCAGATTTTGCCGACCCAGATCGAGTACGACGTCTTTCCCGGCCCAGAGCAGCGCCTGCGCTTCCACATCAAGTGCTTCTCGCTTTGGCAGCTGGAATGCGCCGAGCGCATCATCGCTGGCACGGCCGATACGGCCGATACGGCCGATACCTGAGCCTCGGCCGGCGGGCGGCCTGCGCCTGAACCTGAGCCTCAACCGGCGGCATCCCGCACCCGAGCTTGATACTGCGCCCAGCGCTGGGCGCGCTCGCGACCGAGCTCGTGCAGGTACTTCCAGGTGTAAAGGCCGGTGTCGTGCCCATCATCGAACACCAGCTTGACGGCGTACTGCCCGACCGGCTCGATGGCACGGATAGCGACGTTCTGCTTTCCGGTGACGAGCACTTCCTGGCCTGGCCCGTGTCCCTTGACCTCGGCGGAGGGGGAGAACACGCGCAGATACTCGAACGGGAGCTCGAAGCGGCTGCCGTCGGCGAAGGCGACTTCGAGCAGCCGTGAGCGCGTGCGTAGCTTGATTTCGGTGGCGAGTGGCTCGGTCATAGCTTGAGTTGGTGCGTTGCGACAAAGCGCCGCATGACATTCTGCAGCGCAT
>DATJSR010000192.1:0-8195 GCA_035504015.1 Steroidobacteraceae bacterium
CGTCCGATGGGCATCAACCTCGAGCTGCATGCCTTGCGCAAGGATGGCACCGAGCTGCCCGTGGAGATCAGCCTGAGCCCGGTGATCGATGGCGCGCGCCAGCTGGTCGCCGCCGCCATCCGCGATGTCTCCGAGCGCCGCCGCATCCAGACCGAGCTGCAGCTCGCGCGCGAGGCCGCGGAGCGCGCGAACCAGGCGAAGAGCCGCTTCTTGGCGACCGCCAGTCACGACTTGCGTCAGCCGCTGCAGACCCTGTCGCTGCTCAACGGCACGCTGCGGCGGATGGTCAGCGAGCCGACCGCCGTCGCGGCAGTGGCGCAGCAGGAGCAGGCGATCGATGCCATGTCGCGCCTGCTCAACGCGCTGCTCGACATCAGCAAGCTCGAATCGGGTGCGATTCGTCCCGACCCCACCGATTTCACCGTCACGGCGCTGTTCGAGCAGCTGCGCACGGAATTCGCGGCGCTCGCGGCCAGCAAGGGCCTGGAGCTGCGGGTGGAGCCTGCCGCCGTCAGCGTCTACTCGGACCCCTCCCTCGTCGGGCAGATCCTGCGCAACCTGGTATCGAACGCCATCAAGTACACCGGCCGCGGCTGGGTGAGGCTGCGCGCGCTCGCGAGCCCGCAGAGCGTGCAGATCGAGGTCGGCGACAGCGGCGTCGGGATGGCCCCCGATCAGCTTCCCTATATCTACGACGAGTTCTATCAGATCGGCGTGGGCAGCAACACGACTCGCGAGGGCTACGGCCTGGGCCTGAGCATCGTGCAGCGCCTCGTGCGACTGCTCGATCTGAAGCTCGAGGTGCGCTCCGCGCCTGGCGCCGGGTCCGTATTCACCCTGGAGCTGCCGGCGGGCAGTGCCATGCCGGGCGCCACCGGAGCGCCGCCCTCCGTTGCGGTTGCGAAGCCGAACGTGGGCGGTGCCCCGCGCGTGCTCCTCGTGGATGATGATGCGGGGGTACGCAAAGCCACCGCCATGCTTCTGAAGGTGGAGGGGTTCGAGGTCGTCCCGGCGGGATCGCTGGCGGAGGCGGTCGAGCAGCTGACGGCTAACCCGCGGATCGATCTTCTGGTCACCGACTACCACCTGCAGCAGGGCGACACGGGGCTCGATGTCATCGTCCGTGCACGCGCGGTCGCAGGCCCGGGGCTCAATGCCGTGCTTATCACCGGGGACACGTCGGCCACGATCCGCGATCTGCCGCCGGATCCGGGCATCCGCATCGCCAGCAAGCCGATCCGCGCGGACGAGCTCATCGGCCTCATGAAGTCGCTGTTGCCGGTGTGAGAACGCACGGCCGATGCGCTCGGCGGGTAGGTAGTTCTACGTAGGCGCGGCGGAACCTACGCATCGCTTCCGCTGCGCGCGTGGATCATCCTCAACGATAAGTCCATCGCCGCGGAGTACCCGCATGCCCTCGATCCGTCGCATCCTCGTCGCCATCAAGAACCCTGCCGCCCGCTCCTTGCCCGCCGTGCAGAAGGCTGCGCAGCTCGCGCGGGGTATGCGTGCGCGCGTCATTCTCTTTCACGGCCTCGCGGATCCGGTCTACATCGAGGCTCCCGAGGCGGGCGCGCCGCCCTTTGCCGAGGCCCAGGAGGCGCAGCGCCAGGCTCAGCTGCGCCGGCTAGAGTCCCTGGCCGCCAAACTGCGTCGCAGCGGCATCCAGGCGAGCAGCGTGGTGGAATGGGACTATCCGGCGCACGAGGCGGTGCTGCGTCAGGCGGCCAAGACACGCGCCGATCTCATCATCGCCGAGGCACACCCCGCGCGGCACCGTGCTGCATGGCTCCTGCGCTTCACGGACTGGGAGCTCGTGCGCCGCAGCCCGGTGCCGGTGCTGCTCGTGAGGAGCATCCGCCCCTACCGCCGCCCGGCGGTGCTCGCCGCGGTCGACCCGTTACATGCTTTCGCCAAGCCCGCGAAGCTCGATCGGCAGATCCTGCGCCAGGCGAGCATCGTGTCGAAGGCGCTCGGGGGTGTGCTGCACGCGGTTTACGCCTACGACCCGATGCCCGTCGGACTCGATGGCGCGCAGCTCATCTCCGCGGAGGCGATCGAGAGCGTGCGCCGCTCGACGTTGGAGCGTGCCCAAGCCGCGCTTACCCGCGCAGTGCGCGCCAGCCACATTGCGCCGGCGCGGCGCCATCTCGTCGGCCGCCATCCGGTCGATGCGATCATCGAGACCGCAGAGGAGCTGGGATGTGGGCTGCTGGTGATGGGCGCCATCTCCCGCTCCGGGCTCAAGCGGCTGCTCCTCGGGGACACGGCCGAGCGGATCATCGATCGCTTGAGCTGCGACGTGCTCATCGTCAAGCCGGCGCACTTTGCGAGCCGCATCGCGCGTGCCACGCGCGGTGCGCGCATCATCGCCTGGCCAGTCACGGCCCCCGGACTGTGAGTCGCCTCCCCATGGGCACCCCTACCCGCCTTGCGAGACTGTGCGTGAGGCTTGCGTGCGCGGCTGCCGTGTTCGCCTCGGGACACGCGCACGCCGTATCCACGGCCGCCGATGAGGTCCAAGGCGCGCTGCGGCTCACACCGGACCTCGCGCGCGGCGAGCGCGCCTTCGAGACCTGCGCCGCCTGCCACGGCGCCGATGGCACAGGCGCCGCGGATGGCTCGGTCCCGGCCATCGCCGGGCAGTACGCGCGTGTGCTCATGAAGCAGGTCGTGGCGTTTCGCCACGACGATCGGCTCAACATCCGCATGCAGCACTTCGTCGACAGCCACCACCTGGCCGATGCGCAGCAGCTCGCCGATGTGATCGGCTTCGTGAGCTCGCTGCCACCGCGCATGGCACCCGTAGGCGCCGCACCGGGGGCTCAAGGCGCTGAGCTCTACGCGCGTCACTGCCGCGCCTGTCATGGGGACAGTGGTCAGGGTGATGAGCGTCGCGCGGTGCCACGCCTCGCGGGACAGCATCCGCAATATGTGCTCGAGCAACTGCAGGATGCCGCCCAGGGACGCCGTGCATCCATGCAGCGCGATCACACGCGCGCGCTGCTCAAGCTGCAGGACGCGGAGCTCGGGACACTCGCCGCTTACGCGAGCGCATTGCGCGCCTCGCGGGAGGACGGCCCCAGCCCCGCGAACGGGGCCGGGCCGCCAGGCGCCGCGGCGCCCCGCTGAGCCGCAATGTCCCCCTGAGCCGCGCGCCGCCTCAGCGACACAAGCCCGGTCCGAGCAGGCGGCAGAGCTGCTCGAAGGCCTGCCCGTCGGAGCTCGTCAGGTGCACGACCTCGAGATCCTCCTCGGGGCTCAAGCTCTCGAAGTGCTGCAGCTGCCAATTGAGCACTGCCTCATCCGCCTCGGAGGGATCGCGCCGCTCTTGCGCGCGTGACTTGATCCTGGTGCGCAGCACCGCAAGCGGCGCCTGACAGTAGATGAGCGTGGTAGGCAGCCCGAGATGCCGCGCCACCTGCTGCAGCAGCGCGCGGTGGGCGCGCCGCGCAAAGCTGGCATCGATGATGACGGAATAGCCCCCGCCGAGAATCTGCTGCGCAATGTCGGCAAGCCTTGCGTAGAGCTGCTCGCTGAGCCGCTGCGAGTACAGGCCGGCGCCCGCCTGTGAGTGCGTGCGGGCAAGCTGCGGCAGTCCCGCGAGGCGCTTGCGCTCGACATCCGAGCGCACGTGCACCGCATCCAGGCGCGGTGCGAGCGCTCGGGCGAGCCACGTCTTGCCCGAGCCTGCGAGGCCGCAGGTGAGCACCAGGCGCGGCGACTGCGGCTCGAGCGCGCGCTGGGCGCAGCCGAGCAGACGGTCATACTCGGCTCGCCAGGCCTCGGCTGCCGCCGCAGCGCCGGCGGCCGAGAGCGCCGCCACCTTGGCGCGCACCAGCGCCCGGTGGGCCTCGTAGAGGCGCAACAGCCGACAGGCCCCGTAATCTCCGCTCTGCGACAGATAGCCCGAGCGAAAGGCATGCGCGTGCAGGGGCCGCTCACGCGCCGCCAGATCGACCTCGAGCAGCGCGATCTCCTCGGCCACGTCGATCCAACGAAAATCCGGCTCGAATTCGAGGCAATCGAAGGCGCTGAGACGCCCGGCAAGGCGCACGATGTTGCGGCTGTGCAGATCCCCGTGGCACTCGCGCACGCAGCCAGAGGCGCGACGGCTCGCCATGCCCGCTGCTGCTGCCGGGAGTTGCTGCTCGAGGCGCTCGCGCACCGCCTCCACGCGCGCACCGTCGCCGAAGCCCCCCGCGGCGGCGGCGCACTCCTGGGCATTGCGCAGCACCAGCTGCCTCACGTGCTGCGGCCTGCCCCACAGCGCACCGCTCGGCACCACCGGCAGCCGCTCGTGAATGAGCGCGAGGCTGCGACCGAACTGCTCGAGCTCGTAAGGCTCCACACGGCGTCGCTCGAGCAGTCGGTCGAGCTGCTGCAGCGGGTCGAAGCGGCGCATCTGCACCGCGTGTGCGAGTACCGCACCCTCGGCGTCCATGCGAGCGCCCCCAGTGTGCGCGACCACCTGGCACACCCGCAGGTACAGCTGCGGGGCGAATCGCCGGTTCAGCCGCAGCTCCTCCTCGCACAAGAAGCGGCGCCGCTCGGCCGAGCGCATGTCGAGAAAGGGGTAGCACACCGGACGCTTGATCTTGTAGGCAAACTCACCGGCGAGCAGCACCCAGGAGATGTGCGTCTCGATGAGCTCGACGACATCGACGGGATGCGCGTAGGCCTCGGGGCGGGTGAGCGCCTGCAGCTCCGGAGGAAGGCTCGTCACGTGCGTGGCTCTCGGCGGCGGGGTTTCGCGGATATGCAGTTCCTCCGGAAGGCAAGCGAGCATCCAGGCGCGTGCTTCCCGCCGCCAATGCGTATTTTCCGCATGCGTGGCCAGGTATGCTCGCGATGCAAGATGCCGTTGGAGGTCGATGCCGATGAAGCTCAGACGAATCGTGCTCGCCGTGGGTGAGGTGCATGCGCCTGCGCGAGCCGCGCTGCGCAAGGCGGCGGCCCTCGCCCGAGCGAGCGGTGCCACACTCGAGCTGTTTCACGCGCTCACCGAGGCGCACGGCGCGCCCGAGGTGGCTCGCTCGCGGCTCCAGCGCCTCGCGCGCTCCGCCCTCCTCAGCGGGTGCCGCGTGCGCGCCGAGGTCGCGGTCGATCGACCGGCTCACGAGGCCATCATCCGCCGCGCCGTGCAGGTGAAGGCCGATCTGCTGATCGCGGCGACCCAGGCGCATGGGGCTGCCAGCCGACTGTTCCTGCGCAACACCGACTGGGAGCTCATTCGCCATTGCCCCTGCCCGCTGCTGCTCGTCAAGTCCACGCGCTTGCGCGAGCGTGCCCTGGTGCTCGCCGCGGTCGACCCTTTTCATGCGCATGACAAGCCCGCGCGCTTGGATGCGGTGCTGCTTTCCGCCGGCGCCGACCTGGCACGGCTGACGCGCGCCAGCCTGCACGCCTTTCATGCGTACATGCCGCTCATCGCCGCTGCCGAGGCCCCCTTCGGCGAGCCCCTCATCTGGCAGGCGCCCCAGATCGAGCAGGTGCATGGCGATCAGGTGCGTCGTGCTTTTGAGCGGCTCTGCCGCAGAGCCGGGCTGCCGCCCGCGCGGCGCCACCTCGTGATGGGCGATTTCGCCGTGGAGCTGCAGGCAGCCGTGAAGCAGCTGCGGGCCGGCATCGTCGTCATGGGGGCGGTCTCCCGATCGCCCCTCGGTCGCGTACTGATCGGCAGCTCGGCCGAGCGTGTGCTCGATCGTCTGCCGTGCGATGTGCTGGTGGTGAAGCCCCGCGGCTTCAAGAGCGGGGTGCCGCGGCGCGTGCGCGCGGATTGAGCCCTCGCGGTCGACTACGCCGGCACTGTCACCACGGGCATGCCGCGCGACGCGCGCGTGATGCGGTTACGGAAGCCCGCGGGCTTGACGATGAGAGCATCGCAGTCGAGCCGATCGAGCAGCCGCTCGGCAGTGTTACCGATCACCATTCGACTCATGCCGTGTCGCGAGAGCGCGCCCATCACCACGATGGCACTGCCGATCTGCCTGGCGACGGTCTCGATCGCCGTGCAGCCGTCCTGCGCGAGCAGGTGGCGCCGCTTCGCCGGCAGCCCCTCCCAGCGCAACACCTGCTGCAGGCCGGCGGCAGCGGCCCCCTCATTGGCGATGACGGGCCCATAGCCGTGGACCGCGTGCAGCGTCCCCTGCAGGGCATCGGCCACCGCCCCGCCGATGTGCAGGATCTGCCCGTCGAGGTCGGCTGGCTTGCCGAAGGCACGGCCGGGATCCAAGGCGGCGAGGATGCGGGGATGTTTGTAGGCACGATGACTCTTGAGCAGCAGCACGGGCACGCAGGCGAGACGCACCAGCTCCCAATCCGTGAAGCGCAGCAGCCACGGCGCGTGATGGGCGTGCGCATGGCAGTCGGCCACGATCAGATTGGCATCCGTGCGGGCGGCTCGTCGCACGATCGCCTCGTACGCGGGAAAATCCCACTCAGCCGCCGTGCTGGTGCGTACCCCCTTGCGTCGCAGCCGCGATGCCACTCGCTCGAGCTGAGTGAGGCACGCCTTGCGCGCGTCCTGCTCGAAGTCCGGATAGGCGCCCTCGGCAAGTCCCATCGAATCGATGTAGACGGGCTCGCAGAGCGCGTGAAAGAGCTCGACATCGGCATCGAGGGCGCGGGCGAGCTGCGCCACTTTCTCGAGCATGCCCACACCGCCCGCCCGCGGGTCCTTGATGGCAACCAGGATGCGATGAATGGGGTACATGTGCGCATGCTCGCACGCCGGCTCGTGCCTGGCAGCCGTGTAGATCAACCACGCGTATCGGTAGTAACCCGTATGGCTAATTCGCCGGGCTCCAGGCATCCTGCCTCCACCGCGTACACGATCACACGGGCCGGTAATCTCCCGAGTGCACTCGCCAGAGCGAGCGCTTCGCCCACCCCGACTGAATGAGTCGACAGCAGGCCGAGCCCAGCGGGCAGCTCCCCGGCGACGCTCTCGATGCGATGGATGCTGCCCGGTGTGCCCACCGCGGCGGCCGCATCGATCAGCACCACCGTGTCTGACCCGCTCCAGCGATCCAGCAGAGCGAGCACGTCACCGTGACACTCGATGACCTCGACGTGCGCCAAGCCGCGAGCCGGCGTGCAATGCTCGGGCCGAGGGCATCGTCGGCGCGGTCCGGATGTCCGACCCCCACCACGAGCACGCGTCGGGCTAGCGGCTTCGTCGCCAAGGCCTATCCTCGATGGACCCTGAGCAACCCGGCGGCCTACTCGACGCTGTAACCGCGCCCCTCCAAGCAGGCTGCCTCCGCGCGCAGGTAGTTCTGCGGGCTTGCCGCGCTCGGCTTCGAAGGATCGAAGCCCGTCGTGCCGGCGGCCCAGCGCTGGCAGTCCGCCTTGTCCTGCGCTTGCAGAGCGGCGCTTTGCCCGTTCTTCGGATAGGCAAAAAGGTCCATCGACCCGGCCGGCTTGGCCGTGGCCTGCTCGATCAACTCTGGAGAGGGCTCGATCTGCTCGTACTCGCCGATGGTGCTGTTCCAGACAAAGTAGCCACCGTCTCCGTAATAGTAGGGAACACCATCCCAATAGAAGGTGGTGTAGTACCAGGGCAGTGTTGCCAGATACACGCCCAAGCCCCAGCCCCAGGCGTAATAAGGTCCCCAGCCATAACCTCGTCCGCCGTAGCCTCGCCAACCGGGAGAGCCATGACCGAAGCCTCCTCCGCCCGGCCTGGGCCCCCCATGGCCGGGCACCCCTTCCCCACCGACGTGCGCTGCGCTGCCAGCGCTGCCACCGCCGCTGCGCTGGCCCAGAGCGCCGCGCTCCAGCGCCACACTCAACAGCAGCGCCGCGGCGGCAATCGAGCCGATGAGCCATACTCGAGTCTTCATGGAATCTCCTCGTGCCCCCGGCAGCACTTGTGTTCAATCTGCAATGCGAAGATCCTAGGCGGGCGCCCCAGGGCGCGATATAAGTAGTTGCCTAGGAGTGAGCGCACATGAGCACGCCAGAGAACGCCTGCACCAACGAGCCCTCGCCGACCGATTCAACGCAACCACCGGCGCAGGCGAGCCCCGCTGAGATCCAAGAGCAGCACGCGCAAGAGCCGCATCCGACAGCGCACGAATCATCACTGTTCCCGGCCGGCAGCGGACCGCGCTACTTCGGCACTGGCAGCTACGCCACGGGTGGCTCGAATGCCGAAGGCAACGATGGCATCGGTCAGCTCAACTCCCGCG
>DATJSR010000193.1:0-3378 GCA_035504015.1 Steroidobacteraceae bacterium
TGTGCGGGGAGAGGTCGACGATGCGCCCTTTGATGTAGGGCCCACGATCCTGGATGCGTACCACGGCGCTCTTGCCGGTCTCGAGATTCGTGACCTTGGCGATGGTGCCGAGCGGCAATGTCTTGCTCGCGGCGTTGTTGCCTCGGGGATTCATCGGCACCCCATCGGCCATCGCCCGACCGTCGAATTCCCTGGCGTAAAAGGAGGCGACACCCACCCGCGCGCGTCCCGTGAGATCGGGCTTGATGGGCGTGGCCGGTGATTCGCGCTCGGGATGCGCACGCCTCGGCAGCTGCGTCGCCGCCGGATCGTGCAGGCGCCCCAATGTCGGCGGGGTGGCGCCGGCCGGGGCGCTGGCCAGCGCTGCCACGCCAAAAACCCACGGCAACAACACCCCTGCCCGGCGCATCTTTCGCAGTCCCTTGCGAGGCTCCTTCCGGTCCTTCGATACCCAACGGCGGGTCTCGCCGGGGGTTCCATTGCGTTCCGCGGTAAACCGGCCGAGACTGCGTTGCAGGTCGCACGGGGGGCGAGGGCCATGGCGCTGCTTATCCTCGGATTGGTGCTCTTTCTGGGCGTGCATACCACGCGCGTGCTCGCCGGGGGCTGGCGCACACGCATGATCGAGCGGCTGGGTCTCAACGGCTGGAAGGCCCTGTACTCGCTCGTATCGCTGCTTGGCTTCGTGCTCATCGTGTGGGGATTTGCCGCGGCCCGCGAGCGCCCGGTGCCGCTCTACGCGCCGCCGCTTGCCCTGCGCCATCTCAACGCGCTCTTCACGCTCATCGCCTTCGTGCTCGTCACGGCGGCCTACGTGCCGCGCAATCACCTGAAGGCAAAGTTGGGCCACCCGATGCTGGCGGGCGTCAAGACCTGGGCCTTCGGGCATCTGCTGGCGACCGGCATGCTGCGCGATGTGGTGCTCTTCGGTGCTTTCCTCCTGTGGGCAATCCTCGACTTCGCAGCCTCCCGGCGTCGGGACCGACGCGAACACGTGCAATACCCGCCAGGCACGCTCACCGGAGATCTGCTGAGCGTGGTGATCGGCGTCGTTGCCTGGGCGGCGTTTGCCTTCTGGCTGCACGTCTGGCTCATCGGCGTGAGCCCCTTCGCCTGATGGGCGAGGGCAGCGGCGGCGCGGTGCGCGCGCTCGGCACCGGGCAGGATTGCACCACGCACGAGCTCGCGCGGCGCGCGCTCCTAGCGTTCCTGCTCACCTTCATTCTGGCGCGCACGGTGGTCTTTCTGATCATGTCGCGCCGCATCCCCAACTTGTATTTCTTTTTGCGCGGCACGCACGTTCACCATCTCAACTACGGCATCTTTCTGCTCGCAGGCGTCGGCGCCTATCTGCTGCTCGCCTTTCCCGGCGCACGCGCACTGCGCTGGGCCGCGCTCGTGTATGGCAGCGCCATGGGCCTCACTTTCGATGAGTTCGGCATGTGGCTGCACCTCGGCGGCAGCTACTGGCAGCGCGCGAGCGTCGACGCCACGATCGTGGTCGCGGGCTTGCTCGGGCTCATCGGCTATGCACGCAGCATCCGCAGCTTCGAGTCGCGTCACCTGAGAGCGTGCATCGCCATCGGCATCGCGCTGCTGGTTTTCGGCGCGGTGCTCTACGACGCCTCGCTGCACCTGGGGCGGATCGAGGGCGCGCACCTGCGCGAGCTGGAAGAGGCCTCATCGCCCTGAGTGCGGTCAGGCCTGCCGTCTGTGGGGACTAACTCATGAGCTTCTCGCGCGAGCCTCGGATTCATACCGTACCGATCCTCGAGCTACGGCCGACCCAGATCACGGTCGGGATGCGCGAGGTGAAGGCCAAGCGCGCGAGCTGGCGGCAGCACCCCGATCGCAAGAAGCCCGATTTCCTCGGCAATCACCTGATCCCCGTCATCTGGGGACCGAAGGGCGCAGGCTACATCATCGACCACCACCATCTGGCGCTGGCGCTGCACCACGAGGGCGTGAAGGAGGTGGCGACGACCATCGTGGCGGACCTGCGTGCGCTGCCGCGCGAGGCGTTCTGGGTATACCTCGACAACCGCGGCTGGATGCATCCCTTCGACACCCGGGGCCGCCGCCGCAGCTACCAGGATCTGCCCAAACGCATCACCGGACTCGAGGATGATCCCTATCGCAGTCTCGCCGGCGAGCTGCGGCTCGCCGGTGGCTTTGCCAAGGACACCACGCCCTTCAGCGAATTTCTCTGGGCGGATTTCCTGCGCCGCCGCGTGGGGCGCAAGCTCATCAAGGGAGACTTCGACGATGCGCTGCGCCTGGCACTGAAGCTGGCGCGCAGCCCCGAGGCAGGCTATCTGCCGGGCTGGTGCGGACCGAGCGTGAGCATCTGAACGCGATCATCACGCCGTTACATCAGAAGGCGCTGAGACCTGTGAGCTCGCGGCCGAGGGTGAGCTGATGAATGGTCTCGGTCCCCTCGTACGTGATGACGCTCTCGAGGTTCAGCATGTGGCGGATGGGAACGTACTCGGCGCTGATGCCGGCGCCGCCGAGCATGTCGCGGCAATCGCGCGCGATGTCGAGGGCCATGCGGCAGTTGTTCCACTTGGCCAGGGAGACCTGTGCGGGCTGCATCACACCGCGCTCCTTGAGCCGGCCGAGCTGCAGCGCGAGCAGCTGTGCGCCCGTGATGCGCCGGGCCATGTCGGCGAGGCGGGTCTGGATCGACTGGTTCTGCGCGAGCACGCGCCCGAAGAGCATCCGCGTGCGGGTGTAGTCGAGCAGCTGCGCGAGGCATGCTTGCGCTGCGCCGATAACCCCCCAGGCGATGCCGTAGCGCGCCTGCGTGAGGCAGGACAGGGGCCCCTTCAGCCCGCTCACCCCGGGCAGCACCTGGCTGTCGGGCACGGCGACGTTATCGAGAAACAACCCAGAGGTCACCGAGGCGCGCAGTGAGAACTTGTGCTCGAGCACGCTCGCCGCAAAGCCCGGCGTCCCCTTATCGACCAGGAAGCCGCGGATCCCCTCATCGGTGCTCGCCCACACGAGCGCCACATCGGCGATCGCCCCGTTGGTGATCCACATCTTCGAGCCGTTGAGGACCCAGCCAGCGCCTTGTCGCCGCGCGCGGGTCTTCATGTTCGCAGGGTCCGAGCCGCCGTGCGGCTCGGTGAGACCGAAGCAGCCGATGAGCTCCCCGCGGGCCATGCGCGGCAGATAGCGCTGCTTCTGCTCCTCGGAGCCATAGGCGTGGATTGGATACATGCACAGCGAGGACTGCACGGAGACGAAGCTGCGGATGCCGGAGTCCCCGCGCTCGAGCTCCTGGCAGATGAGCCCGTAGCTGATCGGGCTCAGGCCCGCGCATCCGTAGCCTTCCAAGGAGGCGCCGAGCAGGCCGAGCGAGGCGAGCTCGCC
>DATJSR010000194.1:0-10974 GCA_035504015.1 Steroidobacteraceae bacterium
GGTCGGCCCGTCGATCGTGATGATGCTGGGTGGCGAACCCATCGGGCCGCGCTTCATCGAGTGGAATTTCGTGTCCTCCTCGCAAGAGCGCATCGCGCAGGCCAAGGCCGACTGGCGGGCCGGGCGCATGCCGCTGCCGCCTCTCGATGACGGCGAGTTCATTCCGCTGCCGCCCGATCCGCTGCGCGCGGCCGGGCAACCGCTGTAGCATGGCGCCGGCAGTTGCGCATGAGTGAGAGTGCCGGCAGCGCCCCGCCCGAGTTGCTGTACTTCGAGGACGTGCAGGTCGGGCAGCGCTTCCACAGCGGCCCCTACACCGTGCGCGCGGCGGAAATCCGTGCCTTCGCCGCGCAATTCGACCCCCAGCCCTTTCACCTCGATGAGCAAGCCGCCCGCGGCTCGCTCTTCGGCGGACTCGTCGCGAGCGGCTGGCATACCGCCGCGATCACGATGCGCCTGTCGCTCGAGGCGGGTCCGCGCTTCGCGGCGGGCACGGTGGGGCTCGGCGCGGACGTGACGTGGCAGCGGCCGGTGCGCGCCGATGACACGCTGCACGTGCAGGTGGAGGTCATCGACAAGGTTGCATCGGAGTCCAAGCCCGACCGCGGACGCGTGGTGATGCGCATCGAGACGCGCAATCAGCGCGGTGAGGTTGCGCAGGTGTTGATTCCGAGAGTGTGGGTGCCGCGTCGAGCTGCAGCATCGGCGTAGCCATGAAAAAGCTTGCGCGTGCGATCGACAAGCGCGCACTGCCTCACAGAATTTGAAAGAGGCGAGGGATAACTTAATTCAATACTTCGAATCCAATCGCTCGCGCCGGGGGAGACAGCATGACCGCGATCGCCATGGAAGTGTGCCCGATGTGTGACACGTGTCCCCAGCTCGCCGGCCGCGGCCGGCGTCTGCAGGTCAAGTGCCGCTGCGGGGCCTGTGGCCCGCCGATGGGCTCGCAGAGCGAGGCGATCGTGCGCTGGAATCGGGTCGTCAAATTCGTGCACGAGATTGCTCGTGAGGCGAACCAGCTGGTGCGGGACCGCGAGCTCGACGACACCGTACGCGCCCCCGCGCGGCGCCCGCGCGGATTGCGTCGCATGGTGCGTCGCCTCGCCTGGCAATGCGGGCTGCGGCCCGAGCTGGGCTTTTAGATGAGCTGCGCGCGAACCCCGGCGCGGGGAGCTGCAGCCACGGCCAGCCTGCGGGCCTTCGCCCCCTGCCGGAGCGGGCACGTTCCGGCAAGGGGCGGAGACTGTCACGCCGTCAGTGCTTATCGGCAGACTTGTTGTCGCTTTCGCGCAGCGCGTCTTTCACACCGCCGACGGTGTTCTGTACGGCACCGCGAATTTGATCGCTCTGACCGGATCTTTTGAGCTTCTCATCGCCCGTGAGCTCGCCGACATTCTCCTTGAGCTCGCCCGTCTTCTTCTTGATCGCACCCTTCACGCGGTCGCTATCCATGATTGGTCTCTCCTGCAGCCACGGCGGATCTGCACCGCCACTGCAAGCTTTAACGGCCCGCTGACCGGCCTCGTTCCAACCCGCTCAGGGCAACCCGAGCGCGCCGCGCAGCTCCGCTTTAGCTGCAGCCTCTTCGGCAGCGAAGGCTGGGCAGTCAAACAGCATGGCCGCTAGCACCGTGCCTGCGACCTGCCCGGCGGCGACGTCACTCGGATAGTGCACGCCATCCACCACGCGGTTACGGGCGTACTGCGCCTCGCGCGCCAGGATCTGCGTGCGCCGCTCCGGCACCATGTCGGCGAGCACCAGGCCGGTAGCTGCGGCCCAGGTCGAGTGTCCGCTCGGATAAGAGAAGCTCGGGGGACGGGCTATGGTCGGCTGCAGTTGCGGATCGGCCAGGAACGGCCGCGGCCGCGCGAAGGCATCTTTCGCCCGGGTGAGAATGGCGGCTTCGTTGCGGCCGACATCGCGGAACAGCGCTTCGGTGCGCGGCAGCCTGCCGGGTGCGAACTCGGGCGGATTGCCGAGCGCGTCGGCGAAGCGGAACACGGTCGTCGCCACGTCCTTGCGTCCCAGCTCCACCTCGGCCGGGGTACGGGTCGCCTGGATGCGCAGCATGTCGGCGAGCTCCGCCCGCTCCTGCGCAGAGCCAGCCGCCGGCGGGGGAGGCAGCAGACGCAGGAGGTCGAGGCGCTGCGCATCGACACAGCGTGAGGCCTGGTCGGCCGCACGCGCCTGCGTTGGCAGGAAGGTGCTCTCTCCGGTGGCCTGCGGGGGCATCGCAGGGCGCGATGCCTGGGGCGGGGTCTGAGGCTGCGGGGTGCTGAGCGCCGCGCAGCTGCCGAGCGCCAGGAAGGCCATCGCCGCCATCGCGGCTCGAGGCAGGAAGTTGCGCAGCATGCAGGCAGTTTCCGCGCGGCTGGACTGTGCGCGATGCTAACCGAGCGAGATGTCGGTTGGCGCATGCATCCTGTTTATTGACTCATATAACAGACAAACACTACGGAAACAGGCCCATGGTATCCGAGATGAGACAATTGAGGCAGGACGGGCATCTCGAAGGGCACTCGGTGGGGCGAGTGCGGGCTCAGCTCGAGCGGGCGGCGGAGCTGTACGCCTCCATCATGAGCCCGGTGCCGCCCCGCGAGACATGTGCGACGACCGCGGTACGCCGGTGCAGCTTGGTAACGGCGCCCAGGTTGATCGCGAAGGCGAGCTCGACGTGCATACCCTTGCGCAACCCGAGATTGGTAGTCTCGATGAAGACGCCGGTGGCGCTCAGATTGACCGCCTTGCAGAGCTTTCTTCGCCCGCCGGGGGTGGTGATGTAGACGGTCGTCCGAGCGCGATGACGCGTGTGCAGTCGACGTTCCAACGGTGCTGCCTCTTGCGTTCTATTGTCGTGTGACGGGCAGGGGTCCGCTTCTCATTATGCCTAGACAGTCACGGTCCCGAGCCTGGGTTCCAACTTAATCCAGATCACTCTTGCAGTGCAATTCCCACCCGACCGGCGTGCGGCCGCGGCAGCCTGGAAGGCCGGGCGGGGGATCGCGCCTCGTACCGGTTGACAGTCACGCTTTTCCCGGTAGCGTTCCCGGCGGGCCTTGCGGGGGAGATATCAATGGTCTGGATCCTCGTCGTCGTCATCGTCGTGCTGGTGTTCTTTCTCATCGGCACCTACAACCGCCTCGTCACCGCGCGCAATGCCTTCAAGAACGCCTTTGCGCAGATCGACGTACAGCTCACGCGCCGCTACGACCTGATCCCGAATCTGGTCGAGATCGCCAAGGGCTACATCAAGCACGAGCGAGAGACGCTCGAGGCAGTCGTGCAGGCGCGCAACAGCGCGCTCGCAGGCTTGAGGAGCGCCGCTGCCAATCCGGCCAACGCCGCGGCCGTGCAGCAGCTCTCGGGCGCGGAGGCGCAGCTCGGAGGCGCGCTCGGTCGGCTGTTCGCCGTCGCGGAGGCATACCCCGATCTCAAGGCCAACCAGACCATGATGCAGCTCTCCGAGGAGCTCACCTCGACGGAGAACAAGGTGGCCTTCGCGCGCCAGGCCTACAACGATGCCGTGATGAGCTACAACAACGACCGCGAGACCTTCCCGAGCAGCATGGTGGCGGGCATGTTCGGCTTTGCTCCCGCGCAGCCGCTGGAGGCGGCAAAGCCCGAGGCGCGCGAGGCGCCCAAGGTGAGCTTCACTTAGATGGAGCTCGGCTCGGGCATCCTGCCACTCGCCTCGCGGCGGCGAGCGAAAAGCGTGGTTTTCACTCGCCGCTCGCCGCCTGCGGCGGCGGGCACATCCCTGTGCCTGCGTGCGTCGCGATCGCGCGCAAGCGCGATGGGCATCCCGCGCGCTCGCGGGTAGCGCAGATGGTCGATTTCTACGCTCATCAGGCCGCCGCCCGCCGCGGCACGCGGTTTCTGGTGCTCGGCTTCGCGCTCGCGCTCGCTGCGGTCGTGCTCGGCATCGATATCGTGGTGTTCACACTGCTCGGCGGGCGCGACGTGTCCGGCGTGCGACTGGGGCCGCTCGGCTTCGTGCAGGCGCATCCCGGCGCGGCACTCGCCATCTCGCTCGCGCTGCTCGCCGTCATGGCACTCGCGAGCGCGTTCAAGAGTCTCGAGCTGCGCGGCGGCGGTGCCGTGGTCGCCCGCTCGCTCGGCGGCGTGCGCATCGAGCGCGACACCAGTGATCTCAAGCGCAAGCGGCTGGTCGATGTGATCGAGGAGATGGCGCTCGCCTCCGGCGTGGCGGTACCCGAGATCTACGTGCTCGAGCAGGAGTCGGCGATCAACGCCTTTGCGGCGGGTCACACTGCGGCGAACGCCGCCATCACGGTGACACAGGGGGCGCTCGATCATTTGAATCGCGACGAGCTGCAGGGCGTGATCGGCCATGAGTTCAGCCACGTGCTGAACGGGGACATGCGCCTCAACATCCAGCTGATGGGCTGGCTGTTCGGGCTGCTCGTGATCGCACTCATCGGGCGCTTCGTGCTGCGGATCGCGCCGGGCGGCCGCGACCGGCGCAGCGGCGCCCCCTGGCTGATCATCGCCATCGCCATGATCGCGCTCGGCTATCTCGGGCTACTCGCCGGGCGCATCCTGCAGGCAGCCGTGAGCCGCCAGCGCGAGCGCCTCGCCGATGCCTCCTCGGTGCAGTTCACGCGCAATCCCGCCGGTCTCAAGGGCGCGCTGCTCAAGATCGCGGCGCTCGAGGAGGGTTCCTACCTCGGCAACCACAACGTCGAGCAAGTGGCGCACATGCTGTTCGCGCCGGGTGTCGCCCGCATCTTTGCCACCCACCCCCCGTTGCTCGATCGCATCCGCGAGCTCGATCCGCACTTCGATGCGCGCGAGCTCGAGCGGGTGCGTGAAGCCGGTCCTCCCGCGCTGGTGGGCGCCGCTGGCGAGGGCGCGGCGGCTGCGCCCTCGAGCCCTGCCGCGGGCGGCGCCGGCGGCGGTGGTGGCATCGCCGCTGCGACGACGGCATCGATGGCGGGGGCCGCAGCGCTCTCCGCGGGCGAGCAGGCGCCGCTGCCGTTCGCCGGGCTTGCGCGCCCCGGCCCGACGGTGCCCGCGGTGCCGCGCGCCATTGCCACCCAGGTGGGCCAGGTCGGCTCGATGCATATCGACCACGCGCAGAGCATCCGGCTGCGACTGCCCGATTTTCTGGGCGAATTCGCGCAATCCCCCGCGCGTGCGCGCGCGCTCACCCTCGCGCTGCTCCTGAGCCGCGACTACAACGCACGCGTCGCGCAGCTGCAGCTGCTCTCGGGGATGCTGGGCAGCGCCGACGCTGCTGCGATCGAGTCGGCGGCGGCGGCGGCGCGCGAGCTCGAGCCCATGCTGCGCCTGCCGGCGCTGCTGCAGCTGTTTCCGGCGCTGCGCCGCTCGACCCCCGAGCAGCGTCTCGCGCTCGCGCGTATCGCCTCTCAGCTCATTCATGCGGATACGCGCATCGATGTGTTCGAGTTCTGCCTCGCAAAGCTGCTCGAGATGCTGCTGCACGATGAGCTCGAGGCGCGCGCACCACACGGCACGCTCACGCTCGAGGATGCGGCGGCGCAGATTCATGTGCTGTTTGCGACGCTGGCGCGTGCCGGAGCGGCCGATGAGCAGCAGGCGCGGCGCGCCTACGAGGTCGGGATGCAGACGCTGCTGCCGCTGCGTCGCCCGCCCTACGTCTCCTATGCCGACTGGCCGGCGCGGCTCTCCGCAGCGCTGCCGGCGCTGCAGCAGCTGCAGCCCTTCGCCAAGCAGGCGCTGATCGAGGCGATGGTACGCACCATCGGCGACGACGGTGAGCTCACGGTGGAGGAGGCGGAGCTGCTGCGCACCACGTGCGCGCTGCTGCATTGTCCGCTGCCGCCGCTACTGGCTTAGAAAGTCTGCGATCTCGACGCCGAAGCGGTCGATGTCGATGAGGAACGAGTCGTGCCCCTCGAGACAGTTGAGCGGGGCAAAGCGCGTGGCGGCGCCTGCCTCGCGCAGCGCATCGGCGATGCCCCTCTGCTCCGCGATCGGGAACAGGATGTCCGATTCGACGCCGATGACCAGCGCGCGCTCGACGCCCGAGCGGGCGAGCACTCGCAGCTGCGACTCGCCGTGCTCGCCGAGATCGAAGCGATCCATCGCGCGGGAGATATACAGATAGCAGTTGGGGTCGAAGGCGCGCACGAAGCGCCGTGCGTGCGCTTCGATGTAGGTTTGAATCGCGAATTCGGCGCCGAAAGGCTGCGATTCGCGCAGTTCCGCCGCCGCGGGCTGCCGGCCGAAGCGCTGCTGCCACTCCGCCGCGGAGCGATAGGTCATCATGCCGAGCTTGCGAGCGATGCGCATGCCGGTCGCCGGCGGCCGCTCCGTGCTGTAGTTGCCGCCCTGCCAATCCGGGTCGCGCAGAATCGCCTCGCGCTGGATCGAGCGCAGCGCGATGGCGAAGGGCGAGGCGGCCGCGGTGCCGGAGATGCTGACGACGCGGCGCGCGGCGCCGGGAAACTGTGCGAGGAAGGCGAGGACGGTCATGCCCCCGAGCGATGAGCCCATCACGGTATGCGCCCGCTCGATGCCCAGGGCGCGCAGCACCTCGTAGCCGCCGCTGGCGATGTCCTCGACCGACAGATCCGGAAAGGTGATCCGATACGGCGCGCCGGTCGCCGGATCGATCGAGGCAGGCCCCGTCGAGCCGAAGCAGCTGCCGAGCGAGTTGATGCAGACGATGTGAAAGCGGCTCGTATCGAGATAGCGACCGGGGCCGATCATGCGCTCCCACCAGCCATCGCTCGGATCGGCCGGCGAGGAGGCCGCATGTGCCGAAGGAGACAGCCCCGTGAACAGCAGGATGACGTTGTCGCGTCGAGGGGCGAGCTCCCCCCAGGTCTCGTAGGCGATCTGCGCGCCGTGCAGCGTCCCGCCGCGCCACATCCGCAAAGGGCTCGCGAGCGCGACGTACTGACGGGCATCAGCTGAGGGCGTCGCCATCGCTTGCATCGGGGCTGAGCTCAGCGTCGCGCCGATGGGGCGTGCCGGCACCTCGAGGCTCGCGTTGGGTCCGCGCCCGAGGGGCCACGCACGTGTGTCGCCACCCGGTGGCGCTCCGAAGGGCTGACCCGGCGTCTCAGGGTTCGGGGTCGCTGCCATCGGGGATGCCTTCGAACAGAAGCGTCGATAGATAGCGCTCGCCCGTATCCGGGAGCATGGCGAGAACGACCGACCCGGAAGGCGCCTCGCCCGCGACCTTGCGGGCCGCCGCGAACGTGCCCCCGCTCGAGATGCCGCAGAAGATGCCTTCCCTGCGGGCGAGCGCGCGCGATGCCTCGACCGCCTCGGCGTCCGTCACCGTGAGCAGCCGATGCGGCACCTCGCGATTGAGCACGGCCGGAATCAGATCCGGGGTCCAACCCTGGATCTTGTGCGGCGACCAGGGCTTGCCGGAGAGCATGGCGGCCGGCTCGGGCTCCACCGCCACGATCTTCACCTCGGGACGCGCGAGCCGGATCATCTCACCCGCGCCGGTCAACGTGCCGCCGGTGCCCCACCCGGTGACGAAGAAATCCAGGCGCCGGCCGGCGAAATCGCTGAGGATCTCCGGCCCCGTGGTGCTGCGGTGGTAGGCCGGATTCGCCTGGTTCTCGAACTGCCGCGCGAGGAACCAGCCGTGCTTGCGGGCGAGCTCCTCGGCCTTGCGGATCATGCCGGTGCCGCGCTCCGCGGCTGGGGTCAGGATCACCCTGGCGCCGAGCATGCGCATGATCTTGCGGCGCTCGATCGAGAAGGTCTCGGCCATGGTCGCCACGAACGGGTAGCCCTTGGCCGCGCACACCATCGCCAGCGCGATGCCGGTGTTGCCGGAGGTGGCCTCGACCACGGTCTGCCCGGGCTTGAGCGTGCCGCGCTGCTCGGCGTCCTCGATGATGGCGATGGCGAGCCGATCCTTGACCGAGGAGAGCGGGTTGAAGAACTCGCACTTCACGTACATCGTGACGCCCGCGGGCGCCAGGTGATTGATCCGCACGATCGGCGTGCGGCCGATGGTGCCGAGAATGCTGTCGTAGATCATGGGGAGAACCTTTACTCCGTCCGAGTGCTTTTTCCCAAAGAACGCGCTGGTATGAGTTGAGATCCGCCGGTTATGAACGCTCGAGAATGCAGCGGCGAAGGCGCCGCAGTATGCGTGAGAAGCTGATGCGCCTGCAAAAGCTCCTGGCAGCGGCAGGCTTGGGCTCCCGGCGGCACATCGAGGAGTGGATCCGTGATGGCCGTCTCACGCTCAACGGTCGCCTCGCGCGTCTCGGGGACCAGGCGGGGCCGGGGGATGAGGTGCGCCTCGACGGCAGCCGTCTGCAGCTCGACGCGCCGGTGCCGGGCGCCCACCAGCTACTCCTCTATCACAAGCCGGTCGGCGAGGTGACCACGCGGCAGGATCCTCAGGCACGGCCCACGGTATTCGAGCGACTTCCGCCGCCGCGCAACGGGCGTTGGGTCAGCGTTGGGCGCCTCGATGTGAATACCACCGGGCTGCTGCTCTTCACCACCGATGGAGCGCTGGCGCATCGCTTGATGCACCCCTCGGCCGAGGTGGAGCGCGAGTACCAGGTGCGCGTGCACGGCACGCTCTCGGCGCAAGCGTTGCGCGCGCTCACTACGGGCGTGAAGCTCGAGGACGGGCCGGCACGCTTCGAGCGGGTCGAGCCCCTGCCATCGACGCAGCAACGCTCGGCGCACCAGCACTGGTATCGCGTGGTGCTGCGCGAGGGACGCAACCGCGAGGTGCGCCGCCTCTGGGCTGCCGTCGGCTGCGAGGTGAGCCGGCTGCGGCGCACGCGCTACGGCCCCCTCGAGTTGCCGGCCGAGCTGCGCCCCGGCACCTGGCGGCTCGGATCGGCGGCGGAGCTTGCCGCGCTCGAGCAAGTGAGCCGGGCAGCGCCCAGCGGGTGAGCGCCGCGGCGCGGGTGCTAGGATGCGCCCATGCCCGCAACTGCTACGCTCTGGGCGAACGCGCGTCTCGCCCTCTGTGATGCTGCGATGGGCGAGCTAGCGCAGGGCGCGCTCGTCACGCGTGGGGAGCGCATCGTCTGGGTAGGTCCCGCGAGGGAGTTGCCCGCGAGCCTGGCCGCCGAAGTCGCGGAGCGCTTCGATCTCGAAGGCCGCTGGGTGTCACCCGGTCTCATCGACTGCCATACGCACCTGGTGTTCGCCGGTACGCGTGCCGCGGAGTCGGCCGAGCGGCTGCGCGGGGTCAGCTACGAGAGCATCGCGCGGCGCGGTGGAGGCATTCTGAGCACCGTGCGCGCCACGCGCGCTGCCACCGAGCAGGAATTGCTCGAGCAGAGTGCGCCGCGACTCGAGGCGCTGCTCGCCGAGGGCATCACCACGGTCGAGGTCAAATCCGGCTACGGCCTGACGCTCGATGCGGAGGCGAAGATGCTGCGGGTTGCGCGCGAGCTCGGGCGGCGCTACCCGGTGCGCATCTGCTGCACGCTCCTGGCGGCGCACATGGTGCCCCCCGAATACGCCGGTCGTGCCGACGCTTATCTCGACGAGGTCGCCGATGTCTGGCTTCCGGCCCTGCACGCCGAGGGCCTCGTCGATGCGGTCGATATCTTCTGTGAGGCGATCGCCTTCGATGTGGCGCAGGCCGAGCGGCTGTTCGCGGCGGCCGCACGACTCGGCCTGCCGGTGAAGATGCACGCCGAGCAACTCTCGAACCTCGGCGGCAGCCTGCTGGCGGCGCGCCATCGCGCGCTCTCCTGCGATCACCTGGAGTTCGCCGGCGAGGTGGAGGCGCGTGCGCTTGCGCAGTCGGGGACCGTGGCCGTGCTGCTGCCCATTGCCTATTACTGTCTGGGGGGAGGCCCCACGCCCCCGCTCGATGCGCTGCGCGCCGCAGGCGCCGCGGTTGCCGTCTCGACCGACTGCAACCCCGGCTCGGCCCCAGGAGCTTCGCTGTTGCTCGCCCTCAACATGGCAACGCGGCTATTCGGGCTGCAACCGCAGGAGGCGCTCGCGGGCGTCACCCGCCATGCGGCCCGCGCGCTGGGACTGCAGGGCGAGGTCGGCACCCTCGCGCCAGGCCAGTACGCCGACTTCGCCGTCTGGGACGTGGAGTCTGCCGAGGAGCTCTGCTACTGGGTAGGGCTCAACCGCTGCCGAGCCGTGATCCAGGCCGGGCGGCTCAGCCGCGAGATGCGTCCGCTGCGGTGCGCGCGGGCCTCAGGCGGTGGGTCCGGGGGTGGCGAGGGAGGGCGCTAGCCTCGAGGCCCGAGGGGGCGGTCGCAGGGGGTGGCCGGAAGGGGGGTGGCCGGCTGCAACAATCGCGCCAACCGCATTGACACCCCCGCCCCTCGAAATCACAATACGCGGCTCGTTTTTGCGGAGGGGTACCCAAGCGGCCAACGGGAGCAGACTGTAAATCTGCCGGCTTACGCCTTCGTAGGTTCGAATCCTACCCCCTCCACCACCGGTCGGGGCAGTCTCTCGGGCCACGCTCGAGGGGGGAGCCCAACGGTGTGCCCCGCGATAGGCGCGCCGTCCGCGATGGTGGTTGGGGACTTCGAGCTCCAGGTTGGTCGAGGCAGGCGAGGGGCTCACCGGGTGGGCGCCATCAGCGGGTGTAGTTCAATGGTAGAACCTCAGCCTTCCAAGCTGATGACGTGGGTTCGATTCCCATCACCCGCTCCAGGTACGGGTCAGCCCACGTAGCTCAGTTGGTAGAGCACGTCCTTGGTAAGGACGAGGTCAGCGGTTCAATCCCGCTCGTGGGCTCCAGGACTCGACGGGGTAGCCGATGCAGGCCCCGCGCCGCGAAGGCGCAAACGACATCGACAGCGGTAGACACCGAACAGCAAGAGAGATCAGGTTCGAGAGGATTGCAGGCGCCATGAGCAAAGAGAAGTTTGAGCGCACCAAGCCGCACGTGAACGTCGGGACGATTGGTCACGTGGATCACGGCAAGACGACCTTGACGGCGGCGTTGACGAAGGTGATGGCCGAGACGCACGGCGGTCAGTTCATGGC
>DATJSR010000195.1:0-2220 GCA_035504015.1 Steroidobacteraceae bacterium
GCCACCATGGCCGCCACGGCGAGCAGCAGCTTGTCTTTCTCGCGAGGGGTCAGATTCACTTGCTCATCCCCGGTTTTTTCAACAGTTCCAGAGGCGCGGCAGACGCGCAGGCCAACCTCCGGCCGCACGTCGCAATGTGCACGCCACACGGATCATCGCGGCGCGCAACTCGTGCGCCCGCTCGGCCATGGCGCGCACGATCAACACGCCATCCAGCACGGTGACGGCGCCGTGGTTACCGCAGGCCGCGAGCGTGTCGCGGACAGCGTCGATCCATTCCCCGGCGTCGGTGCCCACGTAGAGCAATGTTGAGTACGCAACGCACGTGCCAAAGCCGAACGGCTGCCCCACCAGCCGTGCGATGTCGCCCTCGAGATGCAGCGCGTCGATCCACACGAGGCGCCCGTCACGGCTGATCTGCCACGCGTCGTGCAGCAGCCCGGTGTCGAAACGCTCGCCCATCCCGGTGCGGCCGAAAACGCAGCTCTCCAGGGCCAGCAGACGACCGTCGGACGCGATGTTCGCAGTGAAAGTGCGCCGCAGACGCGCGCCATCGAAGAGAATTGTCTCCTGCGCCAGGAACTCGGCCCACGCTCGGGCACCAATCTCGAGTGCGAAGTGCATGCGTGTCTCGCCGTCCACATCCAGCGCCCGATAGATTCTCTCGGCCGCCTGCGTGGTGATCGTGGCGCAAGCCTCTCGACCCACGATAACGGTGACGGCGGTCCGGTCCCCGCCCGTCAGTCCGCCGCTGGTGGTGAGTAGCACCGCCAGCGCGGGCTCACCCGCCTCCGGAGTCGGAAACAACACTCGGCAAGGCGCGCGTTGGTAGAGGTTCGCCAGCCGTGTTTCGCCATCCTCGACGCTCCGTAACTCGAGAGACACCGCGCCGTCCACGCGTTGGTGCACGGCGCCTCCGGCGTCCGACCGGACGGCGGCGGCTGCCCTGGAATTCACGCGAGTGTCCATCCCGATTCAGCGCTCTTCGGATGTCTGGCGGTAATAATCGCATCGCTGGCCACAGCCCGTCTACGTCAACTGACGGCTACGCAAAACGGCTCGTTCACGTCGCCGCTCGCCTGGGTCCAGGAGGCGCCAGAGGACCAGAACGAGCAGCCGGCATCGCCATCAGCGGCGGCCACGGGTTCGGGCGGATCGCGATGACCTGCCCATCGTGCGCTCTGCCGGTGCAGCTCCGCTCAGCAATCCGCCCGCTGGGCGCCGCGCCGGACGGTGGCACTGATGTGGTGCATGGTGAGCTCACCGCAGATTACCTGTCTAGAGTGCTCATGTGCGTATGCTATAAATCGGCCATGAAGAGGTTCGCGCTATTCCTGTCATTCCTCTTATTATTGAGCGGCTGTGCCGTGTCCCGGCCTGTCTCGAGCTGCTCCCCGGGTATCAGCACGCCGATGCGGATGTTCGAACTGTATTTCGGACGTGCAGTCAATGGTCGTGGCGATGTGACTGACGCCGAATGGAAGACTTTCCGCGATGAGGTTATCTCGCCGAACCTGCCGAGCGGTTACACGGTACTGGATGGAACTGGCGCGTGGATGAATCCGCAGACACACACGACTGTTACCGAAACAACGAAGATCCTGATTGTCGCCACACCCGATACGGCAGCAAGTCTGGCTGCAGTCCAGCGCGTGCGCTCAGCCTACGAGAAAGCATTCAAGCAGATTTCGGTAGGCATGACTACCCACCTGGCCTGTGGGTCATTCGACTAGATGGCTTTGCATCAGACTCGGAACTATCCAAGTATTCCACCTCGCATTCCAGGGGCCCGCAGAAATGAGAATGATGTTCGTCGACGGCTCGCGTCCTTCGGTGCATAGCGGCGTCAAAGCGGCTCTGTCCCTATTCAGCCAGCTCGCCCGGTGGACCGTGTTGTGTGTCTTCCTGACGTCGCTCGGTATGGCCCCCGTGAGCGCACAAGGTTCGGGCAAACTGCCAGTGCGCGTCGTGGTCGTCACGACTTTCGAGGTCGGTAGCGATACGGGCGACACACCGGGCGAATTCCAGGCCTGGGTGGAGCGCTTGCCGCTGCCGCAGACCCTCCCGTTCCCATTGGGTAATCATCCGCTGCGGTACAACGCCGCGAAGCAAGTCCTGGGCATCGTCACGGGCGAGGGCTCGCTGCGCGCCGCGGCCTCGATCATGGCCCTCGGCCTCGACGACCGCTTCGATCTCTCCAAGGCGTACTGGGTCGTAGCC
>DATJSR010000196.1:0-26077 GCA_035504015.1 Steroidobacteraceae bacterium
CGATCGCCGCCCGGGTGAGCTCGATGGCCTGCAGTGGTACTGCGAGCGCTGCGGCGCGCTGCTGTACGAGGAGTTCTTCGAGCTCAGCGATATCGAGCGGCAGTTTCCGCCCGTGTTCGAGCGCTTCTTCGGCAACCGCCAACTGCGCACCTGCCGCCGCTGCGGCGCCGTGCTCGAGCGCAGCCCGGCGGGCGCGCCGGCGTGAGAGCTCGCATCGAGATGGGCGCGTCGATCTTGCAGGTCGACCTCGCCCGGCCTCTGAGCCTCGCGGCCCCCGTGCGCTTCGCTGGCAGCGGGCCGCGCGCCTTCGGCGCCCCGCCGCCCTCGAGCGTACCGCTCAGCCTCGAGGGCTTCGTCGGCGAGGTCGCCGCCGGCGGCAGCTGCAATTGCCGCACGCTCACCCTCACCCCGCACTGCCATGGCACGCATACGGAATGTGTGAGCCACCTCACCCGTGAGGCCCTCGATGCCTGGCAGGTGGTGCCGAGCGCCCCGCTGTGCGCCTGGCTTGCGAGCGTGCCGGCGCAGCCCGCGCAAACGACGCGCGAGAGCACGGATCCGGCGCCGCAGCCGGCTGATCTGCTCATCACGCGCGAGCGGCTCGAGGCGGCCTGGCCGCTCGAGGCGCCACCGGTGCGTGCCCTGATCCTGCGCACCCTGTCGAGCGAGCCGGCGCCACTGCCCCCCTACCTTTCGCGCGAAGCCGCACAGCTCATCGTCGAGCGGCGCATCGAGCATCTGGTGGTCGATGTGCCCTCGCTCGACCGCCTGGCCGACGCGGGCCGGCTCACGGCCCACCGTGTCTTCTTCGGCCTGCCGCAAGGCGCGCACGAGCTCGCGCGCGCCACGCGCGCCACCTGCACCGTCACCGAGCTCGCGCGCATCCCCGAGGACGCCACGGACGGCGCCTATCTGCTCTCGCTGCAGGTGCCGGCGATCGGCGGGGATGCCGTGCCGAGCCGGCCGCTCATCTATCCGCTGCTCGCGTGAGCGCACCGCACGGCACGGCCTTTCCGGCGCTGCCCGCCTTCGAGCGCTCGCTCGAATATGCGCGCCACTGTGATGCCCTCGATCCGCTCGCGCCGCTGCGCGAGCGCTTTGCGCTGCCGCACGCCGACGATGGTGAGCCGCTGCTGTATCTGTGTGGTCATTCCCTCGGGCTGCAGCCGCACGCCGCGCGCACGCGGGTGCTCGAGGAGCTCGATCGCTGGGCACGCCTCGGCGCGCGGGCACACGAGCAGGGCAAGCACCCCTGGATCGACTACCACGAGCATCTCGGGCAGGCGCTGGCGCCGCTCGCCGGCGCCCTGCCCACCGAGATCGTGGTCATGAACTCGCTCACGATCAATCTGCATCTGATGCTCGCGAGCTTCTATCGGCCGGCCGGCAAGCGCACCCGCATCCTCATCGAGGCCGGTGCCTTTCCTTCCGATCGGCACGCCGTCGCCTCGCAGATCGCCTGGCACGGCCTCGACGCGCGCCGCGAGCTCATCGAGCTCGCCCCGCCCGAGCACTCCGCGCTCATCGCTCCGCAGAGCGTGATCGAGTACCTGCAGCGTCACGGCGAGCGCATCGCGCTGGTGCTGTGGCCGGGCGTGCAGTACCTCACGGGGCAGGCCTTCGCGCTCGAGCCGCTGGTGCAGGCCGCGCACGCTGTCGGCGCGCACATCGGCTTCGACCTCGCGCACTCGATCGGCAACCTGCCGCTCGGGCTGCACGCGAGCGGTGCGGATTTCGCGGTGTGGTGCAGCTACAAATATCTGAATGCAGGCCCGGGCGCCATCGGCGGGTGCTTCGTGCACGAGCGGCACGCCCTCGAGCCGCGCGTGCCGCGTCTGTCCGGCTGGTGGGGCCACGAGCGCGCCACGCGCTTCGAGATGGGGCCACAGTTTCGCGCCGCGGCCGGCGCCGACGGCTGGCAGGTGAGCAACCCGCCGATTCTCTCGAGCGCACCACTGGCAGCCGCCCTCGAATGCTTTCAGGCGGCCGGGTTCGAGCGCCTGCGGGCGAAGTCGCAGGCGCTCACGGCCTATCTGGAATTCCTGCTCGCCGCCCAGGAGGTGACGGTGCTCACTCCGCGCGAGCGGGATCTGCGCGGCTGCCAGCTGTCGCTGCGCCTGCGCCGCGCGCCCGAGCGCGCGCGCCGCATCGTGCGCGCACTCGATGCCGCAGGTGTCGTGTGCGACTACCGCGAGCCCGATGTGGTGCGCGTCGCACCCGTGCCGCTCTACAACCGCTTCGTGGAAGTGCTGCGCTTCTGCGAGCTGCTCGCTCAGGCGTGCGCTCGCAGCCCGTAAGCATCGTCGGCGCCGGGCTTGCCGGGCCGCTGCTCGCCATCCTGCTCGCGCGGCGCGGCTTCGAGGTGACGCTCTACGAGCGCCGGCCCGATCCGCGCCAGCGGGCACCGCAGGCCGGCCGCTCCATCAACCTGGCGCTCGCGGCGCGCGGCATGCGCGCCCTCGAGCGCGCCGGTATCCTCGAGCGCGTACGCCCCCTCATCCTGCCGATGCGCGGCCGCATGGTGCACGAGAGCGATCGCGAGCCGACGCTGCTGCCCTACGGGCAACGTCCCGCGGAGCTGATCTATTCGGTCGGCCGCGGCGCGCTCAATCGTCTGCTGGTCGAGGAGGCGGCACGCCACGCGGCGGTGAGCCTGCGCTTCGAGCATACCTGCCTCGGTGTGCGCGGCCCGCAGCATGCGCTCGAGGTGGTCGACGCCGCGGGGCGACACGTCGAGACCTCCTCGGGGCCGGTCATCGCAAGCGATGGGGCCGGCTCCGCGGTGCGACTCGCGCTCGCGGGATGCGCCCTGATGACGTGGCGCGAGGCACCGCTCGATCACGACTACAAAGAGCTCTACCTGCCGCCCCGGGACGGCGATTTCGCGCTGGCGCCGCAGGCCCTGCACGTCTGGCCGCGCCACGGCTTCATGTTGATCGCGCTGCCCAACACCGATCGCAGCTTCACGGCGACACTGTTCCTGGCGCGCAGCGGCGCGCCGAGCTTCGCCGCTCTCGACACGCGCGCGGCTGTCGAGCGCTTCTTCGCCGAGCAGTTCCCCGATGCGGCCGCACTGCTGCCCGATGTCGCCGCTCAGTTCGCCGCCCACCCGCAGGGGCGGCTCGGCACCGTGCAGTGCGCGCCGTGGCACGTCGGAGGCGAGTTCCTGCTGCTCGGGGATGCTGCGCATGCGATCGTGCCTTTCCACGGTCAGGGCATGAACGCCGCCTTCGAGGACTGCCTGCTCCTCGATGAGCTCAGCGAGCGGCACACTCGCTGGGCGGAGCTGTTCGCTGCGTTCGAGCAGCAGCGCCGTCCGGATACGCAGGCCATCGCCCGCATGGCCATCGAGAACTACGCCGAGATGCGCGCGGGGGTGCTCGAGGCCCGCTTCCTGCGCCAGCAGCTCTGGGCTCGCGAGCTCGAGCGGCTCTACCCCGGGCGCTTCGTGCCGCGCTACGCCATGGTGATGTTCCACCCGGAGATCCCCTATGCGGAGGCCGAGCGCCGCGGCGCCGTGCAGCAGCAGATCCTCGATGCGCTCGACGCGCGAAGCGGCGGCGCGCAACGGCTCGATCAGGCGCTCGCGCGCCAGCTCATCGAGCAGCGTCTGTAGGCCTGGCGCGCACCCGCTCGAGGGCGGGCACACGCTCGAGGACGCTGAAGGTGATGGCATGCGCATGGCGCGCATCGGCCGGATGCCACTCGCGCTCGGTCTCGCGCCACTCGCGGGCATCGAGCGGCGGAAAATGCGTGTCACCGCTCAGGCAAGCGTGCACCCGCGTGAGATAGAGCCGGCTCGCGTACCGCCACGCGAGCGCGAACACCTCGGCACCCCCGATCACCACCAGCTCGGGCGCAGCGCCGGCAGCCGCGAGCGCCTCATCGAGCGAGCGCACCACCTGCGCACCGGGGCGCTGCCACTCGCTCGAGCGCGTCAGCACCAGGCTCGTGCGCCCGGGAAGGGCGCGGCCGATGGACTCGAAGGTGCGCCGTCCCATCAGCATCGGCTTACCGAGCGTCAGGGATTTGAAGCGGCGCAGGTCATCGGGCAGATGCCATGGCAGCGCATTGTCGCGGCCGATGACGTCGTTGTCGCTCGCTGCCACGAGCAGGGAGATCAGCGGCGCCATGGGTCCCATACCGGGGTGATGCGCAAGCCGCGCACCCTCAGATCTCGACGACGGTGTTGAGAATGACGACGTCGCTCACGGGCATGCGGAAGAACTCCGCGGAGCTGGCGCTGCGCCGCTGCATGCGCGCGAACAGCCGTCGCTTGAGCCCCTGCCAGCCGGGACGCGGGCGCGCGAGCACCACGTGCTGGCCGACGAAGAAGGAGCAGTCCTCGAGGTACACCCGCAACCCGTGCGCACGGCAGGCACGCAGCGCCTCGCGCACGTCGGGGGTCTCCATGAAGCCGAAGCGCGCGGTGATCGCGTAGGCCCCCTCCATGAGGTGCTGCACGCGCACGCGATCGGCCTGGCTCTGCCGTGGCGTGCGCATGATCTCGAAGTTGAAGATGAGACAGCGCTCGTGCACCACCTTGTTGTGCTCGAGATTGCGGATGAGCGCGGAAGGGATGAAATGCGGGTGGCTGGCGAGATAGACCCCGGTGCCGCCGATGCGCTGCACGCCCTCGAGCAGTTGCGGCAGCTTGCTCAAGGGTACCGCCATCTGCGACAGCGCCAGCCGCAGGTCGATGCGGCCACTGCGCCAGATGCTGAAGATGGTGAATACCAGCATTGCCAGCGTGAGCGGCACCCAGCCGCCGGCCTCGATCTTGGTCAGGTTGCCGAGCACGTAGATGCTGTCCATGAAGAGCAGGATGCTGAAGAGCGCGACGACGCTCCAGCGCGACCAGCCCCACTGCGTACCGGCAACGTAGGCGCCGAGGATCGTGGTGATGAACATGGTGCCCACCACCGCCGCCCCGTAGGCACCGCCCAGCGCATCGGAGGAGCCGAACCCCAGCACGAAGCCCACCACCGCGAGAAACTGCAGCATGTTGACGACCGGCACGTAGATCTGCCCCTGCTCGAGCGCGGAGGTCTGCAGGATGCGCATGCGCGGCAGCAGATCGAGCTGCACGGCCTGGCGCGCCACGGAGAAGGCCCCGGAGATGACCGCCTGCGAGGCGATGACGGTGGCCGCGGTCGCCAGCGGCAGCATCAAGGGCAGCAGCGATGGGCCGACGAGCGCGTACATGGGCCGCTTCACCTCGCCCGTCGCCTGCAGCACCAGCGCCCCCTGCCCGAAGTAGTTGAGCAGCAGCGCCGGCCACACCAGGCCGAACCAGGCGATGCGCACCGGTGACTTGCCGAAATGCCCCATGTCCGCATAGAGCGCCTCCCCTCCGGTGATGGCGAGGAAGACGGCCCCGATGATCGCCAGCGCCAGTGCGGGGCGGTGCGCGAGCAGCGCGACGCCGAACCGCGGATCGACCGCGCGCAGCACACCGGGGTCGCCGAGGATCGCGAGGGCCCCGGAGATGCCGAGCGCCAGGAACCACACGACCATGATCGGGCCGAAGAGCCGGCCCATCCGTCCGGTGCCGTGGCGCTGCAAGGCGTAGAGCAGCACGAGCACCACCAGCGTGACGGGAAGCACCGCGCGCGCAAAGCCCGGATCGATGACCTCGAGCCCCTCGACGGCGCTCAGCACCGAGATCGCCGGGGTAATGAGCGCGTCACAGAAAAAAAGCGCCGTGCCCGCGAGCGCGAGATTGACGGCGATGCGCGGCCAGGCCCCGAGCTGCGTGAGCCGCCGCTGCGCGAGCGCGAGCAGCGCCAGGATGCCGCCTTCCCCATCGTTGTCGGCGCGCATCATCACGCTCACGTACTTGAGGGTGACCGAGAGCGTGAGGCTCCAGAAGATGAGCGACAGCACGCCATACACGGCGCTGGCATCGTGCGAGCCGGCCGCCTCGAGGGATTGCTCGAAGGCGTAGAGCGGGCTCGTGCCGATGTCCCCGTACACCACCCCGAGCGCGCCGATCACGGTGGAGAGCGCGGCGCGTGGCCGCACCGCGCCGGCGAGCTCGCTCATCTGCGAGCGGTGCGTGCGCTGCGCGCGCTGCCGCGCTTGCGCGTGGCTCGACGCGCGCCCGCGGCGCCTGCGCCCTGGCCGCCGGCACCGCCCGCGGCGGTGCGGCGCCGGCGCTTGGCGGGGGCGGCCTGCGCCGCCGGCCGCTTGCGGCGCTTGGCCTTCACCGCGGTGCGCCGGGGAGGCCAGAGCATGGTGCCGCGGCAGCGGGCGCTGCCGCAGCGGCAGGCATAGATCTCGTCGACGTTCGGCGGATCACCGCGCTCGCGGCCGATCTGGTAGTCGTAGGAGAGCTCCTCCCCCGGGGCGATGTCGCGGATGGCATCGATGAACACGCGCCGCCGCTCGATCACCGACTCGCAGTTCGGGTCGCAGGAATGGTTGATGAAGCGCGCATCGTTGCCGTCGATTCCGGCATCGATGACGAGGCCGCGATCGACGCTGAAGAGGAACGTGTGATTGTCGCTCTCCTCGTGATCCTCGTAGCGGCTGTCGGCCTCGGCGTGCGTGATGCGCTCCCCGAGATACTCGACCACACGGGTGCCCTTGGCGATGGCTCTGAGCGCGAACACACCGCGCCCATGCACCGCGGAGCGGCGCACCACGAAGAGCGGCGAGTCGGCCGCGACGCGCGTGCGTGCCATGTCAGACCGCCACCGGAGCGGTGATCGGTGGATGGTGGCGATAGTTCACGAGCTCGAAGTCCTCGTAGCGATAGTCGAACAGGCTCGCCGGCCGTCGCCGCAGCACGAGCTGCGGGAGGGCATACGGCTCGCGCGCGAGCTGTGCATCGGCCTGCTCGAGATGGTTGAGATACAGGTGGCAGTCCCCGCCGCTCCAGATGAGCTCGGCGGGCTCGAGCTCGCCCTGCTGCGCGAGCATGTGCGTGAGGAGCGCGTAAGAGGCGATGTTGAACGGCACCCCCAGAAAGACATCGGCGCTGCGCTGATAGACCTGAAGGGACAGCCGCCCCTCGGCGACGTACAGCTGAAAGAGCACGTGACAGGGCTGCAGCGCCATGCGCTCGAGCTCGCCCACGTTCCAGGCGCTCACGAGCAGGCGCCGCGAGTGCGGATTGCGCTTGAGCTCGGCGAGCAGGGCGCTCATCTGATCGATGCTGCGTCCATCGGCTGCGCCCCAGGCGCGCCATTGCCGGCCGTACACCGGTCCGAGCTCGCCGCGCTCATCGGCCCACTCGTCCCAGATGCTGACGCCGTGCTCGCGCAGCCAGCCGACGTTGGTCTCCCCGCGCAGAAACCACAGCAGCTCGTAGATCACCGAGCGCACGTGCAGTTTCTTGGTGGTGACGAGCGGAAAGCCCGCGGCGAGATCGAAGCGCAGCTGCTCGCCGAACAGCGACAGCGTCCCGGTTCCCGTGCGGTCGCTCTTGCGCGCGCCGCGCGTGCGGATCCGCCGCAGCAGCTCGAGGTAGCCCTTCATTGCGCGGTGGCGTAGTTGCCGGAAGGCGCGCCGCGTCGATAGGCGTAGGCGAGCATGCCGGCGCCCACCAGAATCATGGGGAACGAGAGCACCTGCCCCATCGTGAGCCAGCCGCCCGCGAGATAGCCGAGCTGCTCATCGGGTATGCGCACGAACTCCACCGCGAAGCGCGCCAGGCCGTACAGCAGCAGGAACAGCCCCGAGGGCGCCCAGCGGGGTCGCGGCTTGGAGGTGTACCACCACAGCACCACGAACAGCAGCAGCCCCTCGAGCGTCGCCTCGTACAGCTGCGAGGCGTGGCGCACCTGACCTTTCACCAGAAAGCCCCACGGCACCGTCGTGGGCTTGCCCCACAGCTCGCTGTTGATGAAGTTGCCGACACGCACCGCAAATATCCCGATACAAGGCAGCGGCGCGCAGAAGTCGTAGACATCGGCGATGCGCCGGCCACGGCGCAGCGCAAACAGCGTCATGGCGACGATGACCCCGAGCAGGCCGCCATGGAAGGACATGCCGCCCTCCCAGATCTTGAGCGGGTACCACGCATCCTTCTGCCAGAACGACAGCCCGTAGAAGAGCACGTAGCCGATGCGGCCGCCCACGATCACCCCGAGCATGCCGTAGAAGAGGACATCATCCACGTCGGCAGGCTTCCAGGTGGAGCCCGCCCGGCGGGCGCGGGCGCGCGCGAGCAGCCACGCCGCACCGAAACCCACCAGGTACATGACGCCGTACCAATGCACCAGCAGTGGCCCGAGCCGGTGCCCGAAGAGCGTGACGGGGCCGATCCTCAGGGCGATCGGATTGATGTGGGGATAGACAATCATGTGTCCAAAGTGTAACGGGTTCTCTGGTTCAACGCGGCCTACTCGCGCGTGACACGGCAGAAGAGCGCCTTGAGATAGCGCGTCTCGGGAATCGCCGGATGCACCGGATGATCGGCGGCCTGTCCGCCGAGCTCGAGCAGCTGCACGAAGCGACTGGAATGCCTCGCGGCCGCCTCGACGGCGGCGATGAGCTCGGCCTCGGGCAGATGGTACGAGCAGGAGCACGACACCAGCAGGCCGTCACGCTCGATGAGCTGCATCGCCAGCTGGTTGAGCTTGCGATAGGCGGCCTGTCCCTTCGGGATGTCCTTCTTGCGCTTGATGAAAGCGGGCGGGTCGAGGATCACGGCATCGAAGCGCTCGCCGGCGGCGTGCAGCCGTTGCAGCGCCTCGAAGGCATCCTCGCGCAGGCACTCGAGCGCGACACCGTTCGCCGCGGCGTTGCGCGCGGCAAAGCTGAGCGCCTCCTGCGAGCTGTCCACGCAGGTGGCCGCGCGCGCCCCGGCCTTGAGCGCCAGGATGCTCCACGCGCCCACGTAGCTGCACACATCGAGCACGCGCGCACCGGGGGGCAGATAGCGCAGCAGGCGTGCGCGATTGCCCGTCTGGTCGTAGAACCAGCCGGTCTTCTGCCCGCTCGCGAGTGGGGCACGAAAGCACGCGCCGCCCTCGTGCACCTCGAGCTCCTGCGGCACCTCGCCGAAGGCCGCCGCCGCGCTGAGCGGCAGCTGCTCGAGCGCGCGCGCACCGGAGTCGTTCTTCCAGTACAGCGCCGACGGCGCGAGCACCGCGCGCAGCGCCGTCTCCACGTGGGGCCTGAGCGCCTCCATGCCGGCGGTGGCGATCTGACCGACGAGCAGCTCGCCGTAGCGATCGAGCACCAGGCCCGGCAAGCCGTCCGACTCGCCGAAGATCAGCCGATAGTAGGGCGCGGAGGCGAGCCGGGCCCGCAACGCCAGCGCCACGTTGAGACGGTGCTCGAGAAGCGCGCGGCCGATCGGCTGGCGTGCATCGCGGCTGAGGATGCGGGCGCAGATGAGCGCGTGAGGATTGACGTAGGCATAGCCGAGAAAGCGCTCGCGTGCCGAGAGCACGTTCACCTGCTCGCCCGTGCCGAGCGCCGTGAGCGGGGTGTGCTCGGTATCGACCTCATTGCTGAAAACCCACAGGTGCCCGGCGGCGAGGCGGCGCTCCTCGCCTCGCTTCAAGCGCAGCACGCGCTCGGGCTGGGGAATCACTGCTGCGGGGCTCGATGTCATGGCTCAGCCGCCTGCGAGCACTTGCGCCACCGCGCGTGCGAAGTACTCGAGATTCTCGGCGCGCAGACCGGCGACGTTCATGCGGCTGTCCTCGGTCATGTAGACGTGATGCTCGAAGCGCAGCCGTCGCACCTGCTCGACCGTCAGGCCGAGGAACGAGAACAGGCCGTGCTGGCGGGCAATGAAGGAGAAATCGCGCGCCGGCCACGCCGTGCCGAGCTGCTGCGCGAGCTCGCGGCGCAAGCCGGCGATGCGCTCGCGCATCTGGCGCAGCTCCGCCGTCCACAGCGCGCACAGCGCCTCGCTCTCGAGGATCGCGGCGACGATCGCGGCGCCGTGATCCGGCGGCATCGAGTACAGCCGCCGGGCGCTGCGCACCTGCTGGCTGAGCACGGCCTCGGCCGCGCGCGCGCTTTCGGTGAGCACGTGCAGCGTGCCGACGCGCTCTCGATAGAGCCCGAAATTCTTCGAGCACGACACCGCCACCAGCATCTCGGGCAGCTCGCTCGCAAAGAGCCGGATGCCGAAGGCATCCTCGTCGAGTCCGCTGCCGAGCCCCTGGTAGGCCATATCGATGAAGGGCAACAGCTCGCGGCGCTTGATGCTCGTCAGCAGCTCGCGCCACTGCGGCGGGGACAGGTCCGCGCCGGTCGGGTTGTGACAGGCGGCATGCAGCAGCACCAGCGAGCCCGCGGGCAGCCGCTCCAGCGACTCCAGCACGGCCGCAAAGCGCACTCCGCCGCTCACGGGGTCGTAGTACGGATAGCGCTCGAGCGCGAGGCCGCAACCCGAAAGCAGCGGCACGTGATTGACCCAGGTCGGCTCACTCACGTACACGCGCGTCTGCGGCGACGCAGCATGAACCAGCTCGGCCCCCAGGCGCAGCGCCCCGCAACCGCCAACGCCCTGGATGGTCGCGATGCGCCCGGCCTGCAGCGCCGGGTGCCCGCTGCCGAAGGTGAGCCGCGCCAGCGCACGATTGAGCGCCGGATTGCCGGAAGGGGAGACATAGCTCTTGGTCGTCTGCTCTTCGATCAGTGCTCGCTCGGCACGGCGCACGCACTCGAGGACGGGAGTCTGACCCCGCTCGTCGCGGTAGACACCCACGCCCAGGTCGACCTTGCGGGCGCTCTCGTCGGCCCGGTACGCGGCCATGAGGCCGAGTATGGGGTCCTCCGGCAATCGCTCGAGCTGTGTGAACATGCCTGGTCTCCGCCTCGACTGGGGGAGTCTAGCGGAAGCGCAAAAACCCAAGCAGCGCGTAAGGCGACAGGCCAAACTACGCGCCCCATCCGTAGCCCCGGGCCCCGCCCTGTGGCCCAGCCCTGAGGAGTCCCTGATGATCCGCAACCGCCCTGGCGCCGCGACGCCAGCCTTGCTGCCGCGAGCCGGCGTCCGCCCGCTCGCTCTCACCGTCCTGACGCTCATCGCCGGCGCGAGCCTGCCGGCGCTCGCGCAGAACGGGAGCGCGGCCTCCTCGTCCTCCTCGAGCGCCCCCGCTCATGTGCACAAGAAGGCTGCCGGGGCATCGACCTCGGGTGCGCAGGATGAGCGCGCCGCCACCAGCTACAGCATCGGCTTGCTGCAGGGAATGCAGCTGCACCAGCTCGGACTCACCCCGGAGTCGATCTCGTACACGGAATATGTCAAGGGCTTGCGGGCAGCCATGGCGGGTACCGCGAAACCCACGCCCCAGGATCAGCAGCGCGCAGTCGCCTTCGTGCAGCACGAGCGCGCTGCCCAGGTCGCCAAGAACGAGGAGGCCGCCCGCAAATTCCTCGCCGAGAATGCCAAGGCGCCCGGCGTGCAGACGACCTCAAGCGGCCTCGAGTACAAGGTGATCAAGCCGGGCAGCGGCGAGTCGCCGAAGCTCACCGATGAGGTGGTGGTGAACTACCGCGGTACGCTCCTCAACGGCTCCGAGTTCGACAGCTCCTACTCGCGCGGCAAGCCGACCTCCTTCCCCTTGGGCACGGTCATCAAGGGCTGGCAGGAGGCGCTGCTGCTCATGAAGCCAGGCGCGGAGTACGAGTTCTGGATCCCGCCCGACCTCGGCTATGGCGCCAACTCCCCGCCCCCGATCCCTCCGGGCTCGCTGCTGAAGTTCAACGTGGTGCTACTCAGCGCCAAGCCGGCACAGGCCGCGGCGGCACCGCGGATGCCCGCACCGGGTGCGACGCATCCGGGGGCGGCCGGTGAGGGCGGCGGAGCCGCTCCGAAATAGGGGTGATCGGCGGGCGACCGATTCGGGTCGCCCGCGCCCGCCGCAGGCGCGCGCTAGCTCTCCTCGGATTGCGGAACCGGACAGAAGACCAGCCCGCTCTCCGGCTCGACACTCGGCACGACCGAGCCGCAGAGGCGGCAGAAGCAGCGCTGACCGTGCCCGGCGAGGCGGTACACGGTCACCGCTTCCTCGCCGGTGAGCCAGCGAAAGCCGCTGAGCGGCGCGGACACGAAGCTCGCAAAGGCCGAGCCGTGATGCTTGCGGCACATCGAGCAGTGACAATGCGAGAGCACGTCGAAGGGGCCGTCGACCTCGTAGCTCACGGTCCCGCACACGCAGGCCCCCCGAGCGGCACCCACCGCGCGCCGTGCCACGGTCTCCACCGCGTGCGGCTCGGCGAGCGCGGCGAGCAGCAGCTCCACGAGCTCGCCGTCCCACATCTGCTGCTCCGGAGCGGTGGCGGCGCTCACCGGAACCTGCAGGCACGCAAGGATCATGGCGCAGGCCGAGTCGGCATGCCGCAGGGCGAGCGAGCCGTCGCGCTGACCTTTCATCAGAAGGCGCTTGAGCCGCGCGAGGATCATGAGCTCGCGCTCGCGCAGGCGCTTGCGCCGCGCGGGTGGCAGCTCCTCCGCCGGGTGAAAGGACAAGAACTGCCCGCGCTCGCGGCGCGTCTCGAAAGCGGCGACGAGGAAGGCGGCGAGCTGATCGAGCGCGGTGCCCGGCGCGGTTTCGGCGCGCAGCAGGCTCTCCTCGATGCCCTGCGCGGTGCGTGCGTAGCAGGCATCGATGAGCTCGGGCAGATCCTCGAACCACAGACATGCGCGCGCGACACTGGCATCGCCGGCCTCGCGCGCGATACCCGGCCAACCGAGTCCCGCAGGCCCGCGTCGGGCGATCACCCGCGCGATGGTATCGATGACCTCGGCGCGCGAGGGCGCCGCTGCCACCCCTGACGGGGCCGCATCCTGGGCGCTCGGCGAGCGAGCCGGCTTTGACATGGGATTCCTCGGATCGGGCGTCACCGAAGGAGTAAGGATCAAGAGCGTGTCCGAATCACGCACCTCCGCCGGTGAGGGGGTACCGGCGGCTGCCACATGACTCGAAGCACGCTCTCCCTCCCCTTTTTGCAACGGCCGTGCCAGCACGAAGCGCAGCCGTTGTCCCGCAATTTGCGCCCACAAGGCCCTTCTGCCGCGGCGAGTTTGGTGCACCAGGGTCGTCCACGCACAGGAACGGTGCGACGCATTCGATCGAACGGACGCACGCTTGGTCTACACTCTCGCGCTTCATGCTCTCTCCAGGAACTGTGTATCGATGTCACGCGCCTGTCGCCGTAGCCTGTTGCTTGCCCTCTTGAGCCTGCCGCCCCTGCTGCTCGCGCCCTGGTCGGGAGGCGCCGCGGCCCGCGCCGCCGAGCGCGCGCCGCAGATCGCCTTCGAGAGCTATCGCCTGAAGAACGGCCTGCAGGTGATTCTCTCCGAGGATCACCGCCTGCCGCTCGTGGCCGTGAACCTTTGGTACCACGTGGGTCCGGCCAACGAGCGCCCCGGGCGTACCGGCTTTGCACATCTCTTCGAGCACATGATGTTTCAGGGCTCGGGGCACGTCGCTCACGATGCGCACATCAAGCTGCTCGAGGCCGCCGGCGCCACCGATCTCAACGGCACGACGGACTTCGATCGCACCAACTACTTCGAGACGCTGCCGGCGGAGCAGTTGCCGCTTGCGCTGTGGCTGGAGAGCGATCGCATGGGGTTCCTGCTCGACACGCTCGATCAGGCCAAGCTCACCAATCAGAAGGACGTGGTGCGCAACGAGCGGCGGCAGAGCATCGAGAACCGCCCGTACGGGCTGGTGCAGGAGGAGCTGTACCACCAGCTCTTTCCACCGGGCCATCCCTACCATGCCGACGTGATGGGCTCGCACGCGGACATCGAGGCGGCCCGCCTCGGTGACGTGCGCGAGTTCTTCCGCACCTACTACGTCCCGAACAACGCCAGCCTCGCCATCGTCGGCGACATCGATCCGCGGCAGACCAAGGCGTGGGTCGAGAAGTATTTCGGCTCGCTGCCCCCCGGCGAGCGCGTGCCCGCGCTCGATGTGCGCACCGCGCCGATCACTGCCGAGAAGCACGTGGTGGTACACGATCGCGTCGAGCTGCCGCGCGTGTACATCGGCTGGCTCACCGCGCCGATCTTCCGCCCGGGCGATGCCGAGGCGGACGTGCTCGCGGAGATCCTCGGCGGGGGCCGCTCGAGCCGGCTCTATCAGCATCTCGTGCACGATCGTCAGCTCGCGCAGGATGTGCGCGCCAGCCAGAGCTCGCTGCAACTCGCCTCGGTGTTCACCATCGAGGCGACGGCGCGACCGGGCGTCAAGCCCGAGGATCTCGAAGCGGCGATCGATGCGGAGCTGCAGGAGCTCGCCGCGCACGGACCCACGCCCGAGGAAGTCGAGCGCGCCAGCATCACCATCCAGGCGCGCATGATTCGCGGCCTCGAGAGGCTCGGCGGCTTCGGTGGCGTCGCCGACCGTCTCAACGAGTACAACCACTACCTCGGGCGTCCGGACTACCTGGCGAGCGATCTCGGCCGCTACCAGAAGGTGAAGCCCGCGGCCGTGCAGAGCCTGGTGGCGCACACCCTCACGCGCGATGCGCGCGTGGTGGTCTACGGAATGCCCGGCGAGAAGGTCATCGAGGACGTGCCCCGCAGCGGCGCCGAGGAGACTGCGGCGGGCGCGGCTGGCAGCAGCACAGCGAGCAGCAGCACAGCGAGCAGCAGCGCTGCCAGCGGCAGCACGGCGGGCACCCCCGCACCCCAACAAAGCGATGCGGCCCGCGAGGCCTGGCGCGATCAGCCCCCGATGCCCGGCGCGGCGCGACCGCTGAGCCTGCCGATGCCTGAGCATTTCACGCTGCCCAACGGGCTCACGGTGCTGCTCGTCGAGCAGCACCGACTGCCGCTGGTCGCCGCCGATCTGCTGGTGCTCTCGGGCAGCGAGGCGAATCCGCCCGACCGGCCCGGCCTCGCCTCGCTCACCGCGGCGCTGCTCGATCAGGGCACGACGCGCCGCTCGGCGCTCGCCATCGCCAACGAGCTGGGACAGATCGGCGCCACGCTCGCGACGGGCTCGAGCAGCGATGCCTCGTACATCGATCTGCGCACGCTCAAGGACCACGTCGAGCCCGCCTTCGATTTGCTCGCCGACGTGGCACTGCATCCCGCGTTCGCGCCCGAGGAGCTCGAGCGCCTGCGCAGCCGGCGCCTCACGGAGCTGCAGCAGCAGCACGACAATCCCACCGCCCTCGCTGCGCGCGCCTTCAGCGAGGCGCTCTACGGCGCGCAGCACCCCTACGGCGCCATCGAGCTCGGCACCCCCGCCTCACTGCAGGCGCTCACCCGGGAGGAGCTGCTCGCGTTCTGGAAGGCCGGCTACACGCCCGCGAACGCGGCCCTCGTGGTGGCCGGAGATCTGACGCTCGCGGAGACGCGCAGGCTCGCCCAGCGCTACTTCGGTGACTGGCGGGGCACGGCGCATCACGCCACGCTGCCAGCGGCCCCCGGGCCCGCTGCGCGGCACGTCGTGCTCATCGACCTGGGCCGCGCACCGCAGACGGCGCTGCGGATCGGAGAGATCGGCGTGCAACGCGGCAGCACGGACTACGTGCCGCTGCAGGTCATGAATACGGTCCTCGGCGGCATCTTCAGCAGCCGCATCAACCTCAATCTGCGCGAGCGCCACGGCTATACCTACGGAGCGAGCTCGGGCTTCGGCTTCCGGCGCGGACCCGGTCCCTTCGTCATCGGCACGAGCGTACGCACCGACGTGACGGCACCGGCGGTGCACGAGATCTTCGAGGAGCTCGCGCGCATCCGCGCCGAGCCGGTGACACCGGCCGAGCTGGAGCTCGCCCGCAATGCCTACGCGCGCTCGCTGCTCGGGGATTTCGAGACCACGGCCGCGACCGCACGCAGCATCGGCCAGCTCTTCATCTACGGTCTGCCCCTGGATGACTACCGCACGCTGCCCCAGCGCATCGAGGCGGTGAGCATTGCGGACGTACAGCGGGTGGCGAGCACGCACCTCTCCCCCGAGTCCATGGTGATCGTCGCCGCGGGAGATCGCGCTCGCATCGAGCCCGCGCTCGCGCAGCTCGCTCTCGGGCCGATCGAGGTGCGCCCCGAGCCCTAGGCCCACTGCCGCCAAAGCGCGCCGGCGCTCATTTTGGGTCTGCCGGCCGCCGATTGACCCATGGCGGTGCGTAGCGGCGGCGCGCGGCCGCCACCTTCGTTGCAGGATCAGCCACTTGCGCGCGCGAAGACGCGGCGGGGGCGTTGGCATTGCTTTTGCTTCTGCCTCCTCACCCGAGTTGCTAGCAACGCGGTGCGCTCTCGCCGTTGACCCCCTCCTCGGCGGGAGTGCACCGCGGACTTTGCGGAGGTAGATTCCCCGGTCGTGCTGACACTCATCGAGGGGCTCGAGAGCGGGCTCGCAGCTCGCTACGCCGGCGTGGCCCTGCAGTGACCCCGGCGCCCGCAACCGTCGTCGTGCGCGACGCTACCGCCTCCGATCTGCCCGCGCTGCTGCGCATCTACAATGCGGTGATCGCCGAGTCCACGGCCGTTTTCAGCGACGACCCGGTCACGCTCGAGGAACGCACCCGCTGGTGGCAGGCACGCACGGCTCAGGGCTATCCCGTGCTCGTCGCCCGCGCCGCAGATGAGGTGCTCGGCTTTGCCAGCTTCGGTGACTTTCGCTCCTGGCCCGGCTATCGCTACACCGTCGAGCACAGCGTGCACGTGGACGGCGCTCAGCGTGGACGCGGCATCGGGTGCGCCCTGATGCGCGAGCTGCTGCCACGGGCCACTGCGCTCGGCAAGCACATGATGGTCGCGGGCATCGATGCGGCCAATGCAGGCTCGATACGCTTTCACGAGCGCCTCGGCTTCGAGCGCGCGGGCCTGTTGCGCGAGGTGGGCTTCAAGTTCGGACGGCGTCTCGACCTGGCGCTCCTGCAGCGAGGTCTCGACTAGGCGCTGGAGAGCGGCTCGGCGAGCTTCTCGAGCGGCTGGCGCTCGGCCGCGAGCCCCACCAGCGCCTCCGTGAGCGCTGCGCCGAACATCACGGCCGCTCCCAGGCCATACCCCCAGGCGATGGCGGCCGGCCTGCCCGTCGCGACCAGCGAGCCGAACAGCCACGGCGCGAACACACCCCCGAGGCCGGTGCCGAACGCATAGAAGAGCGCGATGGCGAGCGCGCGCACTTCCAGCGGGAAGCTCTCCCCCACCGTCAGATAGGCGGCGCTCGCCGCCGGGGAGGCGAAGAACGAGGCGGCAGTGAGCGCCACGGTGAGGGTCGCGGCCGTGAGCGCACCGCGCGCGAAGAGCAGCGCCGCGAGGCATATCAGCGCGCCCGCAGCCGCGTTGGTGGCCACGATCATCGGGCGCCGCCCCCAGCGATCGAACAGCCAGCCGGTAGCGAGCGGTCCCAAGAAATTGCTGATGCTGAAGGGAATGAGGTAGAGGCCGATGCGGTCGGCGGGAACGCGATAGATCCCGCCGAGCACGAGCGCGAGTGTGAAGAAGATGCCGTTGTAGAAGAACGCCTGCGAGCTCATGAGCGCAAGGCCCAGCAGCGTGCGCTGCGGATAGCGCCGCACCAGCGTGCGCGCCACATCGGCGAGCCCGGTGGCGGCGTGCGCCCTGATGCGCAGCCGCGGCAGCAGCGCTGCGGGCATGGCAGCCGGCTCGCTGTGCGCGCCCCTGACGCGCGCCTCGATCTGCGTCACCGTCGCTTCCGCCTCGGCCGCGCGACCGTGAATCATCAGCCAGCGCGGACTCTCCGGCAGCGTGCGCCGGAACACCAGCACGATCAGTCCGAGCAGGGCGCCGATGCCGAAGGCAAGCCGCCAGCCGAGATCGGCCGGGAAGCGCCCCGGCGCAAGCAGCAATGAAGAGCCGAGCGAGCCGAGCAGTGCGCCCAGCCAAAAGCTGCCGTTGATCGCGAGATCGGTACGCCCGCGATAGCGGGCCGGAATGAGCTCCTGGATGGCGGAGTTGATCGCGGTGTACTCCCCGCCGATGCCCGCTCCTGTCAGCAAGCGGAACGCAACGAACCACAGGAAGCTCTGGGCCAGTGCCGTCGCGGCGGTGGCGCACACGTAAAGCCCGAGCGTGATGAAGAACAGGCGCTTGCGCCCCAGGCGATCGGTGAGCCAACCGAAGAGCAGCGCACCGCCGACCGCACCGGCCAGGTAGAAGCTGGCGGCTGCACCGATCTGCGCATCGCTCAGATGCAGCCGCGGGCTCGCCTGCAGCGCTCCGGAGATCGCCCCGATGATCGTGACCTCGAGACCGTCGAGGATCCACGTGATACCGAGTGCGAGCACGACCAGCGTGTGAAAGGGCCCCCAGCGCAGGCGATCGAGCCTGAAGGGAACGTCGGTCTCGATGACCTGCGCCTGGTCCACCGGCGCCGTGCCGCAAGAAGCGCACCCGCCGCGCCCGAGATGCCGGCTGGCTCATTCCCCCATGCGCAGGCCGAGCTGCGGGGTGTCCCCGGAGGCTGCGGACGTTGCGGGCTCGGGCTCAGCCTCCCCCTCGATCTCGAGCAGTGGCAGATCCTGCTGTGACAGTCCCTGAATGTCCCCGGCCACCCCGACCAGCGCCGCCACCCCGCTCTGCAGCTGCTTCTCGCGCCGCGCCCAGCGTTGCTGGGTGGTGCTCTTCTCCGACTCGAGCTCCTGGCGCATGCGGTGGAAGGCGCCGTAGACCGCCTTGAGCTTCTGGGCGAACTGCGAGGAGGTGAGATAGTCGTACACCGCCTCCATCTTCTCGCCCTTGCCCGCGGACACCAGACGCTGGGTGTGCAGCTCGAGCAGATTCGCGCGCAGCACCACGGCGAGCTGCAGCGCCGCGCCCCACGTCGTCACCCACACCTCCTCGATGAGACCGAAGAGCTGGCCGCTCTCCCACTCCCGCGGCAGCGCCGTGCCGGTGATCACGAGGACGCCGAGATCGGCGCCGCAGCCGCGCATGTCCTCCTTGAGCTTGCCGAGCCACTGCGCGCTCCAATCCTTCGCGCGTTTTGCCTCCCACAGCAGCACGCCGGCACTCTGCCCGGTACGCGTGAGCACCCGCTGTATCACATCGCCGCCGCGCACGCCCTTGCGCACCTCCTCGATCGCATCGAGGGGGAAAGCCCGCTCGAGCGCGCTCTCGAGGGTGAGCTCGAGGACCTCGCCCTGCAGCTGCTGCGAGCCCTGCTGGCCCTTGCGCTGCGCCTCCGCGAGCTGCGCGTTCACATCATCGAGGCGCTTCTGCAAGTCGGCCTTCTCGAGCTCGGCACGCTCGCGCTCCTGCGCGCGCACGCGCAGCTCGAGCTCCCCGCGCTCGGCATCGAGCCGGCGCGCCACCTCGAGCTCGAGAGCCGCCGCTCGCTGTTGCAACTGCGCTCGCTCCTGGCGCAGCGCGAGCTCGGTCGCCTGCAGCTCCGCGACGATGCGGCTCTTGTCATCCAGCTGCCGCTCGAGCGCGGCACGGTCCGCCGCAAACAGGCTCCGGGCCTTCGCCTGTGCCGCCTGCTCCACGCGCGCCTCGAGCTGCTGCTCGCGCGCGAGCAGGCCGGCCTCGCGCTCGGCGAGCCCGGCCAGACGCGAGTCCTTCTCCGCAAGCTGCGAGCGCAGCAGCTGCAGCTGCTGGGTCAGCGGCTGCTCGGCGTGCGCCCGCTCGCTCTGCAACGCCCGCGCGTGCGCCTCGCGCTGCTGGGTGAGCAGCTGCTGCAGATGGGCGTTTTCTTCTCGCAACAGGCCCTCGCGCTGCTCGACGAGCTGGCTGGCGCGCTTGGCGGCCTCGGCGCGCTCGCCGGCCCGCAGCGCCTCGAGCGCCCCGGCGCTCGACTGCTCGAGCTGCTCGAGCGACTGGCGTGCGAAGCCCTCCTGCAGGCTGAAGCGCGCCTGACACTGCGGGCAGGTCACGCGCGTGTCGAGCGCCAGGAACAGCGGCTCGCTCGGCCGGCTGCGCGTCGATCCGGTAGTGCTCGCCATGCGTCCCCCGCGGTCCTGCTGCGCTCTATCGAGCCAGTTTAGCGCAGGCGCGCAACAGGAATCCGAGCCGACCCGTGACTAATAGCTCTCGTCAGGACCCGGGAAGGCGCCGGATTTGACGTCCGCCATGTAACGCGAGAAGGCGCTCATGAGGACCTCGTGCAGCTGCGCGTAGCGGCGCAGAAAGCGCGGCGAGAACTCCTGATTGAGGCCCAGCATGTCGTGCGTCACGAGCACCTGCCCGTCGACGTGCGGGCCTGCGCCGATGCCGATCACCGGAATGGTGAGCTGGCGCGCGACCCGCGCGGCGAGCTGCGCGGGAATCTTCTCCAGCACCAGCGCAAAGCAGCCCGACTGCTGCAGCGAGAGCGCATCGCGCACCAGCTGCTCGGCCTCCTCCTGCTGTGTCGCGCGCACCACGTAGGTACCGAACCGGTAGATCGATTGCGGTGTCAGTCCGAGGTGACCCATCACCGGGATGCCGGCCGACAGCACCCGGCGCACGCTCTCGAGGATGACCTCTCCGCCTTCCATCTTCACCGCATGCGCGCCGGATTCCTTCATCACGCGCACGGCGCTCTCGAGCGCGAGCTGGCTGTCGCCCTGATAGCTACCGAAGGGCATGTCGACGACGATGAGCGCGTGCTCGACGGCGCGCACCACCGCGGCCGCGTGGTCGATCATCTGCTGGAGAGTGATCGGCAGGGACGTCTCGTGGCCGTGGATCACGTTCGAGGCGCTGTCCCCGACCAGCAGCACATCGAGGCCGGCCTCATCGAGGATGCGCGCGAAGCTGTAATCGTAGGCCGTCAGCATGGCGATGCGCTCGCCGCGCGCCTTCATCTCGGTCAGCCGTGCCGTGGTGATACGGCGGCGCTTGCCCGACTCGGTGCTCATGGACCGCTGCCTTTCCACACCGCGAGCATGTCCGGCGACCCCTGGGCACGCACGCCGTTATCGGTGAGGATGTCGTCGGTCGCTTTCTGCAGCTCCTCGCGCCGGAACACCAGCGCTTCCCCGCCGTGATGCTCGAGCTCGATCACCACGAACGGATCCTTGAGGTCGCGCAGCAGCTGCACCAGGTGCGCGAGGCTGCGCACACGGGTTCCGTTCAGCGAATACACCACGCCGCTCGCCGGGTTGGAATAGCCGCGGGAGAGCTTGTGCGGAAACAAGGGCGAGGAGATCACCACCAGCTCCTGGCGCGTGGCATCGGGCGTGGCGCCGCGCTCGGTGACGAGCGGACTGCCGACGAAGCTCAGTGCCGCCATGTAGTTGGCGTTGTTGCTGAGGAAGGAGAGAAACAAAATAGTCGCCCGTGAGAACACCAGCGGGCCGTAGATGAAGTACGAGGGATACTCGCCGTGCAGATCCGGAATGAGCAGCGGCCGCTCGCTTTGCACCGGCAGCTGCACATCGAGCGTCTTGCCGGCACGTACCAGGGTGAGCGGTACACGCCCGTCGCGCGCGACCTTCTGCACCAGGTAGCGGAAACCGACCCGCAGCTCGCCCGGCAGAACGATCATGCCCTGATCATCGATCGGCGTGGCGCCGATCCTCGTGATCACGTCCCACTCCTTCAAAGGATAGGCGGCATCGTCGCGGTAGGGCTGATGCACCACGATGCCCGTCACGCTCGGATCGAGCTTGAGGAAGGCGCGCAGGGCCGGATTCTCGAGGGTCTGCAGCTCATCGTACATTGCCGGCTTGCCATGGTAGGGCCCGTTGCGGATGTCCTCGAGAAAGAGCTCGATCTCCTCGTTCGGAATGATGTAGCCGATGTTCTGCGAGTCGCCCCCCAGGCGGCTGAAGGCGAGCCCGATCATGCGATCGCCGACCACCGCCGGCCCGCCGCTGTTGCCCGGATTGATGGCCGCATCGATCTGGATGCGCAGTCCGGACACCGAAAGGGAGTACGGCACGAACTCGATGCGCGACACGATGCCTTTCGTGATCGAGAGCGAGCTGCCACCCACGGGAAAGCCGTACGCCAGCACGGCATCCTTGATCTGCGGCAAGGTCCGCGCGCGGGCGAGCGGGGCGTGAGTGGCGAAGAAGGAGTCATCATCGAGCTTGAGCACCGCCAGATCGATGCCGGGAGCCACGGCGACGACGCTGGCCCCGAGCTTGTCACCGGCCTCGTTCGCCTGGATCTGCACCTGACTCGCATACAGCACGGCGTGCGCATTGGTCAGGATCCGCTTGCCCTCGATCACGACCCCCGAGGCGGTCACCTCGCTCGGCGACTGCTTCGTCCAGGGCTTGTACGGATCCGGATAGCGCAGCGTGGAGAACACCTTGACGACCGCGTTGCCGATGCTGCTCGGTACGGCGGCCGCGGGGGGCGGGCCGGCTTGCGCCCAGGCGGCGGCGTACGCGATCCAGGCGAGCAGCCCGACCCCGGCGCTGAGGGCACGCCTGCTGCGCAGGATGCCGAACAGCGGCGCGCGGCGGCGAGACGGCCGGGAGGGGCTCATGGGAGGAATTCTGGCACAGATGCGCGTCAAACCTCGATTTTCGAGAAACGCCAGGCCCCTGCGACGATCACCGCCAGAGCGACGCCGCCGAGCACCCCCGCATCGAGGCTCATGCCGAAATGGCTCTGCGCGATGAGCGCACCGCGCATGCCGTCGACGCCGTAGGAAAGCGGATCGATGCTCGTGAGCACGGTCAGCACGGCCGGCAGATGCTGCAGCGGAAAGAGCGCTCCCGAGAGGAAGAAGATCGGCAGCACCAGGAAGTTCATGACCATCTGAAAGCCCTGCATGTCCTTCAGGCTCGAGCCGATGGTGGTCCCGAGCGCGGTGAATACCACGGCGATCAGCATCAGGAAGGCGAGGCCGAGGGGCACCAGGGCGATGCTCACGGGACGGAAGCCCGCGATGACACAGACCACCGCCACCAGCACTCCTTGCAGCAAAGCGGTGGTCGCCGCGCCGCAGGTGCGTCCGATCATGATCTGAATGCGCGGTACGGGCGCGACGAGCGTCTCCTTGAGGAAGCCGAACTGCCGGTCCCAGAGCAGCGCGATGCCGGAGAACATCGAGGAGAAGAGCACCGTCATGCAGATGACACCCGGGGCGACGAACTGCAGGTAGCTGCCCGCGCCGCTCGCGCGGAACACGGGCGAGAGACCATAGCCGAGCACCAGCAGATACAGCAGCGGCTGCCCGAGCGAGCTCACGATCTGCACCCTCGAGCGCGTGTAGCGCTTGAGCTCGCGCAGCCACAGAATGTAGATGACGCTCATCGGCGTCCGCGCCACATGCGCGCCATGGCGCGCATGCGCTCGGCGGCGTTGGCGCTCTCATCGCGCAGCGCCGTGCCGGTGAGTGCGAGGAAGGCCTCCTCCAGCGTCGCCTTGCCGGTGCGCTCCTTGAGCTGCTGCGAGGTGCCGATGGCCACGATCTTGCCGTGGTCGATGACGGCGATGCGACCCGCGACCCGATCGGCCTCATCGAGATAGTGCGTGGTGAGGAACACCGTGACGCCCTCCTCCTGGTTGAGCTGGCGCACGTGCGTCCACAGCTGATTGCGGCTCTGCGGGTCGAGCCCGAGCGTGGGCTCATCGAGGAACAGGATGCGCGGGGTGTGCAGCAGACCACGGGCGATCTCGAGCCGCCGCCGCATGCCGCCCGAGAACTGCTGCACGAGATCGTCGCGGCGCTCCCACAGCTCGAACAGCCGTAGCAGCACCTCGATGCGCTCGCGGCGCACGCGCCGCGGCACCCCGTAGAGCACCCCGTGCAGATCCATGTTCTCGCGCGCGGTCAGATTCTGATCGAGGCTCGGGTCCTGGAAGACGATGCCGAAGCGCGTGCGCACCTCGTGCTGCTGGCGCACCGGATCGAGACCGTCGATGCGCAGCCGCCCGCTCGTCGGGGCGAGCAGCGTAGTGAGCATGCGGATCGTGGTGGTCTTGCCCGCACCATTGGGGCCGAGAAAGGCGAAGATCTCCCCGGCGCCCACCTCGAAGGAGACCGAGTCGACGGCGGTGAAGTCCCCGAACTTGCGTGTCAGATTCTCGACGACGATCATGCCTTGCAACCTTCGAGGAGAACGCCGTGAGCGCACCCGCTGAAGCCATCTTCCAGGGCCGCTGCACCTGCCGTGCGGTCCGCTACTCGTTCCTCGGTCCACCGCTCTTCGTGCACTGCTGTCACTGCCGCTGGTGCCAGCGCGAGACGGGGACGGCCTTCGCGCTCAACGCCCTCATCGAGACGCAGCGGCTCACGGTGAGCGGCCAGCCGCAGATGATCCACACCCCCTCGCTCAGCGGCAAGGGCCAGCAGGTGCTGCGCTGCCCGGAGTGCCGTATCGCGCTCTGGAGCCACTACGCCGGCGCGGGCGACAAGCTGAGCTTCGTGCGCGTCGGCACGCTCGAGGATCCCGATCGCTGTCCGCCCGACATTCACATTTTCACGGAATCGAAGCAGCCCTGGGTGGTGCTGCCCATGGGCACGCCGTCCGTGCCGCAATTCTACGACCGCAAGCAGTACTGGCCGGCCGCGAGCCTCGAGCGGCGCCGGGCCGCACTGGGCTGAGCCGGCCGCGGCTCGCGCCGCGGCCGCTGCGCCTCAGGGCTTCCTGAACTTCAGGAGAAACTGGTCGGTCTTGCCGCGAATCGAGGGGTCGAAGATTGCAGCCGTATGCGGGTCGTTGGGTTGGTGCAGGATGTCGCTGCTGGCCACGAGCTTGAACCCCGCCGCTTCGACCTCCTGTTTGGCCGTCTCCGGGTCCATGCGATGCAGTGTCTTGGTGACGCTGGTCCCCGCTCCCGGCGCGGCAGCGTGGTCAATGAGGATGAAGAGGCCGCCGGGCTTCAACGTATCGAACACGCGCTTGTCGAAGGCGGCCATGTCCGCGTTCGGCAGATTGTGGAAGTCATGATAGTTCAGCGAGGTCCAAACCACATCGACCGGCATCGGAACCCCGAAGCCCTCGCCGGTCAGCCCGAACGGCAGCACGGTGATGTTGCCGTAGCTCTCCGCGAGCTGCTGCAGCCCGGCCATGAGATCGGGCATGTTGGCGGGCGCGTTGGGGCGGCGCGGCGGTTGCAGCGCGTAGATGTGCCCACTCGGGCCGACCACCTTGGCGAGCAGGCGCGTGTAATACCCGCGCGCCGGCCACAGCTCCGCCACGGTCTGACCGGGCTTGATGCCTGCGAAGGCGAGCGTCTCGGCGGGCTTGCGCTCCGCGTCGCGCATCTTGTCTGCCTCCGGTCGCGCCGGATCGTTGACGGCGGCGGTGATGTACTTGGGTATACCGGCCGCGAGCGCGGCGGAGTCAGCCAGAAGACAGAAAGTCAGGGCTGCGATGAGCCCCAATGCAGCGCGCAACATGGACTTCTCCCCTCGTTTTTGGAGCGCGAACTTTAGCACCGAGCCGGTAACAGCAGCACCACCGCCGGCGGCAAAAGAGGGCCGCAGGCCGGTCTTGCCAGTCAGATCAGTCCAAAGGCTTGTGCCAGAAGCTCATAGGAGCGCAGCCGCGCGGCGTGCTCGTGCACGATGGTGACGATCATCAGCTCCTCCAGAGCGAGTGCCGAGGCCATCTCCCCGAGCCTGGCTCGCAAGGTATCCGGCGCCCCGCTGAAGTGTCGCGGCCATTCCCCTGCATCGGCCGGAGTCGCTCCCCGGGCAAGCTCGCGCTCGGCTTCCTCGACACTCGGCACCGGCCGCAGATCCCCCTGCCGCAGCCGCCGCCCGAGCAGGCGCACGCTGCTCGCAAGCCTTTCGGCCTCCGTGTCCGAGGCGGCGCAGACCGCCCCCAAGGCCACCATGACCCGTGGCTCGGCGGCATGAACCGATGGCTCAAAGCGCTCCCGGTACAGGGCGACAGCCGCCCGCGTGGGCTCCGGGGCGATGAAGTGCGCGAACGCGTACGGCAGACCGAGCCGTGCCGCCGCATCCGCGCTCCAGAGGCTCGAGCCGAGAAGCCATACCACCGGGGCACCCGGTGCCTCCGGGGATACACGGATGCGGCTGAACGGATGGCGGGGCGCGAACTGCGCATGCAGGAAGCCGAGCAGCTCGATCAGCTGCTCGGGAAAGTCATCCGGGAGCGGTGTCTCGAGACGCTCCCGGCGCAGCGCGAAGCTCTCGAGCGGCGCGCCGCCCGGTGCGCGCCCGATGCCGAGATCGATGCGGTCCGGATACAGGGCATGCAGCATGCGGAACTGCTCGGCGACCTTGAGCGCACTGTAGTGCGGCAGCATCACGCCGCCCGAGCCGAG
>DATJSR010000197.1:0-14362 GCA_035504015.1 Steroidobacteraceae bacterium
TGACACTTGGTCATCATTCCCAGGTTGTGGATGAACTGGTTGCCCGTCTCGACGGCGTCTTCCAGGAAGAAGCAGTGACCGACGGTGTTGTAGGTCACGTTGTTTTCCACTCGCACGTCGTTGGTGCCGTGCACGGTCACGCAGCGGCTGTAGCTGTCGTGAATCGCTGAATTCTCGATGTACTGGCCTTTGCCTTCGCCGACCAGATGCCAGTGGATCGGATACCGGGCCAGATGCATGTTCTGACCCATCCGATTCAATTCGACGCCGGAGACATACATCTTGGACCCGGCCAGCGCCGCCATGATATGCCCCCCGAAGTAGGAGCGTTCGGCGTCCTCCGAAGCCTGGATGACAATATTTCGTGTGAGCAAGCCGACTTCACCACGCTCATCGACGCCGAACGTGATTTTGCCGAAATGCATGTACTTCAGAGGCTGATCGAGCCTGATCACGTTGCCGGCAATGGCGGCGATGGTGCGCTTCTCCGCCTGCGTAGAATCGAAGTCGGTCGACGCCAGGACGATCACGTCCCCTTTTCGCCAGCCACTGGCATTCAATACCTCGATCCTGGCGCTTCCGGCCGCGGCCGTTCCAGCGAGTTTGGTCCAGGAATTCGTCCGGTCACCATGCAGGTTCAGGGTTCCGCCTGCGATCATGATCCCGCGGTCACCCATTCCATCCACGTCTTCACCGGGGACATTGTCGGTGAGGGTGATGGTCGCCTTGCGCTTGTGGGGTTTGGCTTCGGTGCCGATTTCCAGCTCCCCGTGCACCATGATCCACTCGGTGGTCAGCTCGATGTCGGCTTTGTCCGAGAAGCCGAGTTTGCCTTCGATACGCAAGCCGCCGAGCGACGGCGGACTTTCGTCGAGAAGCACATGCTTGCCTCTTTCAATGGTGACCGTGTCCCCTGCGCGGGGCAGCTTCCGGTCCGGCCAGGTGGCAGGATTGGACCAGAGCTCCTGCTCGACCGCGTGCGATCCTCGTTCCTGAGCCGCCGCAACGACGCCGAATGCGCCGACGAGCAAGAATGCTGGCACGAGCAACGCAAAACGCAACGAGCAGCAGTGTCTTCGCATGGTGGCCACCCCTCTTCCCCGCAATAGACCCAAGACCTCGAGCGGCAGGAGGATAGCGCGCCTATCCGGCCCGAGCTACAGCAGGCGCGCGCGAAGCACCCCGGAGACCGGACGTTGGCTTGGGCGTGAACATTAAGTATCGCCGCAAGTCGCGCCGTCCGCTCTCACTTGCGCCAAAATGCCGGCGTAAAGAGCACCAGCACCCCGAAGATCTCCAGGCGCCCGAGCAGCATGGCAAGCGTGCAGATCCAGATCTGCAGCGGGCTGAGCGCAGCGTAGGTCTTGAACGGCCCCACGACGCCGAGTCCCACGCCGGTGTTGTTGATGGAGGCGAGCGTCGCTCCGAGCGAGCTCTGGAAGTCGAGTCCGGTGAGCAGCAGCACGAAGGTGAGCGCTGCCGCCGTCATGAAATACAGAAAGATGAAGGCGAGCACCGAGTCGCCGACGCGCTCCGGGACCGGCCGCCCGCCGATGCGCACCGGTGCGACGGCGCTCGGGTGCACGAGGAGCTTCAGCTCGCGGCCTGCCTGGCGCGACAGCAGCAGCGTGCGGAACATGCGGATACCGCCCCCCGGACTTCCCGTGCTGCACAGGATGCAGCACAGGAACAGCATCCAGAAGGGCGCGAAAACGGGCCAGCGCGTGTAATCCTCCGAGACGAGCCCCGAGGTGGTGGCGATCGACACCACATTGAAGAGCGCGTGCCGCAGCGAAAGGAGGAAGCTCGGATACACGGCATGAAAGCGCAACAGCAGGGCGATGCCGAGGACGCTCGCGCCGAGCAGCAGCAGGATCGCCTTGGCTTCCGGGTCGCCGGCGTAGGGCGCGAGCGAGAGCCGGCGCAGTGCCACCAGATGACGCGCGAAGCTCAGTGCCGCCACGACCATGATCGCGGCGAGCGTCAGCTCCACGGCGGCGGAGTGGAAGAAGCGGATGCTGGCATCGTGGGTGGAGAAGCCGGAGAGGCTCACCGCCGAGAAGCAATGGCAGATGGCATCGAACCAGCTCATGCCGCAGATGCGCAGCGCCACGATGCCGAGGACCGTGATGGTCGAGTAGGCGAGCCACAGCGACTTCACGGTCTCCATGATGCGTGGCGTCAGCTTCTCCTCCTTGACCGCCCCGGGTGCCTCGCCGCGATACAGCTGCATGCCGCCCACCCCGAGCAGCGGCAGCAGTGCAATGGCGAGCACCACAATCGCCAGGCCCCCGCACCACTGCAGCGTGGCGCGCCACAGATTGAGCGAGGGCGGCAGATGATCGAGCCCGGTGAGCACGGTGGAACCGGTGGTGCTGAGCCCCGACATCGTCTCGAAGAACGCGTGGGTGAATGACAGCTGCGGCAGCACCCACAGCAACGGCAGCGTTGCCGCCGCCGACATCATCAACCAGCCCACCGTGAGCAGCAGAAAGCCATCGCGGGGCTTGAGCTCGCGCGCCCGATGGCGCGTAGCGAGCAGGATCGCACCGCCGAGCGCGGCGCTGGCGATGCCCGAGACGGCGAACCGCAGCGCGGTGCCATCGCCCGAGAGCACCCCGGCGATGACCGGGAGCACATAGCTCACGCTGAAGAGCATGAGCATCAGGCCGAGAACGTTGACGACGCCGAGCATCGACTGAGGGTTGCGGCGTCAGGCCGTTCCGCCGAGGAACAACCGCTCGATCGCCTCGATGTGGCGCCGATCGGGCACAAAGATGATGACGTGGTCATCGGCGTGCACGAGCGTGTCGTGATGCGCCATGATGACCTGCTGGCCGCGCACGATGGCGCCGATGGTGGCCCCCTCGGGCAAGCGGACCTCCCCCACGCGCCGCCCGACGACCCGCGAGCTGATCTCGGTGCCGTGCACGATGAGCTCGAGCGCCTCGGCGGTGCCGCGGCGCAGGGAGTGCACCTTCACCACGTGGCCGCGACGCACGTGCGCCAGCAAGGAGCCGAGCGTGATGGTCTGCGGCGAAATGGCGATGTCGATGCCGCTGCCACTTTCGATGAGCTCGGCGTACGAGGGCTTGTTGATGAGCGCCATCACCTTGTGCGCGCCCAGGCGCTTCGCCAGCATGGCCGAGAGGATGTTGGCCTCCTCGGAGTTGGTGATGGCGACGAAGGCGTCGGTGCTGTCGATGTTCTCCTCGATCAGCAGCTCCTCATCGGCGGCATCGCCATTCAGCACGATGGTCTTCTCGAGCTGCTCCGAGCAGCGCCGCGCGCGCCGGGAATCGCGCTCGATGAGCTTGACCTGATTGCTCTTCTCGAGGGCGGTCGCCAGCCGCAAGCCGATGTTGCCGGCGCCGGCGATCACCACGCGGCGCACCGGGTCCTCCTCGCGGCGCATCTCGCTCATGACGCGCTTGATGGCATCGCGCGCGGCGAGAAAGAAGATCTCATCGCCCTCCTCGATGAGCGAGTCGCCCTCGGGCCGGATCAGGCGCCCCTCGCGATAGATCGCGAGCACCCGCGCCTCGAGCTGCGGGATGTGCTGGCGCAGCTCGCGCAGCTGCTTGCCGACCAGCAGCCCGCCCTTGCGGGTGCGCAGGGCGACGAGACGCACGAGACCGTCGGCGAAGTCGAGCACCTGCAGCGCACCCGGGTAGCGGATGAGCTGGGCGATGTACTCGGTGACGAGCTGCTCGGGGCTGATGAACACGTCCACCGCGAGCGCCCCTTCCGCGAACAGCTCCGCGCGGCCGATGTACTCGGCGGCGCGGATGCGCGCGATCTTCGTGGGCGTGCGATACAGCGTGTAGGCCACCTCGCACGCCATCATGTTCACCTCGTCGCTGTTGGTGAGCGCCACGATGATGTCGGCCTCGGCCGCACCGGCAGCCTCGAGCACCGTGGGGTAGGCGGCGTTGCCCACCACCGTGCGGATGTCGATCCGATCCTGCAGATCGCGCAGCAGCTCCTCGTTGGTGTCGACGACGGTGACCTCGTTCGCCTCCTCGCGGGAGAGCTGCTGGGCGGCGGTGCGGCCCACCTGGCCGGCACCGAGAATCACGATCTTCATGGGCGTCTCACATCGGCTCGAGATTCGCGTACTGCAGCATCAGCCACTTGGTGCCTTGCTGCTCGAAACTCACCTGCACGCGCGCATGCGCGCCGTTGCCCTCGACGTTGAGGATCACGCCTTCGCCGAACTTGCCGTGCCGCACCCGCGCGCCGAGGCGCATGCCCGCCGGCGCGGGCTCCTCGGCGCGAAAGCGGCCCACGCTCACCGGGCGCGAGATCGAGGCGCGCGGGCGCACCTCTTCGATGACCTCGTCGGGAAGCTCGCGGATGAAGCGCGACGGCTGGCCGTAGCTGTCGATGCCATGCAGGCGGCGCTGCTCGGCGTAGCTCAGGTAGAGCTGGCGCATCGCGCGCGTCATGCCGACGTAGCACAGCCGCCGCTCCTCTTCGAGGCCGTCGAGATCGGTGAGCGAGCGCTGATGGGGAAAGAGCCCATCCTCCATCCCCGCGAGGAACACCACCGGGAACTCGAGGCCCTTCGCCGTGTGCAGCGTCATCATCTGCACGCAGTCCTCCCACGCCTCGGCCTGGCCCTCGCCGGACTCGAGCGCGGTATGCGCGAGGAAGGACTCGAGGGGCGGCAGCTCGCTGCTGCCGTCGCGCTCGGGCTCGAAGCCGCGTGCGGCGCTCACGAGCTCGAGCAGGTTCTCGATGCGCGCCTCGCCGCGATCGGCCTTCTCGCGCTTGTGATGCTCGAGCAGGCCGCTCTCGTTGATCACGTGGTCGACCTGCTCGTGCAGGGGCCTGCCCTGGATCTCGCGCGCCAGGCGCTCGATGAGCGCGAGGAAGGCCTGCACGGCCACCGCGGCCTTCGCGCCCAGGCTCTCCCCGATGCTCGACTGCGCCGCCTCCCAGAGCGAGCCGCCCGCGGCGCGGGCACGCTCGCGCACCAGCTCGAGGCTGCGCGCGCCGATGCCGCGTGCAGGCAGATTGACGATGCGCTCGAAGGAGGCATCGTCGCGACGGTTGGCGATGAGCCGCAGGTACGCGAGCGCGTCCTTGATCTCCGCCCGCTCGAAGAAGCGCAGACCGCCGTAGACGCGATAGGGGATGCGCGCGGACAGGAACAGCTCCTCGAAGACACGCGACTGAGCGTTCGAGCGATACAGGATCGCGATGTCGCGGCGCTGGCCGCCGTGCTGGACGTGCTCCTGGATGCGCCGCAGGACGAACTCCGCCTCGTCGCGCTCGTTGAAGCCCGCGTAGACGCGGATCGACTCACCCTGTGCGCCACTCGTCCACAGATTCTTGCCGAGGCGGCGGGCGTTGTGCGCGATGAGCGCGTTCGCGCCCTTCAAGATCGTGCCGGTGGAACGGTAGTTCTGCTCGAGCCGGAAGAGCTGCGCCTGCGGATAGTCGCGCCGGAAGTCCTGCAGGTTCTGCACGCGTGCCCCTCTCCAGCCGTACACCGACTGATCGTCATCGCCCACGACGAAGGGGTGACTGCCCGCGCCGAGCAGCCGCAGCCACTCGTACTGAATGGCGTTGGTGTCCTGGAACTCATCGACCAGCACGTGCGTGAAGCGACGGCGGTAATGCGCGAGCAGCTCTGCGTTGTCGCGCCAGAGCTCGTAGGCGCGCAGCAGCAGCTCGGCGAAGTCCACCACGCCGGATTTAGCGCACGCTGCCTCGTAGTCGCGATACAGCTGGATCATCTGCCGACGGGTGGGATCGTTGTTGTCCTTGAGGTCCTGCGGACGGCGCCCCTCGTCCTTGTTGTTGTTGATGAACCAGAGCACCTCCCGCGGGACCCAGCGCGTCTCATCGAGGTTCTGTGCCTTCAGCACCTTCTTGAGCAGGCGCAGTTGATCCTCCGCATCGAGGATCTGAAAGCTCTGGACGAGGCCCGCCTCGCGCCAGTGCAGGCGCAGGAGCCGATGCGCGATGCCATGGAAGGTGCCGATCCACAGCGAGCGCGCGATGTGGCTGCCGAGCAGCTGCTCGATGCGCGCGCGCATCTCTCCAGCGGCCTTGTTCGTGAACGTGACGGCGAGCACCCCGTGCGGCGAGGCGCTTTCTGCCTGGATCAGCCAGGCGATGCGGTGGGTCAGCACCCGTGTCTTGCCGCTGCCGGCGCCCGCAAGCACCAGCACCGGCCCCACCGGTGCCGTGACCGCCGCGCGCTGTGCGTCGTTCAGGGGGTTGAGGATGGGGGATAAATCCATGGGGCGCGCATTCTATACCACGCGCTTGCCGCAGGGGCCCGGTGCCTGCAGCTGCTCGCCATCGCTCATGTCTCGCAGACGGAGATCTTTTATGCCATCGTCGGCGCCTTCGGTGTTGCGGAGCTCGCCGACCGTATCGGCGTCACGCCCAGAGCAGGTGCAATGATGCAACCGTTTCGCGGGATCATCGGGGCGTGCTGGCTGGTCCTCGTCGCGTATTGGCTCACCACGGCATTTCGCAGCAAGCCCTCCGTCGCCACGGGCCGCGGGGCATCGCAGGTGATGCTGCGGATCGCACTCCTGGTGCTGATCGTGGTGATCGTGCGCCAGCCCGGCGTGCGCAGCTGGCTGGCGCTCGCGCAGCGCTACGAGCACCACAACGTTGCGCTGGGCAGCCTCGGCACCGTCCTGAGCGTGCTCGGCACGCTGCTCGCGCTGTGGGCGCGCTATCACCTGGGACGCAACTGGGGCATGCCGATGACGCAAAGAGCCGAACCGGAGCTCATCCGCAGCGGGCCCTACGCCCGGGTGCGTCACCCGATCTACGGGGGACTGATCCTGCTGATGCTCGGCTCGGCGCTCGGCGCCAGCATCGTCTGGCTGCTGTTCCTCGCGGCGGTCGTCCCGTATTTCGTGTATAGCGCGCACCAGGAAGAGCGGCAGCTCGCGGTGCAGTTCCCGACGCAGTATCCGGACTATCGACGCGCCACGCGCATGTTCTGGCCGTTTCTCCTGTGAGGCGCGCGCGGCGCCGTGCTCAGTCTGGCCTGCTCACCATCTCCTCGCCGATGCGCAGCAGCGCCACGATGAGCGTGAGGATCACCGGGCCGATGACGAGACCGATGAAGCCGAATGCTGCGATACCGCCGATCGCACCGATGAAGGCTGCGAGACTCGAGACTTCCCCGTGACGTGAGGTGATGTAGGGCCGCAGCAGATGCTCGGCGATGATGACGCCAACGCCCCAGAGCCCGAGGAAGATGGCGAAGCCCCAGTGCTTCTCGAACAGCAGGTACAGCGTTGCGGGGACGAACACGATGGTGATGCCCACCACGGGCAGCAGCGCCGCGAAGGCGCTGAGCACGCCGAAGACGACGGGCGAGGGTAGCCCGGCGATCGCAAAGCCGATGCCCATGAGCGCGCCTTCGATGGCCGCCGTCGCCGCCGTGCCGAAGATCACCGCACGCAGCGCGTCCGAGATGCCGCGCACCAGGCGCGTGCGGCGTCCCTCGCGCAGCGGAATCAGCCGAAAGAGGTGCGTGAGCGTTGCATGCCCGTCGCGCAGCATGAAGAAGAGCAGGAACAGCATCAGGAAGAAGCCGACCAGTGTGCCTGCGACACCGACCATCACGTTGCCGCTCATGGAGGCTGCGGTCTGCAGCACCGTGCGCGCCCCGTCGGTGAGCCACTGCTCCACCTGCTGCACATCGATGCCGGAGGTATGGTGCAGCCAATCGAGAAAGCGCGCGATCGCCGGATAGTGCTCGAGGCTCGCGAGCGAGTCAGGCAGCGGGCCGCGCGAGCGGCTGCGCAGATAATGCACCAGATCGCCCACCTGGCTCGCAAAGGCGAGCCCCAGCACGAGGACCGGCGCAATGACGAGAAACGGGGTGAGAAGCGTCAGTGTCCCGGCGGCGAGCGAGGCGCGTCCGCGCAGCCGCCGGCAAAGACGCGCCTGCAGCGGATACAGAACAAAGGCGAGCACCGCCGCCCATTCGAGCGAGCCGAGCAGCGGCTCGAGCATGCGCCAGAGCACGTAGCCGAGGATGATGCCGGTCGCGACCACGAACAGCCGCCGGTAGAACGCCGAGTAACGCTCATGGCCGCTGCGCGGCAGTGGTGGCTCGCTCATGGCGGCATCGTGCATCGAGCCGCGGGCGCTCGACAAGCGCTCGCTCACCAGCGGTTGCGCAGCTCGCGCAGCGCGAGGAAGACGGCTTTCGGCTCCGGCCGCTCGCCGAGCTCGGGAAAGCGCTCGCGCAGGCGCGCAATCACCGTGGGATTCTGCAGTCTGAAGAAGCTGTTGATGCGCTTCTCCTGCCCGAGGGTGGTGACGGGCGCGGAGGCCGGGTCCTGCTGCCGGCACTGCGCGAGCAGCGCTGCCGCCTCGTGATTGTCCGGCTCGCGATCGAGGGTGAACTCGAGATTGCGCGCGAGATACTCGTGCCCGGGGAACACACGCGTCGCTTCCGGCAGACGGGCGAGCTGACCCGCGAAGGTGTCGTAGAGCAGATCCGGGCGCCCGCTGCTGTGGCAGTTGCCTGCGCCCGCGTTGAACAGCGTGTCGCCGGAGAACAGCGCCGGGGAATCGCCTTCCGCGTACAGACAGATGTGCGCGAGGGTGTGCCCCGGGGTATCGAGGCAGCGCAGCGCCAGCGTGCGCCCGATGCGGATCACGTCCCCGGCCTGCAGGCCACGGTCCACCCCCCCGATGCGGCTCGCGGCGGCCGCGTGGGCGAGCAGCTTCGCGCCCGTGGCCGCCACCAGTCCGGCATTCCCACCCGTGTGATCCCGGTGCTCGTGGGTGTTCAGGATCTGGGTGATCTCCCAGCCGCGTTGGCGTGCCGCCTGCAGGCAGCGCCCGTACTCGAGCGGGTCGACGGCGAGCGCCTCGCCGCTGTCGGGGTCGGCGATGAGATAATGAAAATTGCGGTAGCTGTTGTCGGCCCAGACGCGCTCGATCAGCATAGTTCAAGTTCCCGCGGCGACCTGGGCCTATAATGCCTGGTGGCCGTCAACCACACCTTCATTTACGAGCCGGGGGTCTGGACCCTCACGGGCATGTTCTGGAGCGCGGACGGGCTCGGCATTGCCGTGGACGGCCGCACCGAGATCTCCCACGGCAGGGACTGCTGGATGCTCGCAGGGCGCATGCGCGTGCTCGCCACACCGCCGGCGGAGTTCGTGAACATCTACAACATCGAGATTCCGGGGCGCGGCGCTCTCTCCTCCAAGTGGACCTCCGAGAACTCGACCCTGGGTCGCCTCCACGGTGTGTTCACCGTCATCGGCCCGAGCATCCTGTCCATGTATCGCTCCGATCACGGCGGCTATCAGGGCACCGAGCATCTGCGCCAGATCTCACCCGACGAGTACGAAGGATTCGGCGCGCTGCTGATGGATGACAAGCGTCTGTCGTCCTGGCAAGTGACGCTCAGGCGCTAGCGCGATCAGCGCGGCAGGCTGAGCGGCGTGTCGATGCGCTCCTCGAGATGCATGTCCTGGAACAGCGCGCCGTTCGTCTCGATGTGGCCGATGGCACAACCCGGCAGCACCAGCAGCGCGTAGATCGCGACGGCGCAGTGATCGTTGAGCCAGACGAGCAGCCCGCCGCCCTCGATGTGGTCGACGCGATGCGCGTGCACGTGATCCCAGGTGAACGTCGTCTTCTCGGGCGGATAAAGAGGTTGGAAGGCCTGCAACAGGGGATGAGTTTGCGGGTCCGTACCGCGCGCGAGCCACTGGTCCGCGCCTGCGCGGGCGGCTTCGGTGGCGACCTGAGCCTCTGCGATGGCCGGCAGATCGCGATACCAATCGCGCGGAGTCCCGCCCGCAGCGTGGGCCCGCGGCAGCTCGGGCCGGGTCGGCGGACTCGAGCTGCGGGCCGTCGATCCAGGACTCACGAGTGGCCGACCATGCCCGACCCCGCGTGGGCTTTGGTGCGCGGCGCGGTGCCGCTCGGCCGAGCCCGTGGGCGGATGCTCTCGCGATAAGGGAAACGCCAGAAAGACAGAGACCGAGTCCGGGCCGGTGACGGGCGGGGCTGGCGTGAACTCGTTACGCAGCACGATGCAGACGGTCAGATGACCGGCAACCACGACGACGGCGAGCGTCGCGCGGCGGCCTCTCGATTTGAGTGCGGCGGGCATGCGGCGGTCGTGCGATAGCTCTGCCAGGGCCTGCTGCGTTTGGCGATCTCGAAGGGCGAAAGTTCGCGCTCGAGGCGGCCGCACCGGCGGACGAGCGCCATGGTGCGTCGCGGCACAGCGTCGGATGCCGGCGGCTGACGCCCGGCCGCCGGGCTGCCTGGGCGGTGGGTGGGCGGGTCAGCGGATCGGCGATGCAGTGCACCCTGTCAGGGCGCGAGCGTCTGCGTGGTCGGCAGGTAGTGATCGACGAGCAGTGCGGCGAACAGCCACATCAGGTAGGTCACCGAGAAGCGAAACACCCGCATGGGCAGCTCGCGCCGCTCGGTGATGTTGAGCGCCAGCGCGTAGTACAGAAAGAAACCATTGAGCAGCAGCGCCGCGGCGAGATAGATGAGCCCGCTCATGCGCGTGAGGAAGGGTATCAGCGTGACGACGACCAGCAGCACGGTGTAGAGCAGCACGTGCAGGCGCGTGTACTTGATGCCGTGGGTGACGGGCAGCATGGGGATGCCGGCGCGGGCGTAGTCGTCGCGGCGCGCGATCGCGAGCGCCCAGAAGTGCGGTGGCGTCCACGCGAAGATGATCAGAAACAGCAGCAGCGCATTGGCATCGATGCTGCCCGTGACGGCGGTCCAACCCAGAACGGGCGGCGCCGCACCGGCCGCGCCGCCGATCACGATGTTCTGCGAGGTGGCGCGCTTCAACCACACGGTATAGATGACCGCGTACCCGATGAGCGAGATGAAGGTGAGGAGCGCGGTGAGCGGGTTCACCAGAAACCCGAGGATGCACATCGAGACGAAGCCGAGGACCGCGGCGAAGGTGAGCGCCTGTCGCTCGCTGAGGTGCCCGCGCGGCAGGGGGCGCGCCCGGGTGCGCCACATCTGTGCGTCGATACGCCGGTCGAGCACATGGTTGAGCGTCGCCGCACTGGCCGATGCGAGGGCGATGCCGAGGTTCCCCCACAGCAGCGCATCGAGCGGCGGCAGCCCGGGGCTTGCGAGCAACGCGCCCACGATGGCCGTGAACACGATGAGCGAGACGACCTTGGGCTTGGTCAGCTCAAGATAATGGCGCCAGCTCGTGGGCGCCTCGCGTGTGAGTTCGGAGTTGCTCGACAAGGGATGAGACTACGGCGCGCGAGGGGAGTCGAAGGGTAGCAGATCGGGCTGCTCTCACGATGCCGCGGCAGCACTCGATTTGTAGGATCGTGCGCCGGCCGAGTCCTGGGAGGCGATCGCCTCCCGGGGCGTGTGCCGCAGCGCGTGCAACAGCGCCAGCACGGCGAGCAGCGCCAGCGCGGCCCCGGCGTTGTGGGCCGTCGCCAGCCACAGCGGAAAGCCTCTCAACACCATGGAGATGGCGATCGTGAGCTGCAGTGCCAGCGCCGCGAGCACTGCAGCGGCCGGCAGGCGCGCCACCCGCAGCCGGCGACTGCGCAGCGTGTAGAGGGCCGCGAGGAGCAGCGCACAGGTCGCGCCCAGGGCACCCAGACGGTGGGTGAAATGGATCGCGACGCGCGCGCGGTTGCTGAGCACCCCGCCCTCATAATCGATGCTCGGCGCGCGCCACAGGACGAAGGCACTCGAGCGGTCCATCGCAGGCCACCAGGAGCCCTGGCAGGTCGGAAAATCGGGGCAGGCGATCGCCGCATAGTTGCTGCTCGTCCACCCCCCGAGCGCGATCTGCACGGCGAGCACTCCGAGTGCGAGCGTGGCGAGCGCGCGAGCCCGCCGCCACGTGCGCACGCTCGCCGCGGGCTCGGCCATGGGTAGACCGGCACTGGCACCGTTGGCTCGGGCGGCGCTTGAGGCGGCTTGCGTGCGCTCCGTCGCGCCGCTCAGGCGCAAGGACAGCCACAGCCACCACAGCAGGCTCAGGGTCGTCAGGCCGAACAGCAGATGCAGAGTGACGATGAGGGGCTTCAACTGCCAGGTAACGGTGAGCATGCCGAGCCCCGCCTGCACCACGATGGTCGCCAGCAGCGCGAGCGCGTAGCCGGGGTGAGCGGGCGCGGGGCGGCTTGCCCAGCTGATCGCGGCGATGAGCGCGACGAGCAATACCAGCGTGCCGGCCGCATACCGGTGAATCATCTCGTGCCAGGCCTTGCCGACATCGAGCCGGGCTCCTGAAAGGAGCGTGCCGGCGGCCGCGCTGTGCTGCGCGCCGAGCGGGCTCAGGTGCCCATAGCAGCCGGGCCAGTCGGGGCAACCGAGGCCCGCCGCGGTCAAACGCACGTAGGCCCCGAGAACCACGACCACGAACCCGAGCAGCACGGCCGCGAGCGCGACCTTGCGCAGCAGCGGCAGCGTCGAGACGGAATGTTGCTGGGCGAGCTCAGCCAATGTGGGACAGTTGCAGCAGCTTCTTGAGATCGTCGAGCAATCCGCGCGGATTGCGGCGGGCATCGTAGCGCATCATCAGGTTGCCGAGGGGATCCACCACGAACACGCTGGTGGTGCGCTCGCTGGCGGGAAAGCGCTCGAGCAGCGCCGGTGCGGCGCTCGCATCGGCCAGGAGCAGTCCGGGGTATTCGCGACGCAGGAGGCTCTGATCGCAACAGCCGGCGGTCACCAGGAAGATGCGCTGCACGCGTGTCATGTCGTTGTTGAGCGCGACCCGCGTCTGGCGCATGACGTAGAGCGCGCGCCGGCAGGCGGCATCGCAGGCGCCATTGCCGATGTAGACGAGCGACCAGCGGCCGACAAACAGATCCGCGCGCGCCGCTGCGGCGGCAAGCGCCTCGGGCGTGAGCTCATCGGGTGAGTCCGGCGCCACCTTCTCCAGGAGCACGGGCAGCGCGGTGCGCGGCAGCGGGCGTACGGGCTCGATGAGCTCGCCGTGATTGGTATGCCCGCTCGGTCGCCATGACGCCCCGTAATACAGCCAGAAGGAGCCGATGAGCGGCACGAAGAACAGCCCCGCGAGCGCGAGCACGGTGCGCAGGTTGCGGGCCCGCAGCGCGCGCGCCGTGCCTGCGTGGGAGGGCTCGACGCTCACGAGGGCGACTCCGGTGGTTGGCTCTCGGGCAGCACCGGTGAGCTGAGCACCGCCCAGATCACGATCAGCGCGAAGGCAAAGCCCCACCACTGGATCGCGTACGACAGATGCCGCGCCGGAGCCATGCCCGGGGGCTGCCAGTCGCGCACATAGCCGTAGGGCGCGCGTGCATCGAGCAGCAGAATGCGCTCCGGTAGCACCTCCCCGAGCGCGGCGGAGAGCTCGCCCATGCTCGGATAGGCCGTCACCTTCGGCCAGCGATTCCCTGGCGGGGGTGCGGCTCTGCCCTGCGCGAGCCCTGGGCTTGGCAAGTTGTCCAAGCGTCCGGTGAGGTGCACCTCACGGGGTGCCTCGAGCCGCACGTCCGGAAGCTTGGCGCGGTAACCCGTGAAGGGCACCCAGCCACGGTCCACGAGCAAGGTGCGCCCGTCCGCGAGCATCAGCGGCGTGAGCACTTCATAGCCCGCCTCGCCTGCATGGATGCGGTTGTCGAGCAGGAACTGGTGCAGCCCGTCGAGCCGCCCGCTGACCTGCACGCGCTGAAAGCGTGGCAGCTTCTCGGGCCGCTCACCGGCGAGTGGCACGGCGCGGTCGGCGCCACGCGCGAACGCCTTCCACTCCGCATCGCGCAGGATACCTTTGTGCCACTGCCACTCCCCGAGGCGCACGAACAGCCCGCAGAGCAGCAGCACCAGCAGCGTCATGCGCCATGAGGGCGCGAACTGGCGACGGCCGATCGGGAGACGCACGATAGGCACGGCGGTTGCTCAACGCTCCTATAATGGTCAGGCGCGGACGGCGCGCCCGGATACCGCGGCGACGTTCATGGGAAGCCTGCTTCGACTGATCATCATCCTGATGCTCATCGCCATCGTGGCGAGTCTGGGGTCGGCGCTGTTTCACCTCGCCCGCGGCCGCCGCGACGAGCAGGATTCGCGCAAGATGGCGCGCGACCTGACGATCCGCATCGGGCTCTCGATCGTGCTCTTCGCGCTGCTCATGGCCGCCTGGTACGCGGGGCTCATCAGCCCCCACGGGCTGGCGCCCCCGCGATAGCGGGCAGCGACAGGCGGCTCAGAGCCAGTACACGAAGATGAACAGCCCGAGCCACACCACATCGACGAAGTGCCAGTACCACGCGACGGCCTCGAAGGCGAAATGGCGCTGCGGGGTGAAGTGCCCGCGCAGCACGCGCAGCCAGATCACCAGCAGCATGATGGCGCCGATGGTGACGTGCAG
>DATJSR010000198.1:0-4200 GCA_035504015.1 Steroidobacteraceae bacterium
ACCTCGGGCTGAAAGATCGGCGGCACCGGCTGCGGCCGCCGCGGCATGCGATTCAGCGCCCAGTCGAACTGCGGCGTGTTGTGCGCCGGCAGGTGCACCATGGTGAGGTGCACCGCCAGGCCATCGTGCAGGATCTCCGAGCGCAGCGCTTCGGTGAAGCCGTGCACGGCGAACTTCGCCGCGCAGTAGATCGACTGCAGCGGAATGGCGCGAAAGGCGAGTGCCGAGCCGATGTTGACGATCGTGCCGCGGTTGCGCACGCGCATGCGCCTGAGCGCGATGAGTGTGCCGTGCACCTGCCCGAGGTAGGTGACCTGGGTGCCGCGCAGAAACTCGGCGGGCGCAAGCGCAGCCACGGGCGCGAAGGCGGTAGCCATCGCGTTGTTCACCCACACCTCGATCGGGCCGAGTGCCTGCTCGATCTGCTCTGCCGCCCGCTCCAGGCCTTCGGCATCGGCCACGTCCGCTGCGACGCTGCAAGCGCGCCGACCGAGCGCACGCACCTCTTCCGCGGCGGCCTCGAGCCGCTCGCGACCGCGCGCGATGATGCCCACATCCCAGCCCGCGCGCGCGAAGGCCACGACCGTGGCGCGGCCGATGCCGGCGCTGCCGCCGGTGACGGCGACGACGCGCGCCACTACTCGCCGCGCCCCGGCAGCAGCGAGGCGAGCACCTCCTTCACCGTGCCGCTGAGAACCCCGCTCTCATCCGGATCGCCTTTGACGAGCATGCTGGTGAACTTGCGCGCCTGCTCGAGCGTGATGTGCGGCGGCAGGGGCGGCACCTCCGGGTCCGTCTTCACCTCGAGCACGCAGGGACGATCGCTCGCGAGCGCCTGCTCCCAGGCGGCCCCGAGCTGCTCGGGACGGTCGACGTAGATGCCGCGCAGGCCGATGAGCTCGGCGAAGCGGTGGTAGGGCACATCGGGCAGCTGCTGGCTGGCATCGAACTTGGGGTTGCCCTCCATGATGCGCTGCTCCCAGGTGACCTGATTGAGGTCCTGGTTGTTGAACACGCAGACCACCAGGGTCGGATTCGCCCACTGCTTGCAGTACTTCGCGGCGGTGATGAGCTCGGCCATGTTGTTCATCTGCATTGCACCATCGCCGACGAGGGCGATCACGGGCCGATCCGGATGCGCAAACTTCGCCGCGATGGCGTAGGGAACGGCCGCACCCATCGAGGCCAGCCCGCCCGAGAGCGAGCACATCATGCCGCGGCGGATCCTGATATCGCGTGCGTACCAATTGGCGCACGAGCCCGAGTCGCTCGTGATGATCGCGTGCTCGGGCAGGCGCGGGGAGAGCTCCCACGCGACCCGCTGCGGATTGACGGGATTGGCCGCCACGTGCGCGCGCGCCCGCATCTCCTGCCACCACGCCGCCACGCTCTTCTCGATCGAGTCGCGCCACGCGCGGTCGCTTTTCTGCTCGAGCATGGGCAGGAGCGCGCGCAGTGTCTCGGCGCTGTCGCCGACCAGGGGCACCTCCATGGGGTAGCGCAGGCTGAGCATCCCGGGGTCGATGTCGATCTGCACGCCGCGTGCGGCGCCCTCCTTCGGCAGAAACTCCGAATATGGAAAGCCCGAGCCGATCATCAGCAGCGTGTCGCAGCGGGTCATGAGCTCCCAGCTCGGCTTGGTGCCGAGGAGGCCGATGCTGCCGCTCACCCAGGGCAGATCATCGGGCAGCACCGCCTTGCCGAGCAGTGCCTTGGCAGCCCCGGCGCACAGCCGGTCGGCGACCGCGATGACCTCATCGGTTGCGTTGAGCGCACCGGCGCCCACCAGGATCGCGACCCGCTTGCCGGCATTGAGCACCTCTGCCGCACGGCGCAGGTCGGCCTCGTAGGGAACGACCCGCGGCGCCCGGTAGCCGATACCCGAGTGCACCGTGCCATGCTTGCGCGGCGGGGGCTCGTAAGGCTCCTCCTGCAGGTCGTTCGGAAAAATGAGCGCGGTCACGCGGTGATTGGCCACCGCGATGCGCACCGCGCGATCGACCAGGTGCGCCACCTGGGCAGGGGTGCTCGCCTGCGCCACGAAGGCTCCGGCCACGTCTTTGAACAGGCTCGGCAGATCGACCTCCTGCTGATAGTGACCGCCCAGCCCCGCGCGCGCCTGCTGACCGGCGATGGCGAGCACCGGCATGTGATCGAGACGCGCATCGTAGAGGCCTGTCACCAGGTGAGCGGCACCGGGACCCGAGGTGGCCATGCAGACCCCGAGCTCGCCGCTGAATTTCGCATAGGCTGAGGCCATGAACGCTGCCATCTCCTCGTGGCGCACCTGAATGAACGCGATCTTGTCGGTGCCGAGGCGTTGCAGACCGCCCAGCAGTCCGTTGATGCCATCGCCCGGGTAGCCGAATACGCGGCGCACCCCCCATTGGTAGAGCCTCTGCCAGAAGAAATCCGATACTTTCTGCGCCATGCAAGCCTCTCCCGAGCGGTGGACGGGAGGACAACTCATGAAGCTCGACACCAGTTCCGCGGCCGCAAGCGCTCGGCGGGCGGCCGTGCGCGCCCCTGCAAGGCAGGGGTCGCTTGTGGACAGGCAGCGATGCCGGGCGCGCGTTAATCTGTCGGTGAAGCACAAGCTCGATCAGCGAGAGGACCATGCCGCGCAAGCCGAATCTGCTCATTCTCATGGCCGATCAGCTCAGCGCGCTCGCGCTGCCCGCCTATGGCAACCGCATCGCGCGCACTCCGCACATCGATGCGCTCGCCGCACATGGCGTGGTGTTTCAATCGGCGTACTGCAACAGTCCGCTGTGCGCTCCCTCGCGGGCGGCGTTTCTGACGGCGCGCCTGCCCTCCGGGATCGGCGCCTACGACAATGCGGCCGAGCTGCCCGCGAGCGTGCCGACTTTCGCGCATTACCTGCGGCTTGCCGGCTACCGCACCGTGCTCAGCGGCAAGATGCATTTCTGCGGACCCGATCAGCTGCATGGCTTCGAGGAGCGGCTGACCACCGATATCTATCCGGCAGATTTCGGCTGGACTCCGGACTGGACACGCTTCGAGGAGCGGCCGAGCTGGTATCACTCCATGGAATCGGTGATCCAGGCGGGGCCGTGTGTGCGCACCAATCAGATCGACTTCGACGAGGAAGTGATCTACCGCGCACGCCGGGAGCTCTACGACATGGCGCGCGGCAGCGATCGGCGCCCCTTCTGTCTGGTCGTCTCGCTCACCCACCCGCACGATCCTTTTGCCATTCCCCACGAGTACTGGAATCGCTACCGTGCCCAGGACATCGACATGCCGCGGGTCAGGATGGCGGTGCAGGATCTCGACCCGCACTCGCGTCGGCTGCGGCACGTGTGTGGCCAGGATCGGCAGGCCGTCAGCGAGGCGCAGATCCACGCGGCGCGGCATGCCTACTACGCAGCGGTATCCTTCGTCGACGATCAGGTGGGGCTGATGCTCGAGACGCTGCGGGCCGCGCGGCTCGCCGAGGACACCGTGGTGCTGCTGCTCGCCGATCACGGCGAGATGCTCGGTGAGCGCGGCCTGTGGTACAAGATGAGCTTCTTCGAGCCCGCCTGCCGCATCCCGCTCATCGTGCACGCGCCGCAGTGGTTTGCGTCGGGAGCGGTGCAGAGCGCCGTCTCGCTGGTCGATGTGCTGCCGACGCTCGCCGAGCTCGCCGCCGAGGGCCGCCCGGCCGACTACGCAACGCCGCTCGATGGGCGCAGCCTGCTTCCGCATCTCGAGCGTCGGGGCGGGCACGACGAGGTGCTCGGGGAGTATCTGGCCGAGGGTGCCATCGCGCCGATCGTCATGATCCGGCGCGGCGCTCACAAGCTCGTGCACTGCCCGGCCGATCCGGATCAGCTCTACGATCTCGCCGCCGACCCCGACGAGCTGCAGAACCTCGCCCAGGCGGCCCCCCACCTGCTCGGCCAGCTGCACGCCGAGGTGCGCGCCCGCTGGTCGCTCGAGGCACTGCACGCAGCCGTGCTCGACAGCCAACGCCGCCGCGCCCGAGTCGGCGCCGCCTTGGCGCTCGGGCGCCAGAGCCCCTGGGACCATCAGCCGGCGGCGGCTGCGAGCGAGCAGTACATCCGCAACCACAAGCCGCTCGAGGAGCTCGAGGCGAGCGCCCGCTTCCCCCGCTTCGGAGAGTCCTGATACCGTGTCCGCGTGCCGCCGAGAGCGTGTCAACGCACCTGCGGACCGCGCGTTGGTGAGCGCAGG
>DATJSR010000199.1:0-19714 GCA_035504015.1 Steroidobacteraceae bacterium
TGGTAGCGGGGGCAGGATTTGAACCTGCGACCTTCGGGTTATGAGCCCGACGAGCTGCCAGACTGCTCCACCCCGCACCAGGAGGGGGGCGCATTCTACTCATGGCGCCCCGGCACATGCAATCGCTCTCGAGGTCGGGGCCACGGCGGCCCCGGGCGAGCCTTCCTAGTGGAGCACCCTGGCGCAGAGATCCAGCAGGGGTGCCGGCAGTAGCCCGAGAAAAGTGACTGCCAAGGCATTGATCAGCAAGACCATTCTCGCGCCGAGGCCCTGCCCCGCCGATCCGGCCGGCAGCTCCTGCGGCGCCGGGTCGAAGTACATGAGCTTGACCATGCGCAGGTAGTAAAAGCAGCCGATGACCGAGGCGATGGCGGCAATGGCGACGAGCCAGGGGTGGTGCGTGTTCCACAGCTCCTGAAAGATGCGCAGCTTTGCCCAGAACCCGACGAAGGGCGGCACGCCGGCCGTCGAGAACATCAGGCACATCATGATGATCGCGAGCACGGGATCGCGGGCGTAGAGCCCGCGATAATCCTCGAGCTTGTCGGCCTCGAAGCCCTTGCGGCTCACGAGCAGTACCACACCGAAGGACCCGAGCACCGTGATGACGTACACCAAGGTGTAGTAGAGGGCGGCGCTGTAACCCGCACGTGTCCCGGTCACGAAGCCCAGCACGATGAACCCGACGTTGCCGATGGTCGAGTAGGCCAGCATGCGCTTGAGGTTCGTCTGCACGATGGCGACGACGTTGCCCACGATGAGCGTGAGCACCGCAAGCGGAATCAGCATCTGGGTCCACTGCGGCGAGGCACCGGTGAGGCCGTAGCCCAGAAGACGCAGGGCCAGCGCGAAATAGGCGATCTGGGGAACGGTGCTGACGAACAGCGTCACGCTGCTCGGGGAGCCCTGGTACACATCCGGCAGCCACATGTGAAAAGGCACCGCGCCGAGCTTGAAGCCGACGGCCACGATGATGAAGACCAGCCCGAGGATGATCCCGGGGCTCACGGGGCCGTGGAGCTGGGCGGCGAGCTCGTCGAGCTTCAGCGTGCCGGTGAGGCCGTAGATCATGGATGCGCCGTACAGGAGCGCTCCGGAGGCCATGGCGGAGAGCACGAAGTACTTCATCGCCGACTCCGCGGCGATCGGGTTGTCGCGGTCGAAAGCGATGATGGCGTAGACCGAGAGCGCGAGCAGCTCCACCCCGATGTAGACGGTGAGGAGGCTGTTGGCGGATACCAGCACGAAGATCCCGAGGAGCGCGGTGAGGGTGAGCACGTAGTACTCCCCGCGCAGGATGTTGTGCCGCTCCATGTAGGAGCGCGAGTAGAGCAGCACGATCGCGAGGAACAGGAAGCCCGCGAGCTTGAGCACGTAGGCGAGCGGGTCGGCCAGGAACTGGCCATCGAAGAGCAGCACCGTGTGGCTCACCTCACCGTAGGTGGCATACAGTGCCGCCCCGATCACCAGCGCAAATAGCGTGGCGGTAGCGGTGATGCCCCCTGCCCGCTTCTCGCCCGCGAACACGTCCACCATCAGGATCACGCACGCGGCGAAGGCGAGATAGATCTCGGCGATGGCGGGGGCGATGGAGCTCAGGTCGGGCATGGTGATGAGGGGCGTTTGGATTTACATCGGCAGCTTGGTGGCGAGCGCCGTGAGCGGCAGCTTGGTGGCCACCGCTTGATCGACCAGGTGGTGCATGGTGGCATCCATCATGCTGACGAGCGGACGCGGATAGATGCCCACCGCCAGCACGCTCGCGGCCAGAACACCCAGGATCAGCTTTTCGCGGCCGTCGAGATCCTTGAGGGCCGCCACGTGATCGTTCGCGATGGCGCCGAAGATCACGCGCTTGACCATCCAGAGCGTGTAGGAGGCGCCCAGGATCAGCATCAGGGCGGCGAGGAGCGCGTACCAGAAGTTGGCCTTGAAGCTGGCGAGAGTCACCAGAAACTCACCGACGAAGCCCGAGGTCCCGGGCAGGCCCGCGTTGGCGAGGCCGAAGAACACCATGAGCGTTGCGAACTGCGGCATGGTGTTCACCACACCTCCGTAGGAGGAGATCTCGCGGCTGTGCACGCGGTCGTAGAGAACGCCCACGCACAGGAACAGCGCTCCGGAGATGAGGCCGTGGGAGATCATCTGGGTCATCGCCCCTTCCATCCCCAGGGCCGCGCCCTGAACGCCGCCCGTGTTGAGCACGATGGCGTAGACGATGAAGGTGCCGAGAGTGACGAAGCCCATGTGAGAGATGGAGGAGTAGGCGATGAGCTTTTTCATGTCGCGCTGCACGAGCGCGACGAAGCCGATGTAGACCACTGCGATCAGCGAGAGCGCGATCATCACGGTGTAGAGCTGGCGGCTGGCATCGGGCGCGATGGGAAGCGAGAAGCGCAGGAAGCCGTAGCCGCCCATCTTCAGCATGATCGCAGCCAGGATCACCGACCCGCCCGTTGGAGCCTCCACGTGCGCATCGGGGAGCCAGGTATGCACCGGCCACATCGGCACCTTGACGGCGAAGGCGAGGAAGAACGCGATGAAGATCCAGCGCTGCTCGTTGAGCGTCAGCGGCAGGCTCTGGAAGCTTGCGATCTCGTAGTTGCCGGCCTTCACGTACATGTAGATGAGCGCGACCAGCATCAGCACCGAGCCCAGGAACGTGTACAGGAAGAACTTGAGGGTCGCGTACACCCGCCGCGGTCCGCCCCAGATCCCGATGATGAGGAACATCGGGATCAGCATCGCCTCCCAGAAGAAATAGAAGAGCAGCGAGTCGAGGGCGCAGAACACCCCGATCATCAAGCCCTCGAGGATGAGGAAGGCCGCGTAGTACTGCGCGGGGCGGCTCTGGATCACTTTCCAGCCGGCAATGACCACCGGCACCGTCATGAAGGCGGTGAGCACCACGAGCGGCAGTGAGATGCCATCGACGCCCAGGTAATAGTCCGCGTGGAACGCCGCAATCCAGGGCGCCCGCTCGATGAACTGGAAGGCGGCGGTGGCGGGGTCGAACTCGCTCAGCAAGGGCAGCGACAGCACCAGGGTCGCGAGCGACACCGCAAGGGCGAGCCAGCGCCCGAGCACGATTTGCCGCTCCCCGAGGATCAGCACCGCGAGGCCGCCTGCGATCGGCAGCCAGATCAGGATCGAGAGCGACAGAGCATGCATGCGTGTGCTTCTACCGTGTCAGGCGTGCACGCGGAGCAGCGCACGGATCAGGAACCAGCCGATGAGCACGGCGAGACCGATGATCATCCAGAAGGCGTAGGCGTAGAGGTAGCCGCTCTGGATGAGCCGCAGGATGCCGCCGAAACGGCCCACGGCCTGCGCCGAGCCGTTGACCAGCGCGCCATCGATCACGCCCTCGTCCCCGCCGTGCCACAGGCCCGCGCCCAGGAGCCGCGCGCCGCGGGCGATCACGTTCTCGTTCAGCCAGTCGAGGTAATACTTGTTGACGAGGAGGGTGTAGAGCGGGGCGAGGCGCCTCTGTGCCGCATCCGCAAGCGATGGCCGCCAAAGCACGAACACCCACGCCGTGAGCACACCCGCGAGCGCCACCCAGAAGGTGGGCGACCAGAGCCCATGCAGCGCAAAGGACAGCCAGATCGGCTGACCGACCTCCTTGCCCACCTCGTGCACCACATCGTGCGCAGGCAGCACGAAGATCGAGGACCCGAAGTAGCTGCCGAAGAGCACCGGCGCCACGGCGATCGCGCCGATCACGACCGAGGGGATCGCAAGCGCGATGAGCGGCACGGTCACCACCCAGGGGGACTCGTGGGGCGCACCGCCGTGGTGCGCCTCGCCGTGCTCGTCCGCGTGCTCACCGCCATTCCCGCCCCCCTGCTCATCGCCATGCCCGTGCCCATGCGGGGCCTCATGCGCGGCCTCATGCGCGTGGTCCTGCACCGTGCGAAAGCGCTCCTCGCCGTGGAAGGTGAGAAAGATCATGCGGAAGGTGTAGAGCGCGGTCACGAACACCCCGCCCAGCACGCACCAGTAGGCATAGGTGTGGCCCCAGCGCGTCGAGGCCTGCACCATCTCGATGATGGCGTCCTTGGAATAGAAGCCGGCAAAGAACGGCGTGCCGATGAGCGCGAGCGCGCCGATCCAGCAGGTGACGGCCGTGATCGGCATGTACTTGGCCAGGCCGCCCATCTTGCGCATGTCCTGCTCGTGGTGCATCCCGATGATCACCGAGCCTGCCGCCAGGAACAGCAGCGCCTTGAAGAAGGCGTGCGTCATCAGGTGGAAGATCGCCCCGCTGTAGGCGGATGCCCCGAGCGCCACGGTCATGTACCCCAACTGGGAGATGGTCGAGTAGGCGATCACGCGCTTGATGTCGTTGGCGACGATGCCGAGCAGGCCCATGAAAAAGGCGGTGGTGGCGCCGATCACCATCACAAAGGAGAGCGCCACGTCCGAGTACTCATAGAGCGGGGACATGCGCGCAACCATGAAGATGCCCGCCGTCACCATGGTCGCGGCATGGATCAGGGCCGAGATCGGCGTCGGGCCTTCCATCGAGTCGGGGAGCCAGGTGTGCAGCGGCACCTGCGCCGACTTGCCCATCGCGCCCACGAACAGCAGCAGGCAGATGAGGGTCAGCGCCTGGACCGAGGTGCTGGCGGTGAGCGGAAAGCTCTGGGTGGCGATGTGCGGAGCGGCGGCGAAGGCGTCCTTGTAGTCGAGCGAGCCGGTGTAATAGAAGATCCCGGCGATCCCGAGGAGGAAGCCGAAATCACCGACGCGGTTGAGCAGGAAGGCCTTCAGCGCCGCAAAGGTGGCCGAAGGGCGCGTATACCAGAACCCGATGAGCAGGTAGGACACCATGCCCACCGCCTCCCAGCCGAAGAACAGCTGCATGAAGTTGTTCGCCATCACGAGCATCAGCATCGAGAAGGTGAACAGCGAGATGTAGCTGAAGAATCTCTGGTAGCCCGGGTCATCGGCCATATAGCCGATGGTGTACACGTGCACGCACAGCGACACGAAGGTGACCACGGAGATCATGAGCGCGGTCAGCCGGTCGATGAGGAACCCCACCTGGATGTGCAGGCCATCGCCCACGAGCCAGCTGTAGACGGTCACGTCGGCGCTGGGGAGGTGATCCCAGTAGACCTGCTGCAGCACGTGCAGCGAGAGGGCGCAGGAGATGGCAACGCCTGCGATGCAGATCACGTGCGCGCCCACGCGCCCGACGAAGCGACCGAGGAACCCCGTGCCGAAGAGCCCGGCGATGATGCACGCGGCGAGCGGCACCAGAGGGATGGCGAGCAGCACGTTGGGATTCATGCGGTCAGCCTTTGAGCGTGCTCAGGTCATCGACGTTGATGCTGCGGCGGTCGCGGAAGATCACCACCAGAATGGCCAGCCCGATGGCGCTCTCGGCCGCCGCGACCGTGAGCACGAAGAACACGAAGATCTGCCCGCGAATGTCCCCGAGATAGCGGCTGAAGGCGATGAAGTTGAAGTTGGCCGCGAGCAGCAACAGCTCCACGCACATGAGGAGCAGGATGGTGTTCTTGCGGTTGAGGAACACGCCCGCCACGGCGATGGCGAAGATGATGGCGGCGACGATCAACAGCTGTGCGAGGGAGATCATGAGGACTTCTCCGGCACCGGATGGGCGGGTGTGTCGGGCTTGGGCTCGGGGCGCTTGGTCCGCTCCATCTGCACGATGCGCAGCCGATCGGCCGCACGCACGGCCACCTGGCGATTGATGTTCTGGACCTTGAGCCCCGGGCGGCGGCGCATGGTCAAGGCAATGGCCGCAACGATCGCGACGAGCAGCACCACCGCTGCGAGCTCGAACGGATAGGCGAAGCGCGTGTAGAGCACCCGCCCGAGCTCCGCGGTGTTGCTGTAGCTCGCGGGCTCGGGCGCCGGGCCCTGCGCGACGTTGAGGCCGAAGCTGCGCGCGGCGATGACGCCGATGATCTCGGCGATGACGACGGCGGCGGTCAGCCAGCCGAGCCAGGCGAAGCGCACGAAGCCCTTGCGCAGCTCCTCGATGTTGATGTCGAGCATCATCACCACGAAGAGAAACAGCACCATCACCGCGCCCACGTAGACCAGCACCAGCACCACCGCCAGGAACTCCGCCCCGATCAGCAGCCAGATGGCGGCGCTGGTGAGGAAGCACATGACGAGCGCGAGCGCCGAGTGCACGGGATTGCGCGCCACGATGACGCCGAGCGCCGAGGCCACGAGCACCGTCGCGAAGGCGTAGAAGAGGATCTGCACCAGCACCGCGTGCGCCCCTCAGCGATAGGCCGCGTCGGCCGCCTTGTCCGTGGCGATCATCGCCTCGTAGCGCTCACCGACGGCGAGCAGCTTGTCCTTGCTCATGATGTTCTCGCCGCGGTGCTCCATGTGGTACTCGTGAATGCGGGTGAGCACGATCGCATCCACCGGACAGGCCTCCTCGCAGAAGCCGCAGTAGATGCACTTGAACAGGTCGATGTCGTAGCGAGTCGTGCGGCGCGTGCCATCGGGCGCCACATCGGACTCGATGGTGATGCAAACCGCCGGGCACACCGCCTCGCAGAGCTTGCAGGCGATGCAGCGCTCCTCGCCGTTCGGGTAGCGCCGCTGCGCATGCAGGCCGCGGAAGCGCGGCGACTGCGGGGTCTTCTCCTCCGGGTAGTTGAGCGTGTACTTGCTCGAGAAGAAGGTGCGCAGGGTCACCGTCATGCCCTTGACGAGCTCGGGCAGCAGGAAAGTCTTCAGCGGGTTCATGGCCATGATGCTCGTTCAGGTGATGCGCCAGGGGCCGACGTGGTAGTAGGACATGACACCCTCGACCACGATCCACACGATGGTCACGGGAATGAGCACCTTCCAGCCCAGGCGCATGATCTGGTCGTAGCGGTAGCGCGGGAAGGTGGCGCGGAACCACAGGAAGAAGAAGAGCGCGATGAATATCTTGAAGAGCAGCCACAGGATGCTCGGCTGCGCGAGGATCGAGTCCCCGAGGCCCCAGGGGTAGCCATCGAAGGGCGAGAGCCAGCCGCCGAAGAAGAACACCGCGGTGAGCGCCGAGATCAGGATCATGTTCGCGTACTCGGCGAGGAAGAAGAGCGCGAAGGCCATGCCGGAGTACTCGACGTGAAAGCCCGCCACGATCTCGCTCTCGCCTTCCGCCACGTCGAAGGGCGCGCGATTGGTTTCGGCCACTCCCGAGATGAAATAGACCATGAGAAGCGGAAACAGCCAGAACCAGTTCCAGCTCAAGGGTCCGCCGTGCTGGCGGTGCACGATCTGCCCGAGGTTCAGGCTCTGCCCCGCCATCAGCACCCCGACGAGCGCAAAGCCCATCGCGATCTCGTAAGCGACGATCTGCGCCGCCGAGCGCATGGCGCCGAGGAATGCGTACTTGGAGTTCGCCGCCCAGCCCGCGAGGATGATGCCGTAGACGCCTGCGGAGGTGAGCGAGAGCACGTAGAGCAGGCCTGCATCGACGTTGGCGATGGTGAGGTCGGGGGAGAGCGGAATCACCGCCCAGGTGGCAAAGGCAGGCACGAGCGCGATCGCGGGCGCGAGGCGAAAGAGCAGCTTGTTGGCGCTCGTCGGCACCACGATCTCTTTGAGCAGCAGCTTGAATACGTCCGCGAAGGGCTGCCCCAAGCCGGGGAACAGCCCGAAGAGGCGTACACGATTGGGGCCGCGGCGCAGCTGCATCCAGCCGATCACCTTGCGCTCCCAGAGCGTCAGGTAGGCGACCGAGAGAATCAGCCCGACCATGACGATGAGGATCCACACCGTGGAGCGCACGAAGTCGGGAAGCTGGTACCAGGTATGCTGCAGCTCGACCACGCCTGCGCCCTTCAATAGATGGCCGCGACGGCGCGGCCCTCCGCCGTTCGCTGCAGCGAGGGCGACCGGCGCACGATGGCATCGATCTGATACATGGGCAGGTCGATGAGCGAGCCGGCGCCTGCGGACTCCCCTGCCCGGTGCGCGCCGAGGTAGCCGCTCGATGGCGCATCCCCGATGAGCCTTTGCAGCTCCTGGCGGACCTCCTCGGAGCTTTCGTACTCGAATCCGCTCAGCCCGAGCTCGTTGCCGAGCACGCGCAGCACCTTCCATCCCGGGCGTGCCTCACCGAGAAGGCGCGCGGCGGCGGTAAAGCTCTGCCACAGGCCTTCGAGGTTCACGAAGGTGCCCGAGGTCTCGGCAAAGGTGCCGATGGGCAGCAGCACGTGTGCCACCTGCTTCAACTGCTCACTGGCGAAGGGGGTGATGCCCACCACGAGCTGCGCGCCGCTCAGGGCCCGCGTGCTCTCGGCCGCGGCCGGCGCATCGAGCCAGGGCTCCACACCGCCGAAGAGCACATAGGCCTCGAGGGCCTGCTGCAGCATGCGCGCGGCATCCAGACCCGCCGTCGCCACCGCCTTGCCCGCCGCCGAGCGGTGCGGCACGGCGCCCGCCAGATAAGCGCCCGCGGCGTTGCCACCCTCGGCCAGGATGCCAAGCCGCGCCCCGGTGACTTCGCAGAGCGCTGCGGCAAGCGCCCGCAGATCCGCATACGCAGGATGGCGCAGTGCCAAGGCCCCGAGCCATACCGCGCGCCGCTGCCCCTGGGCGAGCACGCCCGCGGCGTCGCGGTGAGCCTGCTCGACCTGCGCGCCCCGCACGATAGCGGCGAGGTGTGCGGGCACCTGCCGCCCGGCGGCCTCGGCCGCCGCGGCGAGAATCCCCGCCAGATCGCTCACCTGGCGCGCGGGCGCCGAGGTGCAGTAGGCCTGCACGGGGAAGTAGTAGCTGAAGCGCGCGGGATTGACGAATGCGATGCGGGCGCCGCGCAGGGCCGCCTTGCGCACCCGGTGCGCGAGGATCGGCACCTCGCGGCGCAGGTTCGAGCCCACCACCAGCAGCGCCTCGAGCGCGTCGACCTCGAGGATCGGCATGCCGAGGCCCGGATGCAGCGGATCGGCAAGCTGGTCGCGAAAATCCCTCTGGCGCAGCCGATGATCGATGTTCTCGCTGCCTAAGGCGCGCGTGAGGCGCGCGAGCAGATACAGCTCCTCGGTGGTGCTGCTGGGGCTTGCGAGCACGCCGAGCTTGCCCTGATGCTGCCTGAGGCCCTGCGCGACGCGCGCGAGCGCGGTCGGCCAGTCGGTGGCGCTCCAGGTGCCGCCGTCGCGGATCATCGGCGAGGCGAGCCGGTCGGCGCTGTAGATGCCCTCGTAGCTGAAGCGGTCGCGATCGCTGAGCCAGGTCTCGTTGATCGCCTCGTTCTCGCGCGGCACGATCCTCATCAGCCGCCCGCGCAGTATGTGCGCGAAGAGATTGCTCCCCACCCCATCGTGCGGGGCAACGAGCGGGTGGGCGGTCATCTCCCAGGCGCGTGCGCGGAAGCGGAAGGGCTTGGAGTTGAGTGCACCCACCGGGCACAGGTCGATGATGTTGCCCGAGAGCTCGTGATCCACGGTGCGCTCGATGAAGGTGCGCACTGCCTCGCGCTCGCCGCGGCCGATGAGCCCGAGCTCCTGGACACCTGCGATCTCCTCGGTGAAGCGCACGCAGCGCGTGCACTGGATGCAGCGGGTCATGTCGGTGGAGACGAGCGGACCCAGGTTCTCGTCCTTGACGACCCGCTTGCGCTCGGTGAAGCGCGAGATGTCGCGCCCGAAGCCCATGGCGAGGTCCTGCAGCTCGCACTCCCCGCCCTGATCGCAGATCGGGCAGTCGAGTGGGTGGTTGATGAGCAGGAACTCCATCGTCGCACGCTGCGCGCCGGTTGCCTTCGCCGAGCGGGTGAAGATCTTCATCCCCTCGGCGACCGGTGTTGCGCAGGCGGGCAGCGGCTTCGGCGCCTTCTCCACCTCCACGAGGCACATGCGGCAGTTGGCGGCGACCGAGAGCTTGTCGTGATAGCAGAAGCGCGGGATGTACACGCCGTGACGGTCGGTCACGCGCATGATCATCTCGCCCTTGGGCGCCTTCATCGGCACCCCATTCACTTCGATGTTGACGAAATCGTCCGCCATAGAGTTACGCCGCGACGGCCCCTTGCTCCTCGACGATGCTGCGACCGCCGTGATCGATCATGTACTCGAACTCATGCTTGTAGTGCTTCAGGAAGCTCTGCACCGGCCAGGCGGCCGCATCCCCGAGCGCGCAGATGGTGTGCCCCTCGATGCGGTTCGCGACATCGAGCAGCAGCCCGAGGTCCTCGCGCCGGCCCTGCCCGGCCAAGATGCGCTTCAGCATCCGATCGAGCCAGCCGGTGCCCTCGCGGCAGGGCGTGCATTGCCCACAGCTCTCCGACATGTAAAAGCGCGCCAGGCGCTCGAGCGCGCGCACCATGCAGGTCGTCTCATCCATGACGATGACCGCGCCGGTGCCGAGCGATGAGCCCGCCGCCCGCAGCGAGTCGTAGTCCATGGTGGCGCTCATCAGCACATCCCCCGGCACCACGGGGACGGAGGAGCCGCCGGGGATCGCCGCTTTGAGCTTCCTGCCCTTCCAGACCCCGCCCGCGATCGCGAGCAGATCCTTGAAGGCAATCCCCAGGGGAAGCTCGAAATTGCCGGGCTTCGTCACGTGCCCGGACACCGAGAAGATCATCGTGCCGGCGGAGTTCTTCGGGCCGAGCGCCGTGAACCACTCCGGGCCGCGGCGCAGGATCGTCGGCACCGAGGCGAGGCTTTGCGTGTTGTTGATGGTAGTGGGTGCGCCGTAGAGGCCGAAGTTTGCCGGGAACGGCGGCTTGAAGCGCGGCTTGCCGGGCTTGCCCTCGAGCGATTCGAGCAGGCCCGTCTCCTCGCCGCAGATATAGGCGCCGCTGCCGATGAAGGTGTGCAGATCGAAGTCGATGCCCGAGCCGCGGATGTTCTTGCCGAGAAGGCCGGCCGCGTAGGCCTCCTGCAGCGCCGCCTCGAAGCGCGGGATCGGCTCGCCCAGGAACTCCCCGCGGATGTAGTTGTAGCCGACGGTCGCATTCATCGCGTAGCCGCCGATCGCCATGCCCTCGATGAGGGAATGCGGGTTGAAGCGCAGGATGTCGCGGTCGTGGCAGGTGCCCGGCTCGCTCTCATCGGAGTTGCACACCAGGTACTTCTGCATGGGCGCGTTGCGCGGCATGAAGCTCCACTTGGTGCCGGTGGGAAAGCCCGCCCCGCCGCGCCCGCGAAGCCCCGAGGCCTTGACCGCATCGATGATCGAGTCGCGCGTGGGCTTCTCGGTGAGGATCCTCTCCCATACCTGATAGCCGCCGATCGTGCGGTACACGGGCAGCGTCCAGGAGCGCTCGAGCTTCAAGGGCTCGAACACCGCGAGATTCATCTTGTCCTCGTAGGAGGTGCTCATCGGCGCTGCACCCGGCTCATGTCAACGCATCCAGGATCTGATCGACCTTCTCGGGCGTCAGATTCTCGTGGAATACGTGATCGACCATCATCATCGGCGCACCCGTGCAGGCGGCCAGGCACTCCTCCTCGCGCTTGAGGAGAATGCGGTTGTCGGGCGTGCTCTCGCCCAGCTTGATGCCGAGCTTCTTCTCGGCGTGCGCGACCAGATCCTCGGCGCCGCGCAGCATGCAGGAGATATTGGTGCAGATCGAGACGTGATGCCGGCCGCAAGGGTGCAGCTCGAACATGGAGTAGAAGCTCGCGACCTCGTAGATCTGGATGGGCGGCAGCTTCAGGTACACCGCCACCGCATCGAGCAGCTCGGGGGTGAGGTAGCCCGCGTTCTGATGCTGCGCGATGCGCAGTGCCGAGAGCACCGCCGAGCGCTGCCGCCCGGGCGGAAACTTCGCGACCCAGTGATCGATCTCCTCGCGGGTGTGCTCGGAGAGCACGGCGGTGGGGCTGCGCGTTTCCATTTACCGGTCGATCTCCCCGAAGACGATGTCCTGCGTGCCGATGACCGCCACCACGTCCGCGATCATGTGCCCGCGCACCATCTCATCGAGCGCGGCGAGGTGCGGGAAGCCCGGCGCACGCACCTTCAGCCGATAAGGCTTGTTCGCCCCATCGGAGATCAGATACACGCCGAGCTCGCCCTTGGGCGCCTCGATCGCCGCATAGGTATCGCCCTCGGGCACGCAGTAGCCCTCCGTGAAGAGCTTGAAGTGATGGATCAAGGATTCCATGTCGTCCTTCATGCGCTCGCGGCGCGGTGGCCGCACCTTGCGGTCATCGACCATAGTCGGACCGGGATTGACGCGCAGCCACTCGATGCACTGACGGACGATGCGATTCGCCTGGCGCATCTCCTCTACCCGCACGAGATAGCGGTCGTAACAGTCCCCGTTGACGCCGACCGGGATGTCGAACTGCACCTTGTCGTAGACCTCGTAGGGCTGCTTCTTGCGCAGATCCCAGGCGATCCCCGAGCCGCGCAGCATCGGTCCGGAGAACCCCAGCGCAAGCGCCCGCTCGGGCGGCACCACGCCGATGTTCACCGTGCGCTGCTTCCAGATGCGGTTGTCGGTGAGCAGGGTCTCGTAGTCATCGATCGACTTTGGGAAGCGCTCGGTGAAGGCCCAGATGAAATCGAGCATCGAGCCGGAGCGAGGCTCGTTGAGCCGATCGCAGTCCTTCTGCGAGCGAAACTTCGAGGGGCTGTACTTGGGCATCGCCTCCGGCAGGTCGCGATAGACCCCGCCGGGGCGGTAGTAGGTCGCGTGCATGCGCGTGCCCGAGACCGCCTCGTACACGTCCATGAGCTCCTCGCGCTCCTTGAAGCACAGCAGAAACACGGTCATCGCGCCGATGTCGAGCCCGTGGGCGCCGAGCCACATCAGATGATTGAGGATGCGCGTGATCTCATCGAACATCACGCGGATGTACTGCGCGCGCTCGGGCGGCACCACCCCCAGCAGCCGCTCGATGGCGAGCACGTACGCGTGCTCGTTGCACATCATCGAGACGTAATCCAGGCGATCCATGTAGCCGATCGACTGGTTGTAGGGCTTGCTCTCGGCGAGCTTCTCGGTCGCCCGGTGCAGCAGCCCCACGTGCGGATCGGCCTTCTGCACCACCTCGCCATCGAGCTCGAGCACCAGGCGCAGCACCCCGTGGGCGGCCGGGTGCTGCGGCCCGAAGTTCATGGTGTAGTTGCGGATCAAATGCAGTGAGTCTTCGGCGGCGCTCATGACTTTGGCACCGGGGCATCCCGCAGCGCGGGGTTGTAGCGGTTGTCCTCGCGGATGACCTTGGGCACGAGCACGCGTGGCTCTATGCTCACCGGCTGGTACACCACGCGCTTGCGCTCGGGGTCGTAACGCACCTCGACGTTGCCGCTCAGCGGGAAATCCTTGCGGAAGGGGTGGCCCACGAAGCCGTAGTCGGTGAGGATGCGCCTGAGGTCTGGATGGCCGCGAAAGAAGATGCCGAACAGATCGAAGGCCTCGCGCTCGAACCAATTGGCGGCGGGCCAGATCGGTGTCACCGAGTCGACCACCGGATCGGCTTCCTCCGCGCACGCGACGCGCAGCCGCAGCCGATGGTTCTCGCTCACCGACAGCAGCTGGTAGGCGACCGCGAAGCGGGCGCCCTGCGCGGGAAGGGGTGGCTGCGCAACGCCTGCCTCATCGAGCGGGTCGAGCGGCTCCTCCGCCTCGAAGCGCGCACGCGAGAAGCCCGTGGCGGTCGCCTGGTTGGTGCGCCATTGGTCCTCACGAAACTCGAGGTAGTCGACCCCGGCAAGGTCCATGAGCTGCTCGAAGCGCAGCGCCCGGGTATCGCGCAGCGCCCGGGCGACCGAGAGCAGCGCGGGCGCCTGGATCTCGAAGCACAGCTCATCGGGCAGCGCCAGCACGCGCTGGCCGTGCTCGCCCACGACGGCCGCGACTTCCCGCGCGAGGTCTTCGACGTTCATGCGCCTTTCCCGCTCTACCTGGCGATCGTGCTGGTACGCGCGATCTTCTTCTGCAGCTGGATGATGCCGTACACGAGCGCCTCGGCCGTCGGCGGACAGCCCGGCACGTAGACATCGACCGGCACGATGCGGTCGCAGCCGCGCACCACGGCGTAGGAGTAGTGGTAGTAGCCACCCCCGTTTGCGCACGAGCCCATGGAGATCACCCAGCGCGGCTCGGGCATCTGGTCGTAGACGCGCCGCAATGCAGGGGCCATCTTGTTGACGAGCGTGCCCGCCACGATCATCACGTCCGACTGGCGCGGGCTCGGGCGAAACACCACGCCGAAGCGGTCGAGGTCGTAGCGGGAAGCCCCCGCATGCATCATCTCCACCGCGCAGCAGGCGAGGCCGAAGGTCATCGGCCACAGCGAGCCGGTGCGCGCCCAGTTCACCAGATGGTCGACCTGGGTCGTGACGAAGCCGCGCTGCGCGAAGCCCTCTGCGGCTTCGGACTCTAGTCCCACTCGAGCGCCCCTTTCTTCCACTCGTAGATGAAGCCGACCACCAGGATCGCGAGGAAGATCCCCATGGCGATCAGACCGAAGAGCCCGATCTTGGCGAGCGCCACGGCCCAGGGAAACAGGAAGGCGATCTCGAGATCGAAGACGATGAAGAGGATGGCGACGAGGTAGTAGCGCACGTCGAAGCGCATGCGCGTGTCCTCGAAGGCCTCGAAGCCGCATTCGTAAGGGGCGCGCTTCTCCGGATCGTCGTGGTAGCGCGAGAAGAACAAACCGAAACCGGTGCCCAGGGTGAGCAGAACCGCAGCCAGTGCCGCGGCGACGATCAGGAAGATCAGTACCGGAAGCCAGTTCGCAAGCATGATGGGTCGAATCTCGCGGGCGCGCGCGTGTGCGCCCGAGTGAACCTACGAATCATATCATGGTGCCGACGGTCGGATTCGAACCGACACGCCTTGCGGCGCTAGCCCCTCAAGCTAGTGTGTCTACCAATTCCACCACGTCGGCGTAGGAGTGCGTAGGAGCGCATCTGCTTCAGTTTGTATCGGCATGCTGTGCGTATCCGCGCAGCGTGCGCCTTGCGCTAATGCTTGGCGCTCGAGGTTCCGCTTGCACCAGTGGCGGGCGCTGCGCTCGGGGCTGCGGGCACACCGCCCACAGCCGGCGCGGGCGCACTCGGCATCGTAACGCTCGCCGGCGGCGCCGCGGCGCTCGGCGGCTCGCCGCCCGCGCCACCTGGCGCGAGCGGATGCGCGGGCGCGCGCTGCGTCTCGGCTGCGCGCTCGAGAAGGCCGTGCTGCTGCTGTAGCTGCTGCGGCGACGGGGCTCGGGCACCCACGTAGCCGAGTGCCAGGCTGTTCACCATGAAGACCGCGGCAAAGATGGCCGTGGCGCGCGATAGCGCCGTACCCGCGCCCCGCGCACCGAACACGGTGCCCGAGGCGCCAGCGCCGAAGCCTGCGCCGGCCTCGGCCCCCTTGCCCTTCTGCACGAGCACGAGCAACACGATCATCGTCGCGCACACGAACTGCACGATCGTCAAAGCAAAATGCAACATCGTCTATCCGCGCCAATCAGCCGCCTGCGGCTGCCAGGATCGCCAGAAATTCTTCCGCCTTGAGTGAGGCGCCGCCGATCAAACCACCATCCACGTCGGGCTGGGCGAACAGCTCCGCGGCATTACCCGCCTTGACGCTGCCCCCGTAGAGAATACGGGCCTCCCCCGCAATTTTAGCATCCCGCGCCGCGATGCGTCTGCGAATGAACTGATGCGCATCCTCGGCCTGCTCCGCGCTCGCATTACGTCCGGTCCCGATCGCCCAGCACGGCTCGTACGCAATGACCGCCCTCGCGAAAGGCCCGGGGCCCGAGAGCTCGAGGACCGCCTCGAGCTGGCGCTGCAGCACCTCGTGCGTGCGCCCGCTTTCGCGCTCGCTCAGCTGCTCGCCGATGCATACGATCGGGGTGAGGCCCTTCGCCACAGCCGCGGCAAACTTGCGCGCCACCAGCTGATCGTCCTCGCCGTAGAGCGTGCGCCGCTCCGAGTGCCCGACGATCACGTAGCTGCAGCCTACGTCCTTCAACATCGAGGCGGACACCTCCCCGGTATAGGCCCCCGCCGACTCTGCACACACATCCTGCGCGCCGAGCGCGATCGGCAGGTCCGCATCGCGCAGCAGCCGCCCCACCTCCTGCAGGTAGCTGAAGGGCGGGCACACCACGCACGCCGCCGCCGGCTCGGGCGGAAACTGCGCCGCCAGTGCCTCGATCAGGCGCGCGTTCTCGGCGCGCGAGCCGTGCATCTTCCAGTTGCCAGCGACGATCGGGGTACGGCTCATCGGCTCCTGCCTTCCGGGCGCCCCGCGGCTGGCCCGGAATTTCGGGGCGCGGATGATAGCCTAGGCGGCGGCAGCGCGCACCACCTCGGCAAGCTCCGAGGCGTAGGCCTGGGTCGCATGCTCGTCGCGGCCCTCCACCATGACGCGGATCACCGGCTCGGTGCCCGAGGGGCGCAGCACCACGCGCCCCTCGCTCGCCAGGCGCGTCTCGATGCGCCGCACGGCCTCCTGCACCGCCGGCACCGCGCTCGGATCGAAGCGCCGCTCGACCCGCACATTCAGCAACACCTGGGGGAATTTGAGCATCCCGGCGCACAGCTCCGCGAGGGTCTGCCCCGTGCGCTTCACCACCGCGAGCACCTGCAGCGCACTCACCAGCGCATCCCCGGTGGTCGTCTTGTCGAGGAGCAGAATGTGCCCCGAGGTCTCCCCGCCGAGCACACCGCCGGATTCGCGCATCAGGCCCAGGACATAGCGATCGCCCACCGCCGCGCGCCGAAACTCGATGTGCTCGGCACGCAGGGCGAGCTCGAGACCGAAGTTGCTCATGACGGTGCCGACCACCGGACCCTGCAGCGTGCCCTCGCGCTTGCGCGCGCGGGCGATGACGTAGAGCAGCTGATCCCCATCGACGATGCGCCCCAGGTGATCGACCATCACGAGCCGATCGCCATCGCCATCGACTGCGATGCCCAGATCCGCGCGCACGCCGGGGACGGTGAGCTGCAGCAGTCCCGGGGCCTGCGAGCCGCAGCCATCGTTGATGTTGCGACCGTTGGGTGAGCAGCCGATCGGCACGATCTCGGCGCCCAGGTCGGAGAGCAGGCGCGGCCCCACCTTGTAGGCAGCGCCGTTGGCGCAGTCGATGACGATCTTCAGAGCGCCGAGATCCACGTCATCCGGCAAGGTCGAGGCGCAGAATTCCTGATAGTGCACGCGCTCGCGATCCACGCGCGCGGCGCGGCCGAGGCTGCGGGAGCTGCGCGTGAGCGGTGCGCGCTCGAGCTCGGCCTCGATCTGCTCCTCGAGCTCGTCGGAGAGCTTGGCACCGCTTGCATCGAAGAATTTGATGCCGTTGTCGTCGTACAGATTGTGCGAGGCGCTGATGACGACACCGAAGCGGCACTCGAAGCGGCGCGTCAGGTAGGCGATGCCGGGGGTCGGCAGCGGCCCGATCAGCAGCACATCGACGCCCGCCGCCACGAAGCCTGCCTCGAGCGCGCTCTCGAACATGTAGCCCGAGAGGCGCGTGTCCTTGCCGATGAGCACCCGACCGCCGCTGGGCGCCAGCACGCGCGCGGCGGCGCTTGCCAGGTTCAGGGCAAAGTCGACCGTCATCGGGTGCTCCCCGACACGCCCTCGGATTCCGTCTGTGCCGAAATATCGCCTGCTCATCCCTCACCCCGCACGGCGAGCGCCACCTTGACCGCATCGAGCGTTGCCGCAACGTCGTGCGTGCGCACGATATGCGCTCCCTGCCACACCGCAAGTGTCGCCAGCGCGAGGCTGCCCGCAAGGCGCTCACCCGCGGGGCGGCCCGTGAGCGCCCCCACGGTCGATTTGCGCGAGAAGCCCACCAACAGCGGCAGCCCGAGCGATGCGAGTTCGGGAAGCTCCCGCAGAAGCTGCAGATTGTGCGCGAGCGTCTTGCCAAAGCCGATACCCGGATCGAGCACCAGGCGCTCCTGGGCGATTCCGGCGGCGCGGCAGGCCGCTACCCGCTCGAGCAGGAAGCTGCGCACCTCGACCACCACGTCCGCATAGCGCGGCTCGAGCTGCATGCTGGCGGGATCGCCCTGCATGTGCATGAGACAGATCGCACAGTTCGCGCCCACCACGGCCTGCAGCGCGCCCGGCACGCGCAGCGCGCGCACATCGTTCACGAGCTCGGCCCCGGCGGCGAGTGCCGCTCGCATCACGGCGGGCTGACTGGTATCGACCGAGATGACCGCATCCGTGCGCGAGCGCAGCGCCTCGATCACCGGCACCACCCGGCGCAGCTCCTCCTCGGCCGTGACGGGGGCCGCCCCGGGACGGGTCGACTCCCCGCCGACATCGATCAGGCTCGCCCCCTCCTCGATCAGGCGCAGCCCGTGCGCGAGCGCGTGCTCGGGGGTCACGAACTGCCCGCCATCGGAGAAGGAATCGGGCGTCACGTTGAGCACGCCCATGAGGGTCGGCCGGGAGAGGTCGAGAGCCCGCGAGCCACAACGCAACATCATGGCCGCAAAAGCAGCGCGGGCGCTCGAGGCGCCCGCGCGGAGAGCTGCGTGCTCGATTCAGAGGTCAATGCTGTCCGGCCGGGGAGCCGAGCGGTCCAGCGGGCGCCGGACGGGTCGGCGGCGGGGGCTTGTTGCTCGAGAGCGCATCGTCCCAACCCGCAGGGGGCTTGGGAGGCTTGCCCGCCATGATGTCCTTCAACTGCTCCTCATCGATGGTCTCGTACTTCATCAGGGCATCGGCCATCGAATGCAGCTTGTCGAGCGCGGTCACCAGAATCTGCCGCGCGCTCTGGTAGTTGCTCTCGATGACGGCACGCACTTCCTCATCGATCGCATGCGCGGTGCCATCGGACACCTGCTTGTGCTGCGTGACGCTGCGGCCGAGGAATACCTCGCCCGTCTCCTCCGAGTACGTGAGCGGCCCGAGCTTGTCCGACAGGCCCCACTTCGTGACCATGTTGCGCGCGAGCTCGGTGGCGCGCTCGATATCGTTCGAGGCGCCGGTCGTCACCGAATCCACCCCGAAGATCAGCTCCTCGGCGATGCGCCCGCCGAAGAGCGTGGCGATGGCGCTCTGGATGCGGCGCTTGGACATGCTGTAGCGATCCTGCTCGGGCAGGAACTGGGTGACCCCGAGCGCCCGGCCGCGCGGGATGATCGTGACCTTGTAGACCGGGTCGTGCTCGGGGACGGTCATGCCGACGATGGCATGACCCGCCTCGTGATAGGCGGTCATGCGCTTTTCGTCCTCGGTCATGACCATGGAGCGCCGCTCCGCGCCCATCATGATCTTGTCCTTGGCGCGCTCGAACTCCTCCATGCCGACGATGCGCTTGTTGGCGCGCGCGGCAAAGAGCGCCGCCTCGTTGACGAGGTTCGCCAGGTCGGCGCCGGAGAACCCCGGGGTGCCCCTGGCAATCAGCGCAGGCTTCACATCCTCGGCCAGCGGCACGCGGCGCATGTGTACGCGCAAGATCTGCTCGCGGCCGCGCACATCGGGCAGCGGCACCACGACCTGACGGTCGAAGCGGCCCGGGCGCAGCAGCGCCGGATCGAGCACGTCGGGACGGTTGGTCGCCGCGATGACGATGATGCCCTCGTTGCCCTCGAAGCCGTCCATCTCCACGAGCAGCTGGTTCAGCGTCTGCTCGCGCTCGTCGTGGCCGCCTCCCAGCCCCGCGCCGCGATGCCGGCCCACCGCATCGATCTCATCGATGAAGATGATGCAGGGAGCGTGCTTCTTCGCCTGCTCGAACATGTCGCGCACGCGCGAGGCGCCCACGCCCACGAACATCTCGACGAAGTCCGACCCGGA
>DATJSR010000200.1:0-5600 GCA_035504015.1 Steroidobacteraceae bacterium
GGCTCCACGAGCGAGTCGGGTCGGCTGCGGCTCGTCACCCCGGCCGAGGCCGCGGGCGCGGCGGGTGCCGCAGGCGGTGCCGCCGCGGGTGCCAGCGGTGCCGGCGGCGCCGATGTCAAAGCCCTCGAAGGTCAGGTGCAGGAGCTGCAGGCGCAGCTCTCGGAATCGCATCGGCTGCTCGATTTGAAGAATGCACAGCTCGCCGATCTGCAGGCCAAGTTGAACGGGCGCGGCGCGGCCCCTGCCTCCAGCTCCGCCTCTGCGACGTCCAATGCCGCGGCGAGCAGCCCGCCGGAGGCCAGTGCCTCCAGCGCCCTCGCCGGCGCCTCGGCGGCGAGCTCGAGCTCTGTTTCCGTTGCGACCACCGGCGTCGGTGCGAGCTCCTCGGTGACGAGCGCTCCGGCGGTGCCGGCGGTTGCCGCAACTCCCCACCCCGTCACCAAGCACAAGCCCAGCAGCGCGCCCCCGGCGCCGGCGAGCTCCTGGCTCGACACCGTCAAGGGCCTGTGGTGGCTGATCGCGCTCGCGGTGCTCGCCGTCGCGGGCTTCCTCGGCTTTCGCGCCTGGAGCTCGCGTCGCAAGGAGGGCTTCGACGACTCGCTCGGCCGCCTCGCCGAGGCGGGCGCCGCTGCCCTGCAGGCCGGTCGCGAGCCGCAGATCGAGTCGACCCCGCAGATCGCCCCCGTGCGCGAGAGCGGCTTTCTCGTCGAGGAGTCGGGCTCGCACGAGCGCCCGCGCATCGAGCCCACGCCGGGCGCTGCGCCGTCCGCGCGGCACGTGGCCTCCGATGAGACCATCAGCAGCGAGACCGCGATCAATCTCGACCAGGGCGACCCGCTCGCCGAGGCCGACTTCCACATGGCGTACGGCCTGTACGATCAGGCCGCCGATCTGGTGCGCATCGCCATCCAGCGCGAGCCCGCGCGCCGCGATCTGAAGCTCAAGCTGCTCGAGGTCTTCTTCGTCTGGGGCAACAAGGAGCAGTTCCTGCAGACCGCGCGCGAGCTCGCCGACACGCGCGCCTCCGCAGCGCCCGGGGAGTGGGAGAAGATCGTGATCATGGGCAAGCAGCTCGCGCCCGATGATCCGCTGTTCGCGAGCGGAGCTGCGGTGAGTGGGGCCGCCGCGGGCGGCGTCGATCTCGACCTCGAAGGTGGCGCCAGCCGCGTCGATTTCGATGTGCTGGGCGATACCGCGCAAACGCAGGCCCCCGGCAACGTCGATCTCGACATTGGCGGGGCGATCGGCGAGCGCGACGCCAACGAGGCGACCGCTCATACGGATGAGAACCTCGCGCTGCGCGGGGAGGAAGACACGATCGAGCGTGACGTGGTCAACATGACCACGCGGCAGATGACGGCGAAGCTCGGCGCAGCCGGCGGCAATGCCACCACGATCCAGGAGTTCGGACCCTCGGATGCCTCGACGCTCGAGCAGCCGCAGATGCGCGCCACACCGACCGGCACCACCCGTCTCAAGGTCGATGCTCCGCGCCCCGGCACCGAGCAGCACACCACCGAGCTCGCTCTCGATGATCTCGGTCTCGATCTGGGCAACATGGACGCCAACGCCGAGCAGGCGCCCGCGGACACGACGGGCAGCACCCCCGACTCCCCCACGCTCGTCGCCGAGCTCGACGACGACTCGCAGACGCTGCTCGAGTCGGCCGCGCGCCCCAAAGGCGCCGCGGTCGCCGAGCTCAAGCCCTCCGAGACCGGCTCCTGGCACCTCGAAGGCGCCGATCTCGACGATGAAACCCCCGGGGATGTGTCCGACACCTCGCGCCTGAAGGCGTTGAAGGGCAAGGCGGGCGTCGATTTCGACATCGGCGAGGCGACGATGGCGGCCAAGCCCGCCAGCGGCAACGGCGCTCATGGCCTGGATCTCGATGTCGGCACGGCCACCGTACCGGATGTGGTGTTCACCAAGACACAGCGCATCGGCGCCGACGACATGGCGCTGCCCGATCTCGATCCGGTGACCATGAGCGAGGTGGGCACCAAGCTCGATCTCGCCCGCGCCTACATGGACATGGGCGATCCGGAAGGCGCGCGCAACATCCTCGAGGAAGTGCTCAACGAGGGGACGGTGGCCCAGAAGCAGGAGGCCCAGCGGCTGATCACCTCGCTCCCAGGGTAATGCCCCGGGTTGCCGTTGGGATCGAATACGACGGCAGAGCGTACGCAGGCTGGCAGACACAGCCGGCCTTGCGCACCCTGCAGGCGGCTACCGAGCACGCCTGCAGCTGCGTCGCCGACGAGCCCGTGAGCCTGACGTGCGCGGGGCGCACCGATGCCGGTGTGCACGCGCGCGGGCAGGTTGCGCACTTCGACACTTCCGCGCGCCGCAGCGCGCGCGCCTGGACCCTCGGCGCCAACTCGCACCTGCCTGCCGATGTGAGTTTCAGCTGGGCGCGTGTGGTGCCGCAGCACTTTCACGCACGCTACAGCGCCGAGTCGCGCACCTACTGCTATCTGATCCTGAACCGCGGCACGCGCGCGGCGCTCGCCGCCGGACGCGCCACGGTCATTCATCGCGCGCTCGATGAGCGGCGCATGGCCGAGGCTGCGCAGCTGCTCATCGGCGAGCACGACTTCAGCGCGTTTCGCTCGGCGCAGTGCCAGGCGCGCTCTCCCGTGCGTCGCCTCGCCGAGCTCAGCGTCGAGCGCCACGGCGAGTGGCTGCTGATGCGCGCGACGGCCAATGCCTTTCTGCATCACATGGTGCGCAACATGGCGGGACTGCTGATCGCGGTGGGCCAGGGCAACGCCGCGCCGCACTGGGCACGCGAGGTGCTCGAGTCGCGCGATCGCACGCGCGGCGCGCCCACGGCCCCCCCCGACGGGCTCTACCTCTGGAGCGTGCGCTACCCGCACGCCTTCGGGCTGCCGCCTGCCGAGCCGCAGCTCGGTTGGGATATGATCCCCGCGCTGCCGGCGGTCTGACGCGCTCTCGCGCAAGGAGTGAGCGGATGTCCTGGTTCGAGAAGATCATGCCCTCGCGCATCAAGACCGAGCGCCGCACACGCTCGGTTCCCGAGGGACTGTGGATCAAGTGCCCGGTGTGCGATGCGCCCCTGTACCGCGCCGAGCTCGAGCGCAACTTGTATGTTTGTCCGAAGTGCAGCTTTCACATGCGGCTCGGCGCGCGCGAGCGGCTCGTGCATTTTCTCGATCCGGGCGAGACCACCGAGCTCGGCGCGCACATCCTTCCCGAGGACGCGCTCAAGTTCCGCGACCTCAAGCGCTACAAGGACCGCCTGCAGCAGGCGCAGAAATCCACCGGCGAGAAGGACGCGCTGGTGGTCCTCGCCGGCACGCTGCACGGCGTCAAGGTCGTCGCCTGCGCCTTCGAGTTCCAGTTCCTTGGCGGCTCGATGGGCTCGGTCGTGGGAGAGCGCTTCAAGCGCGCGGTCGACCACTGCATCGCGGAGCGCTCCGCGCTCATCTGCTTCAGCTCCAGCGGCGGTGCGCGCATGCAGGAGGCGCTGTTCTCGCTGCAGCAGATGGCCAAGACGAGCGCTGCGCTCGCGCGCCTGGCGCAGGCACATCTGCCTTTCGTCTCGGTGATGACCGATCCGACGACCGGCGGTGTCTCCGCCAGCCTCGCCATGCTCGGTGACCTGAACCTCGCCGAGCCGCGCGCGCTCATCGGGTTCACCGGCCCGCGGGTGATCCAGCAGACCATGCGCGAGACATTACCGGAGGGCTTTCAGCGCAGCGAGTTCCAGCTCGAGCACGGTGCCCTCGACATGATCGTCGATCGCCGCGACATGCGCGACCGCATTGCGTCCCTGCTGCGCCTGCTGCTGAAGCTGCCCGCGCTGGCCTGAAGGGTGGCAACGCTCGCCGAGTGGCTCGCGCGCCAGGAGTCGGTGCACGCGCGCAGCATCGATCTCGGGCTCGAGCGGGTGGCACGGGTGGCAGGTGCGCTCGAGCTGGCGAGTCCTCCTTACCGAGTGATCACGGTCGCGGGCACCAATGGCAAAGGCTCGACGGTCGCGCTCATCGATGCGCTGCTGCGCGCGAGCGGCGCACGGGTCGGCAGCTTCACCTCGCCGCACCTGGTGCGCTACAACGAGCGCATCCGTGTGGATGGCGAGCTCGCCACGGACGCCGAGCTCGTGAGCGCCTTCGAGCGCATCGAGGCCGCCCGCGGCGCCACCACGCTCACGTTCTTCGAATACAACACGCTCGCGGCGCTCACGGTGTTCGCTGCCCGCCGCATCGACATCGCGGTGCTCGAGGTGGGACTGGGCGGACGGCTCGATGCGACCAACATCATCGATGCCGATGTCGCCGTGCTGTGCTCGGTGGGCTTCGATCACCGGGACTGGCTCGGTGACACGCTCGAGGAGATCGGTGCGGAAAAGGCCGGTATCTTTCGCAGCCACCGCCCCGCGGTACTCGGCACCGCGGCGCTGCCCGCGAGCGTGTTCGCCGCCATCGAGCGGCTCGGCGCGCGCGCGGTCATCGCCGGACGGGATTTCACCTGGGAGCGCACGGCCGCGGGATGGAACTATCGGGGGCTGCGCGAGCGTTGGAGCGGGCTGCCCCGGCCGGCGCTCGCCGGGGACATGCAGTACGCGAACGCCGCTACCGCGCTCGCTGCCTGCGAGAGTCTGCCGATGCCGAGCGGCTTGAGCGGGGAGCGCATCGCGCATGCACTGCGCAGCGTGCGCCTGCCGGGGCGCTTTCAGATCGTGCCCGGTCCCGTCGAATGGATTCTCGATGTCGCGCACAACGAGCCCGCCGCCGCGCTGCTCGCGGCCAACCTGCGCGCCTACCCGCGCCAGGGTCGCGCGCTCGCCGTCTGCGGGATCCTCACCGACAAGGACGCCCCGGCGATCGTGGGGGCGCTCGCCCAGGACATCGGCACGTGGATCCTGTGCGGCTTGCCCGGCGCGCGCGGCTCGAGCGCGCAGCAGCTCGCCGCGCGGCTGGGAGATCTCGCCCGGGGCGCTCATCAGGTGCCCGATGTGGTGCAGGGCTGCGAGCTGGCGCGCACGCTCGCACGCGCCGGGGATCGTGTCGTTGTCTTCGGCTCCTTTGCCACCGTGGGACCGGCGCTCGAATGGCTTGGGCTGGTTTGAAGCTGCGGCGGCTGGCTCATCCCTGTGCCGGTATCGCCGGGCTCGCGCGCGAGCGCGTTCGCTGACTATACTCAGCCCACGCTGGCGCAGCAGCGCCGGCGACGCTTGAATTTTTCCGCTGTCGTCCTCATTGGAAAACCGAGCCAAAGAGCGTCTGACCGGTGCCGTCATCCTGGTGGCGCTGATCGTGCTGCTGGTACCGGAGCTGTTCTCCGGGCGCGCGCGCGCGCCGGTGTCCGGTGCGGGTGGGACCGAGCAGGCGCCGCTGTCCTCCTACACCTTCGGCCTCGGCGACGATTCGCGTGGCGCGCCGGGCCACGGCCCCGGAGCGATGCTCACCAGCGCAAGTGAGGCTGCGAGCGCGGCACCGGCAAGCTCGGGCGCTGCTTCCATGCCGCCCGTGCCGAGCCCGCACCCGGCAGCGGCGAGTGCCGCGAGCAGCGCCGCGGCGAGCGTGACGTCCTCGGCGCCGAGTGTCGGCAAGTCCGCGCCGAGCGGGCGTGCGACA
>DATJSR010000201.1:0-11289 GCA_035504015.1 Steroidobacteraceae bacterium
CAAGCTCGGGGTCGAGAGCGCGTTCGAGCATCAGCTCCACGGCACCAACGGCTTTCGTGAGATCCTGGTGAACGCGCAGGGACGCTCGGTCGAGAAGATGGGGCTCATCACGCCGAAGCTGCGCACCCGCGCCCCGGTCGCCGGCGAGGACCTGATCCTATCGCTCGACTCGGCCGTGCAGCGCGCTGCCGAGGACGGTCTCGCCGATCATCGCGGCGCCGTGGTGGCGCTCGATCCGACCAACGGGGATGTGCTGGCGCTTGCGAGCAAGCCTGGCTTCGATCCGAATGAGTTCGCCCGCGGTCTCACACGCGCCGAATACGCCGCGCTCGCCGACGACATCGATCGTCCGCTGCTGAACCGTGCGCTGCGCGGGACCTACCCCTCCGGATCGACCATCAAGCCGGTGCTGGCGCTCGCCGCCCTCACCGATCACGTGATGGACCCGAACCGCAAGATCTTCTCCGCGCTGGTCTATCACCTGCCGGGCAGCAGCCACCTGTTCCGCGAGGACCGCACCGGTCCGCGCGGCTGGATCGACATGCGGGAGGCGATCTCACGCTCCTCCGACGTGTATTTCTATCAGCTCGCGGTGGCGCTCGGCATCGAGCGCATCGACTCCTTCCTGGGGCCCTTCGGCTACGGGCAGCCGACCGGCATCGACATCTCGGGAGAGCTGCCCGGCACACTCCCCTCGCCCGAGTGGAAGCGCAAGCGGTTCAAGAACCATCCAGAGGATCAGGTGTGGTTTCCGGGCGAGACGGTCAACTTCGGCATCGGCCAGGGATACCTGCTGGTGACGCCGCTGCAGCTGGCGAAGATCACCGCCACGCTCGCCGAGCGCGGCAGAAGCTTCAGGCCGCGCCTGGTGAAGGGCATCCGACTCGGCGACGGTCGCACGCAAGCGATCGCGCCGATCGAGAACGAGCCGATCACCGGTGTGGCCGCGGCCGATTGGGACCTGGTGCTCAACGCTATGATCGGCGCTACCCGCTGCGAGGCCTACTGCGGTACCGCCGCTGGCCCCTTCCGCAACGCTGCCTACACCGCCGCCGGCAAGACCGGCACCGCACAGGTGTACACCGTGGCGCAGAACGCCAAGTACAACGAGAAGACCGTGCCCGAGCGGCTGCGCGATCACGCCTGGTTCGTCGCCTTTGCGCCCGCCGAGGCGCCGCGCATCGCCGTGGCGGTGCTGGTCGAGAATGTGGGTTTTGGCTCACAGTTCGCCGCCCCGATCGCCCGCAAGGTGCTCGATACCTATCTGCTCGGCGCTGACGGCAAGCTCAAACCGCAGTTCCAGCCGGGTGCAGCGCCGGAGCAGACCCCGGCAGCGACGGTGCCTGCGAGCCCGCGCGCGCCCGAGCCCGGACGGACCAAGACGGCGAAGGCGCTCCCGCAAGCGGCCAGCCGCACGCAGGGCGTTGCGGAGGCGGACTGATGCTCTACGAGGACCTGACCGACAGCTCGCGCGCCAGGCGCACGCTCACCTTCGCCGCGCGCGTGCTGCTCGCCCTGAAGCTCGACGGGCCGCTGCTGATCGGGCTTGCGCTGCTCGCGGCCTATGGCCTCGTGATCCTCTACAGCGCCTCGGGGCAGAGCCTCGGCACGGTGGTGCGCCAGGTGGGCCACCTGGCGATGGGCACGGTGGCGATGCTGGTGCTCGCTCAGGTCAATCCGAATTTCCTGCGCCGCAGCTCGCCCTGGCTGTATCTGCTCGGCGTGGTGCTGCTCGTGGTGGTGGCGGCCATCGGCATCATCGGCAAGGGTGCGCAGCGCTGGCTCAGCATCGGCCCAGTGCACTTCCAGCCCTCCGAGCTCATGAAGCTCGCCGTGCCGATGATGTGCGCGTGGTATCTGCACGAGCGGCCGCTGCCTCCCTCGGTGCCCTCGCTGATACTGCTCGCCGTGCTGATCGCCGTGCCCGCCGGGCTGGTGGTGCTGCAGCCGGATCTCGGGACCGGCGCGCTCATCATGGTCGCGGGTGCCCTGGTAGTGGTGATGGCCGGCCTGCAGATACGCATCATGGGGGCCCTGTTCGCCCTCGGCACGCTCGGGGCCTGGGTGGGCTGGCATTTTCTGCACGATTACCAGAAAAAACGCGTGCTCACCTTCATGAATCCCGAGAGCGACCCTCTCGGGGCGGGCTATCACAGCATCCAATCGATGATCGCCATCGGCTCGGGCGGGGTGTTCGGCAAGGGCTGGATGAACGGCAGCCAGGCACAGCTCGACTTCCTGCCCGAGCGCTCGACGGATTTCATCTTCGCCGTCGTGGGCGAGGAGCTCGGCATGCTCGGGCTGATCCTGCTGCTGCTGCTTTATGCCTTCGTCGTCGGTCGCGGCATGTATCTCGCCACGCAGACCCAGGACACCTTCGCGCGCCTGCTCGCCGGCTCCCTCGCACTCACCTTCTTCGTCTACGTCTTCATCAACGCCGGAATGGTGAGCGGGCTGCTGCCGGTGGTGGGGGTGCCGCTGCCGCTCGTGAGCTACGGCGGCACCTCCATGGTGACCCTGCTCGCGGGCTTCGGTATTCTGATGTCGCTGTACTCGCACCGTAAGCTCATCGGATCCTGACGTGCATCTCGGACGCACACCGTTCATCGCGACCACAGCGCTGTTGCTCATCGCGGGCGCCCCGGCCGTGCCGGCCACCCCCGCCGCGACGGCGCACGCCGTCGGCTTCGATCTCTCGCGGCCGGAGATCCGGCACTTCGTCGCCGCCATCGCCAAGCGCGACGCGCTTTCCCGCCGGCAAATCCTGCGGCTGCTGCGCAAGGCGCAACCGCAGCCGAAGATCATCGAGCTCATGAGCCGGCCCGCCGAGCGGGTGTTGCAATGGTGGGAGTACCGCCAGCTCTTCGTCACCGAGCAGCGCATCAGCGACGGGGTGCAGTTCTGGCTCGACCATCAAAGCGTGCTCGAGCAGGTCGCCGCCGCGCAGGGCGTACCGCCGCAGTATCTGGTCGCGATCCTCGGGTGCGAGACCTTCTACGGGCGCATCACCGGTCGCGATCGGGTGCTCGATTCGCTCGCGACGCTGGCCTTCGACTACCCCCCGCGCAGCGATTACTTTCGCGGCGAGCTCGAGCAGTTCCTGCTGCTCACGCGCGAGGAGCATCTCGACCCGCTGCGCGTCAAGGGCTCCTACTCGGGCGCCATGGGCGCACCCCAGTTCATGCCCTCCGCCTACCGCCGCTACGCGGTCGATGCCAGCCACGATCATCGCCGCGACCTCTGGAACAACTGGGCGGACGTGCTCGCGAGCATCGCCAACTACCTGCGCCAGAACGGCTGGCGCCCCGGCGAGCCGGTCCTCACCGATGCGCGGCTCGATCCGGAGCCCACCTTCCAGCTCGATGCGCGCGGGGAGCTCGCGAGCACCATCGACGAGCTCAACGCGCTCGGGGTCCGCGTGGCGCTCTCGATGCCCGGCTCCACGCCCGCCGTGCTGATTCCCGCCGAGCAGAAGGAGGGTCCTGCCTACCGGGTCGCCTTCGAGAACTTCCGGGCGATCACGCGCTACAACCACAGCGCCCGCTACGCCATGGCGGTCACCGATCTCGCGCAGGGCATCGCCGAGCGCGTGCGCGCCACCCGGACGGAAGTGCCGCCCAGTTGATGCGCGGGACGCTGCTCGCAGCCGTGTGCGCGCTGCTGCTGGCGGCCTGCTCCCTCGCCCCCGGCCGCGGGCCACCTCCGGGCAGCGGCACGCGCACGCCGGTGCCGGCACCCCCGATGCGCCTGCCGCCACCGCCCGCCGATGTGCTCGCGGTGCCCGATGCCGTGCCGCGGCTCGAGCCGCGCAGCAAGTACGGCAATCCCCCGTTCTACGATGTGCTGGGGCATCGCTACTTCGTGCTCGCGAGCTCGCAGGGCTACGTCGAACGCGGCGTCGCCTCCTGGTATGGGCCGACCTTTCACGGGGTCAACACCGCCATGGGTGAGCCCTACGACATGTACGGCATGACGGCCGCGCACAAGACCTTGCCGCTGCCCGCCTACGCGCGCGTCACCAACCTGCGCAACGGCCGCAGCGTCGTCGTGCGCATCAACGACCGCGGCCCCTTCGTCGCCAATCGCCTCATCGATCTGTCCTATACGGCTGCCGCCAAGCTCGACATGCTGCGCGATGGCACGGCGTTCGTCGAAGTGCGCGTGCTCACACCGAGCCCCGGCCCCGCCACGCCCGTGTACGACCCGATCACGCGTGCCGCGCTCGCCCCGCCGGCGACGCTGTACATTCAGGCAGGCGCCTTCGCGAGCGAGGCGAATGCACGGCGCCTGCTCGAGCGCTTGCGCGCGGCGGGGCTCACGAGCACCTTCGTGCTGGCGCGGCCCGAGCCGCAGCGACTCTACCGGGTACGCATCGGCCCGCTGGGCAGCGTCGACGAGTTCGATGCGCTCGCGGCCCGACTCGCACAGCTCGGCATCCCCGATGCGCGCCTCGCCGGGGACTGAGGCATGGGTGAGCCGCTGCCGATTTGTTATTTGAATGGAGCGTTCCTGCCCTGGGAGGAGGCGCGCATCTCGCCCTTCGATCGCGGCTTTCTCTACGGGGATGGTGCCTACGAGCTCATGCCCGTCTACGGCGGGCGGCCGTTTCGCTTCGAGGCGCATTGCGCGCGCCTCGCGCGCAGCCTGCACGAGCTGCGCATGCGCGATCCGCTCACCCGGGAGAGCTGGCGCGCGCTGCTGGCCGAGCTCATCGCGCGCAACGGCGGCGGCCAGCAGTATCTCTACTGGCAGGTGAGCCGCGGCGCCGAGCGCGGCCGCAACCACGCCCCGCTGCCCGAGATCGAGCGCACCGTGTTCGCCTTCTGTGCACCGCTGCCGCTGCCCGCCGCGCAGACCCTCGAGCGTGGGCTCGCCTGCATCACCGCAGCCGACACGCGCTGGGCGCGCTGCGACATCAAATCGGTCGCGCTGCTTGCCAACGTGCTGCTGCGGCAGCTGGCCGTGGATGCGAACGCCGCCGAGACCATCCTGCTGCGCGAGGGCGAGCTCACCGAAGCTTCCTCCTCCGCCGTGCACGTGGTGATCGGCGGCGAGGTGCGCACTCCGCCACCCTCGAACCGGCTGTTGCCGGGAACCACGCGCGGCGTGCTCGAGGAGCTCGCGCAGCGGGCAGGCGTCCCCTGCCGGCACGTGCGCGTGAGGGAGCGCGAGCTGCGCGAGGCGCAGGAGGTCTTTCTGTCGGCGGCCACGCGCGAGCTCGTGCCCGTCACCGAGCTCGATGCGCGCAGCGTCGGCACGGGTGCGCCGGGGCCCGTGTGGCGCGCGCTCTACGATGAGTTCCAGCGCTACAAGCGCGAGCTCGCCGGGCAGCCCTGGTGAGCGCCACCACACTGCTGCAGTTTCCGACCGACTACCCCTTCAAGGTCGTCGGACGGGCGGTTGGCACGCTGCGCGAGAGCGCCGACGCCATCATCCGCAGGCACGCGCCCGATCTCGACAGCGGCCGCACGGTCGAGCGACTGAGCGCGCAGGGCAACTTCCTGTCGATTTCCTACACGATCCGCGCCGTCAGCGCCGCGCAGGTGAGCGCCCTCGCCACCGAGCTCGCCGCCTGCGCGGACGTGCTCCTCGTCATCTGATCCTGCGCTCGCTCATAGCCAGCGCGCAGCAGCTGAGAACCGTTGCGCCTATAACCGCTTTGTAACCGCCGCGCGCCTTACCGACCACGGTGGCGGCGTTTAGGATGGGGCTTTGCCGGGCCTGCGGCCCCGATGCCCCGATGTCCATCACGCTCGATCAGGTCACCAAGCGCTACCAGGGCGCCCCCGTCGTCAACGACGTCTCGCTCGAGATCGGCGACGGTGAGTTCTTCGTGCTGCTCGGCCCGAGCGGCAGCGGCAAGAGCACGCTGCTGCGCGCCATCGCCGGCCTCACTGCCGTCGATCACGGCCGTATCGCGCTGCATGGGCGCGATGTGACCCACCTGCCCGCGCGCACGCGCGGGGTCGGGCTGGTGTTCCAGAATTACGCGCTCTTTCGTCACATGTCGGTGGCGGACAACATCGAGTTCGCGCTGCGCGTGCGGCGCATGCGTGCCGCCGAGCGCCGCGCCCGCCGCCGCGAGCTGCTGCGGCTCGTGGCGCTCGAGGGGCTCGACGATCGCCTGCCGGCACAGCTCTCGGGAGGTCAGCAGCAGCGGGTGGCGGTGGCGCGGGCACTCGCGCACAAACCCGAGGTGCTGCTGCTCGATGAGCCCTTCGGCGCGCTCGATGCCAAGATCCGCGAGGAGCTGCGGCGCACGATCCGCCAGGTGCAGCGCGAGCTCGGCATCACCACCGTGCTCGTGACGCACGATCAGGCAGAGGCCTTCGCCCTCGCCGATCGCATCGGCGTCATGAACCTCGGACGCCTGCTCGAGATCGGCCGCCCCGACGATCTGTACGCACGTCCGACCACGCGCTTCGTCGCCACCTTTCTCGGGGCTGCAAACCTGCTGCTCGCGCGGCAGAGCTCGCGCGGCATCTGCTTCGGCACCGATACGCTGCTCACCCATGCGGCGAAGAGCGCGGCCGGCGAGCGCGAGCACGAGGTCGTCGCCGTGTTGCGACCCGAGGAATTCGAGCTCGCCGCCTCGCGCGAGGGGCTGCGCTCGGCCTACATGGCTCGGGGTGTCGTGGCCGAGATACTCTTCAGTGGCGCCGTCGAGCGGCTGCGCGTGCGCCTCGCCAGCGATGCCGGGGTCGAGATCTTGACCGCGGAGGGTGCCGAGCCGGCGTTGCTCGAGATCATGCGCTCGCAGCACGAGCAGCGCCTGCTGCCGCTCACGCTCGGCCAGGTCGTCGAGATCGGGGTGCGCCGGCTGCACGTACTGCCCACGCCGCTCTCGAGCTTCACGGTGTACGCCGCGAGCGAGGCCGAGGGTCAGGCGCTCGCGCGACAGCGCCTGCTGGTGGAGCTGGCGCTGCGCATGAAGACGCGCGTCTCGGTGCGTATCGAGCCGACGCTGCTGCAGCCCGAGCACGCCCCGCAGCTGAGCGGGGTGCGGACGCTGAGCGGTGCCGCGGTGCTGCGCGCCCGGGCCGATGTGGCCGCGAGCATCGAGTGGCTGCTGTGCCAGGGGGCAGAAGGGGTGCTGGTGCTGCCCGAGCACGCCGTGCCGCCGCAGCGGGTGATCATTCATTGGGTGGATGAGCGGGCGCGCCGCGCGACGCTTGCCGTGTCGGCGAGCTTGCTGCGGCACCTCGCCGCCGAGGCGGTCTATGTCGGGATTCTGCCGGGGGACGGCAGTGCCGAGGGCGAGCGGCCGCGCGGCGTGCGCGCGCTGCTCGATGCCCGCTCGGAGGCGCAGGCAGTCCACGGCCTCGAGATGCGTACGGAGCTGCGCTTCGGGGATGTCGCCCAGGCCCTGACGCAGCGCCTCGCCGAGTCCGCCGATCAGCTGCTGATCCTCGGCCTGTCCGATCACCGCGAGGTGGGACAACGCTTCGCGACGCTGCTCGCCGCCGCGGCGCGGCCGCTGCTGATCGTGCACCAGCCGCTCGAGACGGCGCGCGCCGCCTGAGCGCGCTCCCCCTCGCCCCGCGCCGCAGGTCTGCCCACGTGCCAAACCGCTTCCGTCAGCCGAGTGTGCTGCCAGGGTTCGGCCTCACCTTCGGCTTCACCACCTTCTTCCTGAGTGCGCTCGTGTTGCTGCCGCTCGCGGCGCTCGTCGCCATGGCGGGCTCGATGCACTGGGCGCAGTTCGTGCACGTGGTGACGAGCGCTCGGGCGCTCGGCTCCTATCGCCTGTCCTTCGGCGCCTCCTTTCTGGCGGCGAGCATCAACGCCATATTCGGCTTCGTCGTCGCCTGGACGCTGGTGCGCTACGAGTTCCCCGGACGCAAGCTCCTCGATGCCCTGATCGACATGCCCTTCGCGCTGCCGACGGCCGTCTCGGGCATCGCGCTCACGACGGTCTTCGCACAGAACGGCTGGATCGGCCGCTATCTCGCGCTCGCCGGCATCCAGGTCACTTACACCTGGATCGGTGTGACGGTGGCGCTCACTTTGATCAGCATGCCCTTCATGGTGCGTACGCTGCAGCCGGCGATCGCCGAGGTGCAGCGCGATCTCGAGGACGCCGCCGAGACCCTCGGCGCGGGCCGGCTCTATGTCTTCCGGCGCATCGTGCTGCCGACGGTGCTGCCGGCGATGCTCACCGGGTTCACGCTCGCCTTCGCGCGTGCGGTGGGCGAGTACGGCTCGGTCATCTTCATCGCCGGCAACCTGCCCATGAAGACGGAGATCACCCCGCTCCTCATCGTGATTCACCTCCAGGAGTTCGATTACCAAGGCGCCGCAGCGCTCGGCCTGGTCATGCTCGTCATCTCCTTCGCCGTGCTGCTCACCATCAACCTCCTGCACGCCTGGGGACGCCGCCGCCTGGTGGCGACGGCACGCTGATGGTGGGCGGCTGGGCAGGCATCGATCAGGAGCTCGCGGCACGTCCCGGTCGCGATTCCACCCTCGCCGTGCTGGTGCGTGGCGTGCTGATCGCGATCTCGCTCGGCTTCCTCGCCGCGCTCCTGCTCGCCCCGCTCGCCACCGTATTCATCGTCGCCTTGTCGCACGGGCTTGCCGCCTACTTTGCGAACCTCGTCGATCCGGACACACGCTCGGCCGTGCGCCTGACGCTCATCACGGCCGCCGTGGTGGTGCCGCTCAACACGCTCTTCGGGCTCGCCGCCTCCTGGTGCATCGCGAAATTCGAGTTCAAAGGCAAGAGCTTCTTCGTCACGCTCATCGATCTGCCGCTCGCGGTCTCCCCGGTCATCTCCGGCATGCTGTTCGTGCTGCTGTTCGGCCTGCAGGGCTGGTTCGGCGCCTGGCTGCAGGAGCACGACATCAGCATCATCTTCGCCCTGCCCGGCATCATCCTCGCCACCATGTTCGTCACCTTCCCGTACGTCGCGCGCGAGCTGATCCCACTCATGCATCAGTTGGGCAACGATGAGGAGGAAGCGGCACTCACGCTCGGAGCGGGCGCGTGGCTCACCTTCTTTCGCGTGACCCTGCCCAAGGTGCGCTGGGGGCTGATCTACGGCGTGATCCTCTGCAACGCGCGCGCCATGGGGGAGTTCGGTGCGGTCTCGGTCGTCTCGGGCCACATCCGCGGCCTCACCAATACGATGCCGCTGCACATCGAGATCCTGTATAACGAGTACAACTTCGTAGGAGCGTTCGCCGTCGCCTCGCTCCTCACGCTGCTCGCCGTGCTCACACTCATCATCAAGACCCTCGTCGAGCGCACGGGCTACAAGCGGCGCTGACGATGCTCCAGCGCGTTCGCTCCTGGGCTTCCCGCCTGCGCTTCGACCCCGGCAAGGTGAGCCTCGGCTGGTGGCTCGCCGGCAGCCAGGTGGCCGTGGTGCTGCTGGTGGCGGGCGGCATCTCCCTCTACGCCATCGGACGCCTGCACGACCTCGCCGACGAGCAGGGCAAGTCGCGCGTGCAGCTCGCCGGCGCCATGGCCCGGGAGAACCTGCGGCGCCTCTCCGAGGACACCCTCAGCCAGGCGCGCGTGCTGGCCGATCGCCCGACGCTTGCGCGGCTGCTCGCCGAGAACCGCCCCGAGGCGGTAGCGCCCGCCCTGCGCCGCTTCTGCGAGACCGACAACATCGATGCCTGCGCACTCTATGAGGGCACGGGCCTCGTGGCACAGGCGGGCCCCGCGCTGCCCTGGGCCGATCTGGCGGCGGCGGCCATGGAGCAAGGCGCGAGCTTTCTTGCGGTGCCGGAGCAGGCAACTGCCCCGCTGATGGGCGCCACCGCGCCGCTACCGGATCGCCCGAACGCGCGGGTGTACGTGGCGCGCCTGCTCGATGCACGCCTCGCGAGCACGCTCAGCCGCCAGGTGGGCCTGCCGGTGCGCCTCGTCAACTATCGTGCCTTCAGCAAGGCGCCCATCGATGCCTTCACTTCGCTGCACACGGCGGCGCTCGCCGACGGCAACTCCGCCGTGCAGCGCATCGATGCGCTCGATCTGTACGCGGCGAGCTTTCCGGTATTCGCCTCCACCGGGGAGGCGATCGCGCTCATCGAGGTCCGTCTGCCGGCGACGGATATCGACCAGTCCGCGAGCCGCCTGGTGCGTCATCTGCTGGTGACGGCGCTCGTGCTCGCCGTGCTCGCCGTGCTCGCCGGCGTGCTTCTCGGCCGCTATGTCACCGCCCCGCTGCAGGCGCTCACCGAGGCCGCCGGGCGGCTCGGCCAGGGCGACTTCTCCACCTCGATTCCGACCGGCGGTGCGGCGGATGTGGGCACCCTGGCGCGCACCATGGAGGACATGCGGCGCAATCTGGTGGAGCTCACCGGCACCCTGCGGCGGCGCGAGGCCGAGGCGCGCGCGGTACTCGCCGGCATCGTCGAGGGCGTGTACGCCGTCGACCGCAATCGCATCATCCGCTACCTCAACCCTCAGGCCGCACGGCTGCTCGGGCTCGAGGCGAGCGCAGCCGTCGGCCGCTTCTGCGGCGATGTGCTGCAGCCGTGCGCCAAGGAGGGCGCGCGTCCCTGCGACAGCCAGTGCCCCATCACGGCTGCGCGCGCCCAGGGCACGGCGCGCGCGCTCGAGCACCTGCAGACGGTGCACCACGGCGTGCGCACGACCATCATCACCAGCTCGGACATGGTCGACGGCCTGCAGGTGCAGGTGATCCGCGATGAGACCGAGCTCGAGGCCGTGCGTCGCGCCCGCGATTCGGTGCTCGCGAACATCTCGCACGAGTTCCGCACGCCGCTCGCCGCGCAGCTCGCCTCGATCGAGCTGCTGCGCGATGGCCTCGCCACCATGGGCGAGCGCGAGCGCGCGGATCTGGTGCTCTCCCTCGAGCGTGGCACGCAGCGCCTCACGCGCCTCATCGACAACCTGCTCGAGAGCGTGCGCATCGAGTCGGGCCAGCTCGGTATCCGTCAGCAGAGCGTGGCGCTGCCCGAGGTGATCGCCGAGGCCGTCGCCCTCATCGGCTCACTGCTGCAGTCGCGCCACCAGCGCCTCGAGCTCGACTTGCCAGCGGATCTGCCGCTCGTGTCCGGAGACCCCACGCGTCTGACGCAGGTGTTCGTCAATCTGCTCGCGAACGCCAACAAGTTCGCGCCGGAAGGCAGCACCGTGCGAATCGGCGCCAACGTCGACGGCGGCAGGCTCGTCGCGTGGGTGGAGGACGAGGGGCCAGGCCCGAACGCCTCCGAGGGGATCTTTGCCCCCTTCCGCCGCGGTTCGGATCAGGAGCCCGAGCCCGGGGGGCTCGGGCTCGGGCTTTGGATCGTGCGCTCGATCGTCGAGCGGCA
>DATJSR010000202.1:0-14443 GCA_035504015.1 Steroidobacteraceae bacterium
GTCCGCGCGGGTGAGATTGGCGACCGAGCTCACCGAGCGCTCGCCCCAGAGCAGCTCATACGGGAAGCGTGGAATGTCGCTCATGTGAATGCCCGCGCAGATGACCCGGCCGCCGGGACGCACGGCAGCCAGAGCGGCCGGCACCAGGGCACCGACCGGGGCGAACAGAATCGCCGCGTCCAGCGGGTCGGGAGGCGGCCTGTCCGAATCTCCCGCCCAAACTGCGCCGAGATCGCGCGCAAAGGCCTGACCGGTGAGATCCCCGGGTTTGGTGAACGCAAAGACCCGCCGCCCCTGGAAACGGGCCACCTGCGCCAGCAGGTGCGCCGCGGCACCGAATCCATAGAGGCCGAGGTTCGTACCCTCGCCGGCGGCGCGATACGCGCGATAGCCGATGAGGCCGGCGCAAAGGAGCGGCGCGAGCTGCGCCGCCGGAGCATCGGCGGGCAGAGGCAGGCAGAAACGCGCATCCGCGAGGACCTGCTCGGCATAGCCGCCATCGACCGAGTAGCCGGTGAAACGGGCATATGGGCAGAGATTCTCCTGGCCCCCCCGGCAGTAGCGGCAGAGCCCACAGGCCTGCGCCAGCCACGGGACGCCGACCCGCTCGCCGGGACGGAAGCGCGTCACCGCCGGGCCGACCTCAGCAACGAGGCCGACGATCTCGTGTCCCGGGGTGATGGGGTAATGGATGTGGGGAAGCTCACCATCGAGAAGGTGAAGGTCCGTGCGGCAGACGCCGCAGGCCTCGACGGTGATGCGGACCTGGTGCTCCCCAAGCGGCCCAGGCACAACTTCCTCCAACCGGAGGGGAGAGCCGGGTCCCGGGAGTCGCATGGCTTTCATGAGAGCTCCTGCAGCAAACCGACGCCCCGCGCAGCGGCGCTAATCTCAGGCGGCGGGCTTCTTCGCCAGATCGGGCTTGCGCTCAATCGCGGGCGGAACCACCACCCCGCAGGTGATGATCATTTTCATGGCGGCATCGACGCTCATGTCGAGCGCCACAATCTGTCGGCGCGGCACGATGGCGAGAACACCGCCGGTAGCGTTCAGGGCCGCGGAGATATACACGCAGGCGTGCGGCTCGCCGGTCCTCTGGCTGACCTCGGGGACGTCCTCCGCGGTCAGGAATCCGAGGCTCCAGACGCCCGCGCGCGGATACTCGACCATCACCACCTTGCGGAACGAGTTCGACTGCGAGAAGACGCTCTCGGCGAAGCTCTTTACGCCGCCATACACGCTGCCGACGATGGGAATGTGATGCACCATCTCTTCACCCCATATCAGCAGGCGCCGGCCGATGAGGTTGGTGGCGAGGATCCCGGTGAGGACGATCACCACGAAGACGGATATCGCCCCGAGGGCGGGCAGCAGCAGGCCCATCAGCCCCTGGGGCTGGTACCCCGGCGGCAGAGGCAGCAGCAGCAGAGTCTTGTCAGCGAGGTGGAGCAGGAAGCCGACCACCCAAACGGTGGCCGCGATCGGCAGCCAGACGAGGACGCCGGCAACCAGGTAGCGCCGCAGGGGCGAGCCCTTCTTCTTCGGCGCGGAGGCTCCGGTCTGAAAGGCGGGAACGGGGGGCTGCGCGGGCGGAGTGGTCAACCGCTCACCGCCTCGAGCCGCGCTTTGCGGCCTTCGGGCGCGCAGCCGGCTTCGCCTTGGCCCTCGAGCCGCTCGATCGCGCGCTCGGCTTGGCAGCAGCGGCCGGGCGCGCCCGCGCGGCGGCCGCATTTGGCTTGGAGGCCCGGGTGGATGTCGTCGTCACTCGAGGCGGCGCGCCGGGCGCCTTGGTCTCCGATGCCTTCGCAGTGCTCTCGGCAGCGGCAGGCGCCTTGGCCTCGGGCTTGGATTCCTCCGCAGCGGGCTTCGATTCCTCGCGCTCCACGGCGAGATTGCGCTTCTCCTCCTTGTCGGACTTGAAGTCGGTCTCGTACCAGCCGCTACCCTTGAGGCGGAACACTGGCGCGGACACGAGCTTCTGCATGGTCCGCTTGCCGCAGGAGGGGCACTTGGCCAGCGGCGGGTCGCTGATCTTCTGCATCACCTCGGTGTAGAACTTGCAGCTCTGGCACTCGTATTCGTAGAACGGCATGGCTTTTTGAGTTGTGGTTCTGCGGAAAATGCTTCCGCCGCGCCGATTATAGGTCAGGCCGCCTTGTTGAAGACGATCTGTCCGTCGCGGACCGTGGCGCGGATCCCGTCACCGGGGTTGAACTCCCCTTTCAGGATACGCTGCGCCAGAGGATTCTCGATCTGCTGCTGGATGGCGCGCTTCAGCGGCCGCGCACCGTAGACGGGGTCGAAGCCGGCCTGGCCGAGCAGGTCGCGCGCGGCATCGTCGAGCGTCAGATCCATGCTCCGCTCCTGCAGACGCTTGCGCAGGTAGACGAGCTGGATGTCCACAATGGCGCGGATCTGCTGCGAGCCGAGCGGGTGGAACACCACGATGTCGTCGATCCGATTGACGAACTCCGGCCGGAAGCTCTGCTGCACGATCTCCATCACCGCGCTCTTCATGCGGGTGTAGTTCTTCTCGCCGGCATACTCCTGGATCACCTGCGAGCCGAGGTTCGAAGTCATGATGATGACGGTGTTGCGGAAATCGACGGTCCGGCCCTGGCCATCGGTCAGGCGGCCGTCATCGAGCACCTGCAGCAGCACGTTGAAGACGTCCTGGTGCGCCTTCTCGACCTCATCGAGCAGGATCACGGCATAGGGACGGCGCCGGATGGCTTCCGTCAGGTAACCGCCCTCCTCGTAGCCGACATATCCCGGGGGGGCGCCGATGAGACGCGCCACCGAGTGCTTCTCCATGAACTCCGACATGTCGATGCGCACCAGCGCATCCTCGGTATCGAAGAGAAACGACGCGAGCGCCTTGCAGAGCTCGGTCTTGCCGACCCCGGTGGGGCCGAGGAAGAGGAAGGAGCCGTTGGGACGTCGCGGGTCGGACAGCCCAGCGCGCGAGCGGCGGATCGCGTTCGACACGATCTTGAGCGCCTCGTCCTGACCGACCACGCGGCGGCCGAGGGCCTCCTCCATCCGCAGGAGCTTTTCCTTCTCGCCCTCGAGCATCTTCGAGACCGGGATGCCGGTCCACTTGGAGACGACCTCGGCGATCTCCTCCTCGGTCACCTTGTTGCGCACCAGCTGCGGCGCCTTGTCCTCGGCGGCCGCGGCCGCCGCCAGCCGTTTCTCCAGCTCCGGGATCTTGCCGTACTGCAGCTCCGCCATGCGGCCGAGATCACCCGCGCGGCGCGCGGCATCCAGCTCCAGGCGCACGCGGTCGAGCTCCTCGCGGATCTGCGCCGCGCCCTGCAGGGTCGCCTTCTCGGATTTCCAGATTTCCTCCAGGTCGGAGTATTCCTTCTCCAGACCGCGCAGCGTCTCCTGTAGCGTGGCGAGTCGCTTGCGCGAGGCTTCGTCCTGCTCCTTCTTCAACGCTTCCTGCTCGATCTTCAGCTGGATGATGCGCCGCTCGAGCCGATCGAGCGCCTCCGGCTTGGAGTCGATCTCCATGCGAATGCGGGCCGCCGCCTCGTCGATGAGGTCGATGGCCTTATCGGGCAGCTGCCGGTCGGTGATGTAGCGGTGCGAGAGGGTGGCCGCCGCGACGATCGCCGAATCGGTGATGTCGACGCCGTGGTGCACCTCGTAGCGCTCCTGCAGGCCGCGCAGAATGGCGATCGTGTCCTCCACCGAGGGCTCGTTCACCATCACGCGCTGGAAGCGCCGCTCGAGCGCCGCATCCTTTTCGATGTACTTGCGGTACTCATCGAGTGTGGTGGCCCCGATGCAGTGCAGCTCGCCCCGCGCGAGCGCGGGCTTGAGCATGTTGCCCGCATCCATCGAGCCCTCCGCGCGGCCCGCGCCCACGACGGTATGCAGCTCGTCGATGAAGAGGATGACGCTGCCTTCCTCCTTGGCGAGATCGTTGAGCACGCCCTTCAGGCGCTCCTCGAACTCCCCACGGAACTTCGCTCCGGCGATGAGCGCGCCCATGTCGAGCGCCAGGATGCGCTTGTTGCGCAGGCCCTCGGGCACCTCGCCATTGACGATGCGTTGAGCCAGGCCCTCGACGATCGCCGTCTTGCCGACGCCGGGCTCGCCGATCAGGACCGGGTTGTTCTTGGTCCGGCGCTGCAGAACCTGGATGGTGCGGCGAATCTCATCGTCGCGGCCGATGACCGGATCGAGCTTGCCGGAAGTGGCGCGCTCGGTGAGGTCGACGGTGTACTTCTCGAGCGCGCCGCGCTGCTCCTCCGCGTTGGCATCGTTCACCTTCTGCCCGCCGCGCACCTCCTCGATCGCCTTCTCGATGCCACCGCGCGCGAGCCCGGACTCCTTCAGCAGCCGCGCCAGGGTGCCGCGATCCTCGAACGCCGCGAGCACGAACAGCTCGCTCGAGATGAACTGGTCCCCGCGCTGCTGAGCGAGCTTGTCGGCAACGTTGAAGAGCTTCACCAGGTCGTTGCCGACGTGCACCTCGCCGGGCGTGCCCTGCACGGTCGGCAGCCGGTCGAGGACCCCCATGAGCTCCGAGCGCAGCTTGTTGATGTTGCCGCCGGCCTTGAGCAGCAGCGGCCGCACGGTGCCGCCCTGCTGGTCGAGCAACGCGAGCAGCACGTGAGCCGGCTCGATGAATTGGTGATCGCGCCCGACCGCCAGCGACTGGGCATCCGCCAGTGCCGACTGGAACTTGCTCGTCAGCTTGTCTGTCCGCATGAGCGTGCCTCGATGGAAAATCGCCGTTCGCTTCCGTGAGTGGGGGCCCACGGCCGGGCCTTCAAGAGCTTCCAGGGCAGATTCTGGGGGCCCGTCGCCGGCTGAACCCACCCGGGAAACTACCTAGGACGAATCGGCAAGCCAGATCAACGCCGCCATGCGGCCGCAGTGGCGGTCGCGGCGGTACGAGAAAAAGCGCCCGGGCTCGGCGAACGTGCAATGCTCCCCGCCGTACACCTGCCGCACGCCGGCGGCCGTGAGCCGCTGGCGCGCCACGCGGGGCAGGTCGCATTGCCAGCGCCCTCGCACGTTGGGCTCGAAGGCCCCCTCCAGCGCCGGATCGAGCGCCAGCAGCGCCGTGCGCACCTCGGCGCCGACCTCGAAGTGTGCCGGGCCGATTCCCGGTCCGATCCAGGCCATGAGCTCATCGGTCGCTCCGAGCGCGCGCGCGCTGCTCTCCAGCACCCCGCCGGCGAGTCCGCGCCAGCCGGCATGAACGGCGGCTACCATGCTGCCTTCACGATTCGTCAGCAGGATCGGCAGACAGTCCGCGACCAGCACCGCGCACACCCGGTGTTGCGAGCGCGTGAACGACGCATCCGCCTGCAGGTTGAGCGGGGGGCGATCGAGGTCGAGCCAGTGCGTGCCGTGCACCTGCTCGAGCCAGTGCGGCTCGCCCGGCAGGCTCAGCAGGCGCCCGAGACGCCGACGGTTCTCGGCCACCGCCCGAGGGTCATCGCCGGTGTGGGCGCCGAGATTGAAGCTGGCATAGGGGCCCTCGCTCACGCCGCCCGCACGCAGCGTGAACGCGCAGCGCACGCGCGCGGGCGCCGGCCAGGCCGGCACGAGCACCGTGGAGTCAGCCACGCCCGGCACGCCCCGGGGCGTGCGGCTGCGCGGCCCCCAGATCGGCCTCGAGCGCGGCGACGAGCCCGTTCATGTCCGCCGGCAGAGGCGCCTCCCAGCTCAGGCGGCGGCCCGTCTGCGGGTGCTCGAGGCCGAGCCGCGCGGCGTGCAGCGCCTGCCGCGCGAAGCTGCGCAGGGCGTCGCGAAGCTCGGCAGTCACCCCCGCCGGCAAGCGCCGCCGGCCGCCGTAGGTCGGGTCACCCACGAGTGGATAGCCCGCGTGAGCGAGATGCACACGGATCTGGTGCGTGCGCCCGGTCTCGAGCTGCGCCTCGAGCAGCGTGTGTGCGCGGAACCGGCGCACCACGCGCACATGCGTGACGGCCGGGCGCCCGTCGCTGCGCACCGCCATGCGTGTGCGCACCGTGCGGTGCCGTCCGATCGGCTCACGGATGCTCTGGCCCGCGGTGAGCACGCCCGTGCACACCGCCAGATAGCGCCGCTCGATCTCGCGAGCCGCGAGCGCGGCCACCAGGTGCGTATGCGCCTCGAGCGTGCGCGCCACCACCAGCAGGCCGCTGGTGTCGCGATCCAGACGATGCACCAGTCCGGCACGCGGCAGCAACGCGAGGCGCGGATCGAGCGCGAGCAGCGCATTCTGCAGCGTGTGCGCGGGGTGGCCTGCGCCCGGGTGCACGATCAATCCGGCCGGCTTGTTGATGACGAGGAGGGCGCGATCCTCGTGCACCACATCGAGCGGCAGCGCCTCGGGAGCTACGCTCACCTGCGGCTCGACCCGCGCATGCACCAACACGTGCTCCCCGCCGAAGACGAGATCGCGAGGGCGCGGGATGCGCCCCTCGAGCTGCACGGCGCCGGCATCGATCCACGCGCGCAGCCGGGACCGTGAGTACTGGGGCAGCGCGCGCGCGAGCGCCTGGTCGAGCCGCACGCCGGCAGGGTCCGGCGGCAGCTGCAGCTCGTGGGTACGGAACTCGTCCATCGGTTCGCGAGTCCTAGGTCGAGAGGGGTGATCGGCTATACTTGCCGGTTTTGGCGCACAGTCCAACGCGGGGTCTTCGAAGCTTCCCATGACCGCATTCGTGAGCGCACGGCGTACCGTGCTCGTATTGTGCCTTGCCTGCAGCCTGGCGGTCGTCACCGGCTGCAAGTCCAACGACAGGAAGCTCGCCAACCTCGGGCCCGAGCAGCTCTACAAGATGGCCCACACGCGCCTCACCGATTATGACTACAAGGGCGCCATCAAGCTGTACGAGAACCTCACCGCGCGCTACCCCTTTACCGCCCAGGCGCGCCAGGCGCGCCTGGATCTGATCTACGCCTACTATCGGCAGGGTGAGAGCGAGTCGGCGACCGATGCCGCCGATACCTTCATCCGCGAGAATCCCACCCATCCGCGCGTCGACTACGCCTGGTACATCAAGGGCCTGGTCGACTTCGACAAGGCGCCCAATGCCATCGAGCATCTCTTTCACGCCGATCTGACCAAGCGCCCCCCGACCAACGCGCGCAAGTCTTTCGAGGCGTTTCGCACCGTGGTGGAGCAATACCCCAAGAGCGCCTACGCCTACGATGCTCATCAGCGCATGGTCTATCTGCGCAATCGCCTGGCGAACTACGAGGTGCACGTTGCGGACTACTACATGCGCCGCGGGGCCTACGTGGGTGCGGCCCAGCGCGCCAACCGCTGCATCGAGGAATACGATGGCGCGCCCGCGACGCGCCAGGCGCTGCAGATCATGATCGCCGCCTACACCAGGCTCGGCCTCAAGGACCGCGCCGAGGAGGTCCGCCAGGTGTATGCGTACAACTTCGCCAACACCCCGGACACTACCCCCCGCAGCAAGCACTGGTGGCAGTTCTGGGCAGCCTCGACCGCTAGCGTCGATATCCGTTAGTGATCGGATAGCGCCAGTCGCGCCCGAAGGCGCGCCGGCTCACCCGCACCCCCGGGGGCGCCTGTCTGCGCTTGTACTCGTTGCGTTTGACCAGGTCGAGCACGCGGCCGACGGTCGCGCGATCGAAGCCACGAGCCTCGATCTCATCGACCGACAGATCCTCCTCGATGAACGCCTCGAGGATGGGATCGAGCACCTCGTAGGGCGGCAGCGAATCCGAATCGCGCTGCTCGGGCCGCAGCTCCGCCGAGGGGGGACGCTCGATGACCCGCAGCGGAATGACCTCGGCGCGCTGATTGCGGTAGGCGGCGAGCCGATACACCAGCAGCTTGCTGCAATCCTTGATGGGCGCGAAGCCGCCGGCCATGTCGCCATAGAGGGTCGCATAGCCCACGGCCATCTCGCTCTTGTTGCCGGTGGTGAGCAGCATGCGGCCGGTCTTGTTGGAGATGCCCATGAGCAGCAGCATGCGACAGCGTGACTGAATGTTCTCCTCCGTCGTATCCGCTGGCCGCCCCGCAAACTCCGGGGCGAGTGCCCCGAGCGTGGCCTCGAACATGCCTTCGATGGAGATCACGCTGTAGCTGACGCCGAGCCGGCGTGCCTCCTCGGCCGCATCCTCGAGACTCATGCTCGCGGTATAGCGCGAGGGCATCATCACCGCGTGCACCCGCTCGGCCCCGAGCGCATCGACGGCGATGGCCAGGGTGAGTGCGGAATCGACTCCTCCGGAGAGTCCCATCACCACCCCGGGGAAGCCATGCTTGTTGACGTAGTCGCGCACGCCCACGACCAGCGCATCGTAGACGCTCGCCTCATCGCTCAGCTCGCGCGCGATGCTCCCGGCTTGCGGAATCACGCGCCCGCCCTGGCGCACGAACTCGATGAGATGCGTGCCTTCCTCGAATGCCGGCGCGCGCATCACGAGCTGCCCCTCGGCGTCCATCACGAAGGAGTTGCCATCGAACACCAGCTCGTCCTGACCGCCGACCATGTTCACGTACACGGTCGGCAGGCGCACATCGGCGATGCGCGTGCGCACGATGGCCTCGCGCTCGCGCTGCTTGTGGATCTCGTACGGGGAGGCGTTGATCACGATCAGCAGCTCGGCCCCTTGCGCGCGCGCGGCCCGCGCCGCCTCCACCTCCCAGATGTCCTCGCAGACGAGCAGCCCGAGGCGAAAACCGCGCAGCTCCGCGAGCGTGGCGGTATCGCCCGCACGAAAGTAGCGCTTCTCGTCGAACACCTTGTAATTCGGGAGCTCGCACTTGCGGTGGTTGGCGATGACTCGGCCGTCGCGGATCAGCGCGGCGGAGTTGAAGATGTTGAGGCCACTGTACTCGGGGTAGCCGAGCAGCACCGACACGCCCTGCACCTGGCGCCGCACCGACTCGAGTCCCGCCTCGATCTGGCGGCGGAAGCCGCGATGAAACAGCAGATCCTCCGGCGGATAGCCCGAGAGGGTGAGCTCAGGGAAGACGAGCAGATCGGGCGCGAGCGCCGTGCGCACCTCGCGCGCGGTCTCGATGACGCGGCCGGCATTGCCTTGCACGTCGCCCACCAGCAGATCGAGCTGCGCCAGTCCCAGTCGCAGCCGCGTATCAGTGCCCATGTCGCCCATCTGCCCTCTCATCCCGGCACGGGCGCTGGCCCGTGCTCAGCGCTGCCGCACGGCTCCGCGCTTGCGAGCGCCGCGCGAGCGGGCGATGCGGGCTGCCCCGCGCTTGCCCGCACGGCGCGGCCGCGTCGAGCTGCCGCCCGTGCCTGAGCGCGCACCCACCGGGCGCGCCGCGGAGCGCTTGGTGGGCGCCGCGGGCGTGCCGCCGCGTGCGGTGGTGCGGGCTGCGCTGCCCGCGCCGGAAGCCACGCGCCGCGCAGCGGGGCGCGCGGGACTTGCACGTCGAGCGCCCTTTTGGCGGCGCGCGAGCAGCTTCGCCATGCTCGAGCCGAGCTCGGCCGGGGAGCGGACGGTATGCACGCCGGCCGCCTCCAGCGCGCGGAACTTGTCCGCCGCCGTCCCCTTGCCACCCGCCACGATGGCGCCGGCATGGCCCATGCGCTTGCCGGGCGGTGCCGTGACGCCGGCGATGTAGGCAACGACCGGCTTGCGCACCGCCTGATGAATGTAGGCCGCGGCGGCTTCCTCGTCGCTGCCGCCGATCTCACCGACCATGATGATGCCTTCGGTCTGCGGATCGCGCTCGAAGAGCTCGAGCACGTCGATGAAGTTCATGCCGCGCACCGGGTCACCGCCGATCCCGACGCACGTGCTCTGTCCCAGGCCTACCCCGCTCGTTTGATAGACCGCCTCGTAAGTGAGCGTGCCCGAGCGCGACACGATGCCGACCCCGCCGCGCTTATGGATGAACCCGGGCATGATGCCCATCTTGCACGCGCCGGGGGTAATGACGCCCGGGCAGTTGGGACCGACGAGCCGCGTGAGGCTGCCGGTGAGCGCGGCCTTGACGCGCACCATGTCGTTCACCGGAATGCCCTCGGTGATGCACACGACGAGCTCGAGGCCGGCATCGACGGCTTCGAGAATGGCATCCGCGGCATGTGCGGCGGGCACGTAGATCATGCTGGCCGTGGCGTCCGTGGCACGCACGGCGGCATCCACGGTGTCGAACACCGGGAGCCCCAGGTGCTGCGAGCCGCCACGCCCGGGCGTGGTGCCACCGACGAGCTGGGTGCCGTAGGCGAGGCACTGCTCGGAATGAAAGGTGCCCTGCTTGCCGGTGAAGCCCTGGCAGATCACGCGCGTGTTGCGATCGACGAGGATGCTCATGCGGCGTCCTTTTTGGCGAGCGCGACCACGCGCTTCGCTGCATCGGTGAGATCGACGGCCGCTGCGATCTTCAGGCCGCTGGCGGCGAGCATGGCCGCTGCCTTGTCCGCGTTGGTGCCGGCGAGGCGCACCACCACGGGCACGCGCACGCCGACGTGCTGGATGGCATTGATCACCCCTTCGGCGATCAGATCGCAGCGGACGATGCCGCCGAAGATATTCACCAGAATGGCGCGCACCCGAGGATTCGACAGGATGAGCTCGAAGGCTGCGGTCACGCGCTCGCTGGTCGCGCCACCGCCCACGTCGAGGAAGTTGGCGGGGCGGCCGCCGTGCAGTTTGATGAGATCCATCGTCGCCATCGCCAGACCTGCACCGTTGACCATGCAGGCGATGTCGCCATCGAGGGAGACGTAGTTGAGCTCGTGCTCGCTGGCGCGGCGCTCCATCGGATCCTCCTGCGAGGGGTCGCGCAGCGCGGCGAGCTTGGGCTGCCTAAAGAGCGCATTCGCGTCGATGTTGAGCTTGGCATCGAGGGCGAGCAGCGAGCCCGTCGGCGTGACGATGAGCGGGTTCACCTCCACGAGGCTCGCATCGAGCTCGAGGTAGAGACGGTACAGCCCGAGCGCGAGCGCTTGGAACTCACCGATCTGCGGCCCTTGAAGCGCCAGGCCGAAGGCGAGCTTGCGGCACTGAAAGGGCTGCAGCCCGGTAGCCGGATGCACGTTGACGCTCAGAATCTTCTCGGGCGTGCGGGCCGCCACCTCCTCGATCTCCATCCCACCCGCCGCCGAGGCGATCAGCGCGATGCGCCCCTTGTCCCGATTGAGGGTGAGGGAGAGATACACCTCGCGTGCGATCTGTGAGCCCACCTCCACGTACACTTTCTCCACGGGGAGCCCTTCGGGCCCGGTCTGATGGGTGACGAGGCGGCGGCCCAGCATGGCGCTCGCCGCGGCGCCCACCGCATCGAGCTCGCGCACGACCTTGACGCCACCCGCCTTGCCGCGTCCGCCCGCGTGCACCTGCGCCTTGACGACCCAAACCGAGCCGCCCAGCGTGCGGGCGGCTTGCACCGCCTCCTCGGGGCTCGCGGCCACGCGGCCGGCAGGCACCGGGATGCCGTAGCTGCGAAATACGTCCTTCGCCTGATATTCGTGCAAGTTCATGCTAGTGCGCGTGCGGTGGCAGGGAAGCCGTATATTGTGCCATCTCCCATGCCGATGAGCATCGCGACAAGCCCCGCCCCTACAGCGCCCGCGCCCGGCGATCTCGCCTGGCGCGTCATCGGCCTCGCCAACCTCTACCGGCTGCTGATCCCGCCCGCGCTGCTCGGCATCCAGTTCTTCGCCCCCGACGTTCTGCTGCGCGTCCATCACCCCGGTCTGCTGGTGAGCGCCTGCGTGGGCTATCTCGCGGCCGGGGTGCTGCTCGTCATGGCGCGGCGCCTGCGCTGGCCGAGCCTGCGCGCCATCGCGCTGGTGAATGCGGCCGTGGACACGGTCGGGCTGTCGTTCATCCTGTATGCAAGCGGCGGTGTGGGCAGCGGCCTCGGCATTCTGCTGGTATTGCCCGTGCTCGCGATGTCGATCCTCGCCGGCAGCGGCGATGTCTTCGTGATCGCCGCCATGGCGGCGCTCGGCGTGCTGGTGCAGCAGATCGCGGTCGAGCTCGCCAAGAACGCCAGCCCCGGGGACTACACCACCGCGGGGGTGCTCGGCGCCATGCTCTTCGTGGTGGCGCTATCGGTGTGGCCCATCGCGCATCGGCTGCGCGAGAGCGAGGCGCTGGTGCGCCGACAGGAAGTCGATCTCGCCAACCTCGCGCAGCTCTCGCAGTACATCGTGCAGCATCTGCGCGAGAGCATCCTCGTGGTCGATGCCGAGGATCGCATCCGGCTGATCAACGAGTCGGCGGCCGAGATTCTCGGGGATCGTGCCGCCTATCCCGATGCGCTGCTCGGGGAGGCCTGTCCGCGGCTGCTGTACCTCCTCGATGCCTGGCGACGCAACGCCGGCGGCGCACCCGAGGCGCAGCAGACCTTCGTCTCGGAGGACGGCAGCCGTATCGTGCGCCCGCACTTCGCCCCGCTCGCGAGCGCGCAGCCGGCGCCGATTCTCGTGTTCCTCGAGGACACGAGCGTGCTCGCGGCGCAGGTGCAACAATCCAAGCTCGCCGCCCTCGGCCGCCTCTCCGCCAGCATCGCGCACGAGATCCGCAACCCCGTGGGCGCCATGAGCCATGCGGGACAGCTGCTCGGGGAGTCGCCCGAGATCGGCGCCGCGGACCGGCGTCTGACCGAGATCATCCGCAGCAACGCCGAGCGCGTGAGCGCCATCATCGACAATGTGCTGCAGCTCTCACGGCGCGAGGCAGCGCGCTTCGAGCGCCTGGCGCTCGGCGCCTGGATCGCCGATTTTCGTGACGAGTTTTGCGAAACCATGCAATGGTCCGCGGAGCGGCTCCTGCTCTGCGCCCCGCTCGGGGTCGCCTCGAGCGAGGATCCGCTCGAGGTCCGCGCCGACCCCGAGCAGCTGCGACAGGTGCTCTGGAACCTGTGCGACAACGCCGTCAAACACGGTGTGAGCGAGCGCCCGGACGAGCCCATCGAGATCCGCTATGGTCGGCTCACACCGACCTTCCGGCCGTACCTGGAGGTCGCGGACCGCGGGCCCGGGGTACCGCCGGAGAACGCCGAGCGGATCTTCGAGCCCTTCTTCAGCGGCGGCCGCGGAGGCACGGGGCTCGGATTGTTTCTCGCGCGCGAGCTCGCGCTGACGAGCGGTGCCACCCTGCTCTACGAGCCGCGCGCGGGCGGAGGCAGCATCTTCCGCCTGGTGTTCGCTGATCTGCAGCGCTGGGAGTTACGCTAGTATGAATGCTCGGCTCGGGCAATCCATGGTCGAGCGCGCCCACAGATGAGCAAGCCAGTCGTACTCATCGTCGATGACGAGCCCGATCTGCTCGAGCTCGTCTCGCTCACCCTGCACCGCATGGATCTCGAGACTCGCACCGCCGCGGATGTCGCGGACGCGCAGCGCCAGCTGCGCGAGAAGCGCTTCGATCTGTGCCTCACCGACATGCGGCTGCCCGATGGCGACGGGCTCGATCTCGTCGGCTGGATCCAGGAGCATCGTCCCGGCGTGCCGGTGGCCGTCATCACGGCGCATGGCAACGTCGAGTCCGCGGTACGCGCCCTGAAGCTCGGCGCCTTCGATTTCGTCTCCAAGCCGCTCGACCTCGCCGTGCTGCGCAAGCTCGTGGGCAGCGCCATCAAGCTGCGCGGCCGGCAGGATCCTGACGAGACCACCGTGTCGCAGCGCGCGCCGCGGCTGCTCGGACACTCGAGCGCGATGCAGCAGGTGCGCGAGCTGATCGGACGGGTTGCACGCAGCCAGGCGCCCGTGCACATCTACGGCGAATCAGGCACCGGCAAGGAGCTGGTGGCCCGGCTGATTCACGAAAGCGGCGCCCGCTCCGAAGCCCCCTTCGTGCCCGTCAACTGCGGCGCAATCCCCGCGGAGCTGATGGAGAGCGAGCTTTTCGGTCACAAGCGCGGCAGCTTCACGGGAGCGGTCGCGGACAAGCAAGGGCTGGTGCAGGCGGCCGAGGGCGGCACGCTCTTTCTCGATGAGGTCGCCGACCTGCCGCTGCACATGCAGGTGAAGCTGCTGCGCCTGGTGCAGGAGAAGACCGTGCGGCCGATCGGCGAGCAGCGCGAGCAGGCGGTCGACGTGCGCATCCTCTCGGCCACGCACAAGAACCTCGCCGATCTCGTCGCGGAGGGGCGCTTCCGCGAGGACCTGTTCTATCGCATCAATGTCATCGAGCTGCGCGTACCGGCACTGCGCGAGCGCCCGGAGGACATCCCCGATCTCACCGACGCGATCCTCGGTCGCCTGAGTCGCCGCCTGCGCATCGACACCGCCACGCTGAGCCCGGAAGCCCTGCGGGCGCTGCAGGGCTATCCCTTCCCCGGCAACGTGCGCGAGCTCGAGAACATCCTCGAGCGCGCGCTCACGCTCAGCACCGGCGGCATCATCAGCCCCGAGCACATCCACCTGCGCCCGCCAGGACGCACCGCTACCGATCTGCAGGCGCTGCCCTTGCCGCTGCGCGAGCCCAGCGGCGCGCTCGGCGAGCAGCTCGAGGACATCGAGCGCGA
>DATJSR010000203.1:0-22452 GCA_035504015.1 Steroidobacteraceae bacterium
CCGCTCCAGGCGCCGACGGCGCCTGACCGACCGCAGCCGAGTCGCCGGGCTGTCGAGCGCAGCGCCGACAGCGCCGGGATCTTCGGTAGACTTCGCCCGCATGGGCACGATCCCCGACGAGGCTCTGCTTCGCGTACCTGCACGCCTGCCGCTCGCCGCGCGCGTGGGAATCGCAGCGCTCGTGCTCGCCGGCGAGAAGCTGCTGCTCAATGCCTTCGTCGATTTCGACAGCACGCGCATCGCCACCGGGCTGCCCGGCGTCGTTCGCCTCACGCAGCATATCGGCTTTCGCTTCCTCGTCAGCTTTGCCCTGGCGCTGGCGCTTTTTGCGTACGTGCAGCAGAGCCGCGCCTTCGCGCAGGTCAATCGCGAGTCACGCGGCGCCCCGATTCGCTGGGCGTGGCTGCTGGTGCACGGGTTGTTGGTGGCGGCGCTCGTGCCACCGACATACCTCATGTTCGGCGAGCGCGGCAGCCACATTCCCTTCGCTCTGTTGCTCCTCGCCTGGGCACTGCTCGCGCTGCTCGCCCTGACCGCCCTCCTCTCGGCGCTCGCGCCGTGGTCGCTGTGGCGCGACGCGGCACGCAGCCTCGGCATCGCCTGGCTGTATGCGGGGATCGGCGCACTGGTGGCCGCTGTCGCCATGCAGTGGAGCGAGCGGCTGTGGGAGCCGACCGCGGGCATCACTTTCCAGCTGGTGAGGCTGCTGCTCGCTCCGCTGCTGCCTGCGCTGCAGGCCGATCCGCTGACGCGGGTACTCTCGACCGGGCACTTCGCCGTGCAGATCGCCGAGGTGTGCTCCGGACTCGAGGGCGTCGGGCTCATGCTCGCATTCTGCGCAGCGTGGCTGCTGTACTTTCGCAAGGAATACTACTTCCCGCGTGCACTCATTCTCGTTCCGATCGGCGTCGCGCTGGTGTTCGCGCTCAATGTGCTGCGCATCGCGGTGCTGATCCTGATCGGCGATGCCGGCTACCCGGACGTCGCGGTCTACGGCTTTCACTCACAGGCAGGCTGGATCGCCTTCAACTGTGCCGCCGGCGCCATCGTCTTTGCGAGCCGCAAGAGCCGCTGGCTGCACCGACATCCAGCCCGCGAGCAGCCGCTCGAGGAGGAGAACGCCACGGCGGCCTACGTGATGCCGTTTCTCGCGATCCTCGCGGCCGGCATGCTCTCACGCGCGCTCTCCGGACGCTTCGAAACGCTGTATCCGCTGCGGGTGATCGCCGCGGGGATTGCGCTGTACGCCTATCGCGGCAAGCTGCTCCAGATCTCCTGGCGCTGCAGCTGGCGCGGTCCGGCCGTCGGCGCCGGTGTGTTCGCTCTGTGGCTGCTCAGCGCGCATTTTCTGCTCAGCGCCAGCGCCATGCCTGCAGCGCTCGCGGCCGCCACGCCGTTGGCGCGCGATAGCTGGCTGGCCGCGCGCGTGCTCGGCTCGGCGATCACGGTGCCGATCGCCGAGGAGCTCGCGTATCGCGGCTGGTTGATGCGGCGAATCCGTTCCGCCGACTTCGAGACGGTGCCCTTTGCACGCGTGGGCTGGCTCGCGCTCATCGGCAGCGCAGTGATCTTCGGACTCGGCCATGGCGCGCTCTGGCCCGTGGGCATCCTCACCGGCATTGGCTACGGAGCGCTGGTCATGCGTACCGGGCAGCTGGGGGAGTCCGTCGCGGCGCACGTCACTACCAATCTGCTGCTGAGCGCCGCCGTGCTGCTGAGCGGGCAGTGGCAGCTGTGGTGAGCGGCGAAGCGCATTTGACGTAATCTGACTCAATCGCGTGCGAGTGTTTGCAAACGGCGACGCAGGCCGTATGCTCGTGCAGCGCCAACAAAAACGCGTGACCTGCACGCGATTACAAGGCGCGAACACTCAAACTAAGGAAGTGCACGTGCTGAAGACACTCGCCGCGATCGCCTGGTCCTTTTCCGCGACCGCCATGGCTCTTGCCTGCAATCCCCTGCCGCCGCACATCGGCAAAGGCGGCGGTCCTACCGCTGCACCGGAGATCGATCCCTCGACGGCGATCGCCGCGCTCACGCTGCTCACGGGCGGCATCGCGGTGATCCGCAGCCGACGCAAGAAGTAACGGCGTCCGAGCGCGCGGCGCCCGCGGCGCGGGCGCCGCAATCGGGGTTGCCTACGGCTGCGCGGACAGCGCGCCTCCCGGGCCCGCCACCTCGCTCGGCACGAACAGCTCGGTGTACGAGCAGATGCTCTGCGCACGCAGCTCGATCACGTCCACGAGCTCGGTCGACACCGTCACGCCCGTGATCCTGGAGTGAATGCTGGCGCGCCAGTGCACGGCCGCCCGGTTGCCGTCCACGATCATGGCCACGATCTGTTGATCGCTGAGCCTGAAGGTCTTGAGCATCATGGTGAGCCACGTGCGCACCTCGTGGGCACCGTGGGCGGTGATGGCGATGGGCTTGCCGGCGCTCGAGCCGGCGATGCGGAAAAAGGCGTCCGCCGTGAACAGCGCGCACAGCTGCTCGAGCTGCCCGGATAGCCGCGCGGCGTAGAGCTGGCGCAGCACCGCGCGCTCCTCGGTGTACTCGCTCACTGGCACGCTCCGCCATGCGCCCACATCGCGCGCACGTCGCTGCCGATGAGCTCGTAGGCTTGCGCGACGTAGGGCACCAGCGCTCCCAGCCCATAGAACAAGTGGATCATACCCGAGTGACACCGATAGGAGACCCGAACGCCGGCGCCCTCGAGTCGCCGCGCATACGCCGCGCCCTCATCGCGCATCGGGTCGCACTCCGCGGTATGGATGCACGCGGGCGGTAGAGCGCTCAGATCCGGGCAGCGCAGCGGCGAGATGCGCGGGTCGGCAGGATCATCTCCGGGTCGCAGATAATGCTTGAGATCGTGATCCAGAACGGTCTGGTCGAGCAGGTACCCCCGTGCGAATTGCCGTCGCGAGGCTGAGCGCGCGTCCACGTCCAGGATGGGGCACAGCAGAAGCTGCAGCGCGATGCAGGCGCGAGCGGTCCGGCGATTGATCTGGCACAGCGTCGCTGCCAGCGTCGCGCCCGCCGAATCCCCTGCCACGCCGATACGCTGCGGGTCGACGCCGAGTTCTCCGGCGTGCTCGCTCATCCAGGTCAACGCCGCCAGGCTGTCCTCGATGGCCGCCGGGAAGGGATGCTCGGGCGCCAGTCGATAGCCGACCGACACCAGGCGGCAGCCGGTTGCGCTGGTGAGCGCGCGGCATACCGCATCGTGCGACTGCAGACTGCCCGCCACCAGACCCCCGCCATGAAAATAGAGCAAGCCGGGCAGCGGCGCCTCGGCCGCCCGCTGCGGTGTATACACCCTCGCCTGCAGCGGGCCTGCGGCGCCTTCCAGCGTGCGCATCTCCACGCGTTGCACCGCAGGCGCCCCGGCGCCGAGGGCCATGAGCTGCTCGAGGCCGCTGCGCCGCTCCGCAACCGTCAGCTCCCGCGCTGCGGCGGATACCGCGCTGAGCTTGCGCAAGAGCCGCTCGATGTTTGCATCCAACGGGGCCATCCGAGCGCCTAGCGGTGCGAACTCCGCGCGCCGCCTCAGAGCGCGAGCGCCTGGCGTACCGGGGCCGGCCACGCCGGCACATCGAGCCCGTGAACGCAGAACAGCGCAACCGCCAGGCGATCCATGCCGAAGGCGACGCAAGCGGTATGCGCGACCTCACCGCTCGAGAGTTGCAGGCCCCACGTCAGGCCGAAGTGATCCCGATGGTAGTTGAAGCTCATGCAGGCCACCGGGCTCGCCCCCGGCGCAAACGGGATCAGCAGCTCGAACTTGAGCGATTGCTGGCGCTGGCTCACCGCCATGACCTGGCCGACGCGGCCGAAGAACGGATCGTTCGCGACCTCGATGCGATGGGGCAACTGCAGCGTCTCGGCGAGCCGCTGCGCCCGCGGCATCCAGCGATCGCGGAAGCCGGTGATCTGCTGCGCCGAGCCGATACGCACGAACTCGCGCATGCGAAAGGACTGCAGGCGATGCAGCTCGCGGGAGGGCTCGCGCCGAAAGCAGTCCGCGCTCACATCGTAGGAGCAGCCCGCCTCTCGCACGGGGCCGCGTTGCGCCGCGAGCGGATATACCGGATAGCAGGCGGCCGGCGAGAGCACGAGGTCGGAGGCCCGCAGCGCTGCCGTCCAGTCACCGCCCGACTCGTGAGCATCGGCCGCGGTGCGGATTGCCGTCTCCGTTCCGTGCAGCGTGCAGACGCACCCGAGCAGATTGGGAAAGCTCTTGAGATAGCCGGACTTCTCCAGCTGCGCGCGGCTCATGACCGGCGGAAAGTGGAGGATCTCGGCCTGCGGATCGCGCTCGAGCGAGATGCGCGCCGTGAGGGCCTCGATCAGCCGCTCGTAGAGCGCCGTGCGCGCGTAGAGGCCGTCGGCACCGAGCGGCCGAAAGAGCGCGGCGCCGATGGCATCGGCGAGCTCGGCCGGGCGTGGCTGCGCGTTCTCGTTCAGTCGCGCACCGTTCAGTCGCGCACCGAGGCAGGTATGGGCGCCAGAAGCGAGGAGCTCGCGAGATTGGCCTTGATGCGCTCGTTGTTGATCATGATCGGGGAGGACAGCACATCGCGCAGATGGCGCTCGATGCTGAACTCGCTGTCGCAGCGGTAGCCCGCAAGGCCGCAGGCACGCATGGCGCTCATCACTATCGCGACGGCGAGCTCGGATGCCTCGACCTTGGTGAGCGTGATCACGGTCTGAAATTCCAGCGAGGCGAGCACCCGCGGCTCGTCCATGCTGCGCTCGTAGCTGCGCAGCGCGCTCGAGAGCAGGCCCCGCAAGGTGCGCAGCCCCGAGAGTGCCTCGGTGTACTGCGGCGCCCCGGGCGGCAGCTGCCCGCCGTGACGCAACGCGTTGCGCACGAAACCCTGTGCGCGTGCCGTCGCCGCCGCCGCGATGCCCGTCCATACGGATGACCACAGCAGGTGAGCGAAGGGCACCATCGTCTGCGCGTGAATGGTCTCGTAGGGCTCCGGCAGCACCTGATCGCTCGACCCCTGCGCCTTCAACAGATAGCCGTCGCTGCACGTGCCACGCATTCCCAGGGTGTTCCAGCCCGAAAGACGCGTGAGTGTGTAGTCGCTCTTCAGGAAGGCAACGAGCACCTGATCGGAGGCGGCGGCATCGGCGGCGCGGCGGGCCGTGGTGACCACCCCATCGGCATGGGCGCCGTAAGAGATGACCGTCGCGCGACGCTCGAGCGCGATACCCGTGTCGTGATACTCAACGGCTGCCTCGCTGGCGCGTACATTGCCCCCACCCTGCCCCTCGGTGGTCGAGGAGGCGAGCAGCAGCTGCTCGGCACACAGTCGGCGCAGCAGGGCCGCGAGCGCCGCCTGCTGGCCGCGATGTCGGATCAGGCACCCGACCTTCACCTGGTGCATGGCGTAGATCATCGCAGTGGAGCCGCACGCCTGGCCGAGCTGATAGCACACGTCGGCCACTTCCGAGATCGCGACGCCCTCCCCGCCCAGCTCGGACGGCACCAGCAGCCCGAGCAGGCGCTCGGCGCGAATGGCCTCGAAGGCTTCGGACGGAAAGCGCGCCGCGCTGTCGACGGTCACGGCGTGCTTGGCCGCCGCCGCCGCCGCCCGCTGCGCTCGCAGCACGAGCGGGCCAGAGGCGCGATCGTCTTCGCGGATGCGCGTCGTGAGTGGGGATGCTTCCATGTCGGCTGTCTGTGGGCTTTGCCGTTCTGTGTCGAACGTTATCCTAAGAGCGCCCAATTGCGGGGTACATTATTCTTCGTCCTCATCCAGAGGCAATGGATGACGAGAATAAGTGAACTTCGATGCCGTTGAACACCCACGCCGATCCCTCCTCGAGCTTGGCCGCTCGGGGCGCCGTGCCCGAGAAGTCCTCCGCCGATCCCTTGGTGGTGGTGCTGCTCAACAACATGCCGGATGCGGCTCTCGAAGCCACTGAAACTCAGTTCCTGCGTCTTCTGCAGAGCGCTGCCGGGCCCCATCCGGTCGAGCTGCGGCTTGCCTACCTGCCGGAGGTGGGGCGCGCCGGGGGGGCGCTCGAGCGCGTACGAAACGCTTACCGCCCGATCGACGAGCTGCTCGAGCAGACGGCCGATGCGTTGATCGTGACGGGGCTCGAGCCCGCCGCTTCGCGGCTGGTGGATGAGCCGTACTGGCCACGTATCGGTCAGGTGCTCGAGTGGGCGGAGAGGAACACGCGTTCGAGCATCTGGTCGTGCCTCGCCGCTCATGCTGCGGTGCAGTATCTCGATGGTATCGAACGGCAGAGGCTCGCCGAGAAGCGCTGTGGCGTGTTCGCGCACGAGCTCGGCGTGCATGCGCTCGCGCGCGGGCTGCGCCCCCCGCTCTGCACCCCGCACTCGCGCTGGAACGATCTGCCGGTGCCGGCGCTGCGCGCCGCCGGCTACACGCTCCTGAGCTACTCCGCGCAAAACGGCGCGGATATATTCATCAAGGAGCGGGCCACGCTGCTGCTCTTTCTGCAGGGCCATCCCGAATACGAGGCGACGACGCTGCTGCGCGAGTACCGCCGCGACATCGGCCGCTTTCTGCGCGGCCAGCAACCGCACTATCCGCAGTTGCCGGAGGGGTATCTGTCGGCCGAGGCGACCCAGCTGCTGCTGGGGTTTCGCGAGCAGGCGCTGGTGCGGCCCGATCCGCAGCTGCTCGCGAGCCTGCCCCTCGCACGGATCGAGGCCGGGATCGAGAACCGCTGGCAGGTGAACGCCGTCGCGCTTTATCGCAACTGGCTGGAACATCTGCTGGCTGCGAAGCATTCCGCTGCCAGGCTGACGCGCGAGCGGTAACATTAAACGATGACGACAGAGCTCACCGAGCAGCGCGACACAGGGCTCGCTCCGCGCGAGCGGCTGATCGGCCTGGTGCGCAGCCTGCTCGGGCCACCGGGCGCCTCGCGTCCGCTGCCGATCGATGCGCGGTTGAGCGATCTCGGGATGAGCTCTATCAAGATGGTCAATCTGATGCTCGCCATCGAGGTGGAATTCGACATCGCCATCCCGCAGGCGGAGATCACTCCCGAGGCCTTCCACTCGATCGCCTCCATCGAGGCATTGATCGAGCGGCTCGCCCCGCCCACTCGATAGGGCGAGCCGCTTCAGCGCCCGCCTCGAGAGAGCCGTTTCAGCGAGCCGCCTCGAGCGCCTCGACGAGCGCTTCCACGTCCGCAACGGCCGCCTCACCGTGGGTGGCGCAGATGCGCACCGCCTCGTGCCCTGCAAAGGTCGTGGCGGCGACCCAGGCTCGTCCGCCGGCAACCACCCGTCGCGCGATCTCGCGCACGGGTGCCGAGCCGGCGGGCGGTACGACGCACAGCACCGCGAGGCGCGGGTCGTTGAGCGCCGACCAGCCGCGCGCGAGCAGCCGCGTGCGCGCGGTGAGAATCAGCTCCGAGGCCCGCTCGAGGTGCACGCCGTAGCCGCCCCAGCCCGCCGCTGCCAGTGCCAGAAAGAGCCTCAGACCCATGAAACGGCGCGACCACTGCACGGTGTTGAGATAGGGGTCGAGGCCGCTGACGCTCGAGGGCATGAAGTCGGCCGACACGCGGAAGGCCTCCGCCAGCACCTGCGGGTGTGCCGTCACGAACATGCCGCAGGCCATCGTGGTGGCGAACCACTTGTGGGCGTCGATGGTGATCGAGTCGGCGAGCTCGATGCCCGCGAGCAGCGGGCGCAGCCGCTCGGAGGCGAGTGCGGCACCGCCCCACGCAGCGTCGACGTGGTACCAGGCGCCGCAGCGGCGGGCAAGCTCGGCGCATCCCGCCAGGGGATCGATCGCGCCACCGCCGGTGGTGCCCGCCGTGGCGGAGATCAGCACCGGCACCGTACCTGCCTGGCGATCGCGGGCAAGCGCTTCTGCGAGCGCGGGCAGGTGCAGCCGCCCGCGCTCGTCCGTGTCGATGAGCCGCAATGCCGCGCGCCCGATCCCCGCCTGATGCGCGATCTTGAACCAGGCCGGCTGGCATTCGCGCGAGGTGTACATGGCGACCGGACCCGCGAAGCCGCGCACCCCCTCGAGGGCGAAGCGCGGCTCGGCGCGCGTCAGCGCGCACACGAGAGCGGTGTAGTTCGCCTCTGAGCCGCTGGTGGTGAAGTGGCCGCCCGCCCCCTCGGGCAGGCCCGCTCGCAGCGCCAGGGCTCGCACCACGTGCGCCTCGATCTCCACAGGGGCGGGAGAGCTTCCCGAGCTGGCGAGCTGTGGATTGAAGCTGCCCGCGATCCGGTCGGCGCACTCTGCCGGAAAAGTCGGCGCGGGATTGAACAGGCCGAAATAGCGCGGATGCGTCAGGTGCACCACCCCGTGCTCGAGCTGCTCGATGCTCCAGCGCAGCAGCTCCTCGAGCGGCACCGGAGCGGCGAAATCGAAGCCGCGCAGCTCGGCGCGAAAGCGCTCGCGATCGAACGTCGGGGTGACCGAGCCCGCGGCCACACGCTCGCGCGCGGCCTCGAGCAGACGCGTGAGCAGATCGCTCAGGCGCTCGCGGGTATCGCGCGCCGGGAACAGGGCTGCGGGCGGTGCTGGCAGCTCGCCGCTCATGCGGCTCCCGTGGCCGCGGCGAGCGCCTGATCCACGTCCGCCAGGATGTCGTCGATGTGCTCGATGCCCACACTGAGCCGGATCGTCTCCGGCCCGATACCCGCAAGCTGCTGCTCGGCCGGGGTCATCTGCCGGTGCGTGGTGGATGCCGGGTGACAGGCGAGTGACTTGGCATCACCGAGGTTGACCAGGCGCTTGAAGAGCTTCAGCGCATCGTAGAAGCGTGCGCCCGCATCCTGCCCCCCGCGGATGGCGAAGGTGAGCAGCGAGCACGCGCGGCCGCCCAGGTATTTCTGCACCAGCGCGTAATAGGGACTGTCGGGAAAGCCGGCGTAGCTGACAGCGGCCACGCGCCGATCGTCGCGCAGGAACTGCGCCACGCGCCGCGCGTTCTCGACGTGGCGCTCCATGCGCAGCGCCACGGTCTCGATCCCCTGCAGCAGCAGGAATGCGCTGAGCGGTGCGAGCACCGAGCCCATGGTGCGCTGGAACACGCTGCGACAGCGCCCGACGTATGCGGCGGCCCCGTAGTGATCGGTATAGACGAGCCCGTGATAGGAGGGATCGGGCTGGGTGAGCATCGGAAAGCGCGCGGCATGCTTCTCCCAAGGGAAGCGACCGCTGTCGATGATGATCCCGCCGAGCGTGGTGCCGTGCCCGCCCAGGAACTTAGTGAGCGAGTGCAGGACGATGTCGGCGCCGAAGTCGATCGGGCGCAGCAGTATGGGCGTGGGCACCGTGTTGTCGACGATGAGCGGCACACCGGCCGCATGAGCGAGGCTGGCGATCGATTCGAGATCGCACACGTTGCCCGCGGGGTTGCCCACGGTCTCGCAGAACACCGCGCTCGTATTCTCATCGATGAGGGCTGCGAGGTCGGCAGCCTGGTCGGTGCGCGCAAAGCGCGCCGTGATGCCGAGCTTCGGCAGGATGTGCGCGAAGAGTGTGTGCGTGGTGCCGTAGAGCTGCGGCACCGAGACGATGTTGCGTCCGGCCTCGCTCACGGCCAGCACGGCATAATGCAGCGCGGCCTGCCCGGTACTGACGCTGAGCGCCGCGACGCCGCCTTCGAGCTCCGTCACGCGCCGCTCGAGCACGTCCGTGGTGGGGTTGGCGATACGGCTGTAGCGATATCCCGGCACCTCGAGGTCGAAGAGCGCGGCGCCGTGCGCGGCGCTGTCGAACGAGTACGCGACCGTCTGGTAGATCGGCACGGCCACGGACTTGGTCACCGGATCCGCGTCGTAACCGCCGTGCAGCGCGATCGTCTCTGGCTTCATGGGGCTTGCCTTCCGAACTTACCGTCCCTCAAGCTACGCGAGTCGCGCAGCGTGTCAAATCGACTCGAGCATTGATCCTCCTCGCATTATGACGGCTCGCGCCGCGGAGCAGACAGCCAAGTGAATTCCCCGCTCCAGGCGTGGGTGAGGGCGCTCGAGAGGACGGCGCCGATCGAGCGCGGTGGCTGCGAGATTCTACCGGTGCTGATCGAGCAGCTGGCCGCGCGGGCCGGCGAGCGTATCGCTCTCAGCGGCCGGCACAGCCAGCTCTCCTACGCCGCTCTGACCCAGGCGGCCGCGCAGTGCTCGGGCTGGGCCCTCGCGCAGGGTCTCGCCCGCGGGGACGTGATCGGCCTGCTCATGCAGAACCGTCCCGAGTACCTCGCCATCTGGCTCGGGCTCACGCGCATCGGCGTGGTGGTGGCGCTGCTCAACACACATCTGCGTGGCGAGTTGCTCGAGCGCGCCATCGCGCTCGTGACTCCCCGCGGCGTGATTGCCGATGCGGCCCACGAGGCGCCGCTCGTGGCCGCACAGCTGCCCGCGGCGATTGCCCGCTGGGCCTACGGGGCTTCCGCGCGCACGCTGCCGCGAATCGATGAGCCTCGCGATCCTGCACCGAGCGGCGGGCAGCAGCTGCATCCCGCACTCGATGACCCGGCCCTCTACATCTATACCTCGGGCACCACCGGGTTCCCAAAGGCCGCCGTGGTGACGCACCGGCGACTGCTGCAGTGGACGCACTGGTTCGCCGGCATGATGGATATCCTGCCGAGCGATCGGATGTTCAACTGCCTGCCGCTGTATCACAGCGTCGGCGGCGTAGTTGCCACCGGAGCGACGCTCGTGGGTGGCGGCACGGTGGTGCTGCGGGAGCGCTTCTCCGCGAGCGAGTTCTGGAGCGATCTGCGCGCCGAGCGCTGCACGCTGTTCCAGTACATCGGCGAGTTGTGCCGCTACCTGCTCGCAAGCCCTCCTCAGCCGCTCGAGGCCGAGCATCACCTGCGGCTTGCCTGTGGCAACGGGCTGCGTGCCGAGGTCTGGGGCGCCTTTCAGCAGCGCTTCCGCATTCCGCGGATACTCGAATACTACGCCGCGACCGAAGGCAGCTTCTCGCTCTACAACTGTGAGGGGCGTCCGGGCTCGATCGGCCGCATTCCACCCTTCATCGCGCACCGTCTCACGGTGGCGCTCGTGCGCGTCGACCCCGAGGGCGAGCTGCCGCTGCGCGATGCGCAGGGACGCTGCATTCGCTGCGCTCCCGGGGAGCCCGGCGAGGCGCTGGGGCTGCTGCAGGATGCGCGCGGCAAGGTGCGCAGCCGCTTCGAGGGCTATACCGACGCCGAGGCCTCGCAGCGCAAGATCCTGCGCGATGTCTTCGAGCCGGGCGATGCGTGGTTTCGCACCGGTGATCTGCTGCGTCAGGACGCCGACGGATTCTTCTACTTCGTCGATCGGCTCGGGGAGAGCTTCCGCTGGAAGGGTGAGAACGTCTCCACCGCCGAGGTCGCCGCGGTGCTCGAGAGCTATCCCGGCATCGCCGACGCCGCCGTCTACGGCGTCAGGGTTCCTGGACACGACGGGCGCGCGGGGATGGCCGCCCTCCTCACCACCGAGGGCTTCTCGCTGGCTGGGCTGCGGCGACACCTCGACGAGCGGCTCCCGGGGTATGCGCAGCCGCTGTTCGTGCGCATCGTTGCGCAGCTCGCGCTCACCGGCACCTTCAAGCTGCAGAAGCGGGAGCTCGCGGCGCAGGGCTTCGAGCCGCAAGGCGGCGCCGATTCGCTGTACGTCGCGGATCGTCGCGCCCAGAGCTTCATTCCCCTGGACCGCGAGACGCACGAGCTCATCTGTCGCGGGCGCTTCGCTCTTTGAGATCTCAGCGCATGAACCAGTCGACGGCCTCGGCGATACCGCGCCGTATCATGGTGTCGCGGTCGGCCACCGGTTGCCAGCCGAGCATCTGCTGCGTCATGGCGCTGTCGTATCGTGATCGATGCGAGTGGCAAGCCCAATCGTGCACGCTCGGCCAGCGACGGTTGGGATGGCGCACGGCGTTCTTGGCGAGCTCCTTCAGCATATCGGCCGCCCAGCTGCGCCATGCGCTGCGCGTCGCCACCTCGATCTTCGTTCCCATGCACTGCGACAGCGCCTGCAGATACTCGCGAGCCGTGAGCAAAGGCGGGCTGGTGAGCAGCAAGGTCTCGCCGTCGATGCCCGGGGTCTGCAGCGCACGCACCAGCGCCTCGGCGACATCATCGACGAGTACCAGGGGCAAGGCATTCGTGCCATCGCCCCAATAGAACGCGCGCGTCTCGCTCGAGAAGTTCGCGACACCGGGGTGCCAGGGGGGGCTGCCGGGACCGATGACGATCCCCGGGCGGACGATCACGAGTCGCAGGCCGCGCTCGCGGCTCAGGCTCTGCAGCAGCCGTTCGCAAGCAGCCTTCGAGCGTGCGTAATGTCCGCGGCGCTCGATCGCGGGGTCCACCCCCGTGCGATTGTCGATCCGGTCATTGGCCGCTGCCGAGGCGTAGGAGGCGATCGTTCCCGTGTAGATGAAGCGCTCGACGCCTGCCGCGACGGACTCCTCGCCGAGCACGCGCGTCGGCTCGACATCCCCATCGAGATAGTCCTGCCAGCGCTTGCCCTCGCACTTGGCGAGATGATAGACGGCGCGGATGCCGCTCAGCGCACCGCGCACCGCCTCGCGATCGCCGTGCGAGCCGGCGACCAGCTCCACGGGCGTACCCTCGAACTCGATCGCGGCGGCACGCACGTTGCGCGTCAGCACACGCACGCCATAGCCCTGCTCCACGAGCCGGCGCACCAGGCGCCGGCCGATGAAGCCGGTGCCGCCGACGACCAGCACGCTCGGACTGGCAACCGGAGCCGCTACCGGCACGGACACGCTGCTGAGAGTCGGCGTGCCGGCGCCGGCGGCGGCCGCGATCGACTCGCACAGGCGGATGGCCTCGGTGGCGAGCTCGCCGCCGTGACGCGCATCGATGCGGCGCAGGCCGCCTGCGTAGAAGGCCTGGATGCTGCGAAAGACGCTCGCCTCGAAAGGGTTGGCGTCGGGGCGCTTGGCGAGCGCGGCGGACAGGCGGCGCAGCAGCTGGCGCCGCGCATCGCGCCGCTTCGATCTGGCACTGCCGGTCGCGATCGCATGTGCATCGAAGATCGGATTGTCGCTCAGTGTGAATTCCCGCCAACCGATATCGCGCCCGAAGTCGAGCTGCATGCTGCCCCCGCGCGCGCGCAGCCGCAGAATGCGGTCCGCCTGCCCCTGCGTGAGCGACAGGGACAGCGTCACCGTGGCCGCGCCCGCGTGCGCCACCGCCGTCCAATGACGGAACACGGTCTGACCTGCAGGCAAAGTCAGAGGATTGCCGGCGACGGCGCAGTCCACGTGCGTGCTACCCACGAGGTCCACGACGAAGGCCGCCAGGTGCGAGCCGAGCTCGAAGAGCGTGTTCGCGGGCGCGGCCAGCATCCAGTTGTCGAAGGGCCCGAACTGCAGGATGGGCAGCGCGAAATGCCAGCTCACGGAGAGCTGATCGGCACGACCGAGCTCGCCTCGCTTGAAGCCCTCCCGCAGCGCCTCGTAGCCCTCGGAGAAGAGGAAATTGTGATTGACGCCGAGCGGCAGTCCTTTCTGCGCGGCGAGCTCGCAGATCGCCGCGCAAGCGGTGCTGTCGAGCCCCATCGGCTTCTCGAGAAAGATCCCCTTGCCGCACTCGAGAAGCTGCGCCGCAGCCTGCAGATGCAGCGCGGGCGGCAGCAGCACGTGCACCACATCGCAATCGGAGTGCGCCATCTCGTCGAGCGAGCCGAAGACGTGCGGAATGCCGAAGCGCGCAGCCGCGCGTGTGGCGCGCCCCCGCGACGTATCCGCCACTGCATGAATCGATACCCCCGGGGTGGCCGCAAGCGCCGTCGCGTGCGAATCGAGGATATAGCCTGCGCCAAGCAGTCCAACCTTCAAGCGTTCACTCCGAGCGGGGATTGGCGCGAGCGCCACGTCAGGCCGATTGCGCGCCTTTGTATTCGATGAGACGCGAGGTGCGCCCGAGCAGGCGGTCGCGATAATAGCCCGCGACGCCCAGCACCTGCGGCAGCTTGCCTAGCATCAGCAGCACCGCCGAGCCGCGCGCGACTCTGGCGTCGAGCCCACGACGGCGTTGATGGCGCGCGAGGCGCAGCACGTTGAAGAGCCACGCCGCAGGCACAGCAGCAACCAAGGCCCACAGCCGCGGGTCGATGCTGAGGGCACCGATCGCGGCTGCCAGACACGTGAGCGGTGCAACGCCGCCCCAGAGCACAATGCTGCGCACCGACCGCGGCCAGTTCGGATCGCGCGCATCGGGGTGCAGCGCGGCCATCTGTGCGTAGCCGTGACCGGCGCGACGCGCGCGGCTCCACCACTGGCTGAAACGCCGAATATCCGCATCGTGCAGCGTCATCTCTGCATCCAGGCACCGGATGCGCCAGCCCGCCTTGCGCAGCCGCATCGCCAGCTCGGTGTCCTCGCCCGCGATCATCGAGGCGTTGTAAAAGTCGACCTGGCGCAGCGCTGCGATCCGGCACATGACATCGCCGCCGAATCCGCTCGCGACGCCAACGGGCGCATTCCATTCATCGTCGCAAATGGCGTTATAGAGTGAGCGCTCGGGGTAGCGCTCCCGACGACGACCGAAGACAGCCGCAAGATCCCCCGCAGCCTGCAACGTCGCGAGCGCGGTTTGCAGCCAGCGCGCCCGCAGCTCGCAATCCCCATCGACCACCTGCACGAAGGCGAGCTCGGGATGCTCCGCGAGCAACCTGGCGATACCGGCATTGCGTGCGCGCGCCGCGGTGAAGGCCGGAGGCGCCGACAGCACGATCACGTCGAAGCCCGCCCGTCGGGCGATCGCAACACTATCGTCCCGGGAGCCCGAATCCACGTAGACGCGTGCCGCTGCTACGTCGCCCACCGATTCCAGGCAGCGTGCCAGCCTTTCGCCTTCGTTGCGGCCAATGACGACCAGCCCCAACTGCTGGGTCCCCGGTGCCGATAGAGGGTCTTTCGCGTTCTGCACCACAAAGTCAGCCTAGTCAACCTATCAATACCCACCCGGAAATCCGGCCGTCGGGGGAGCCCGCCTGTTGCTCATGGCCCATCGTAGCCAATTGGCGACACCCCAAAATGCGGAATGCGACTTATCACCGCGAGCCGCCCCAAAAAGCGCAAAACGGCGGTTGCGAGCAAGAAACGACCCTGTTCGGGCGGCATCCCCGCCGCACGAAATTGGACGTTTCCATGATACGCTGCCTTGACTCCCAGAACGGGCGGGAGACGTGAGCCGAGCCCCAACGTCCACTCGAGCATCTGCTTTGCTGGATTTTGACTGCGCTGCAGCGATTGGTAGCCGTTGAACGCTGGAAGCGATCCGACCAAATCACACATGAGTGTCAGTGATCTCCCCGTCCCTTCCGTCGAGGCAGCAGCGCTGCGCTGCCTGACGGTAACGGCCAGCTTCACGGCAGAGCCGCTGGTCGCGCCCCTGGCCTATCTACTCGAGGCGCTCGGCTGCCGCGTACGCATCGACTTCGCCCCCTACAATCAGGTTCTCCAGCAGCTGCTCGATCCCTCGAGCCTGCTGGCACGCAATCGCGGCGGCGTCGGCGCCGTACTGTTGCGACCCCAGGATTGGCTGCGCGCCGCGCCACAGAGCGGCCTCGGCGATGGCCGTGCGCTCGAGCAGCGGCTGCGCGAGCATGCGCAGGAGCTGCTCGAGGCGGTTCGCAGCTTCCTCTCCCGCAGCGACCTGCCGCTGACCGTGGCCGTGTGTCCCGCAGCGCCCGCAACCGAGACCGGAGCTGCAGCCGAGCCCCTGCGCACCATCAGCGAATGGCTCGAGCGGGCCCTGCGTGAGGTTCCGGGTGTGGCGGTCATCGGAGCGCAGGAGCTTGCGCTGTATCCGCTCGAGCGCTACCACGATGCGCGCCGGGACCGGCTGGGCCACATTCCCTACAACGGCGATTTCTTCGGTGTGCTCGCGACGCTGATCGCGCGGCGCGTACATGCGGCACTGAGCGCACCTTTCAAAGTCATCGTCGTCGATTGCGACAACACGCTGTGGAAAGGCGTCGTCGGAGAGGACGGCGTCGAGGGCATCTCCCTGCCCGAATGGAGCCTCGCACTGCAGCGGCTGCTGATCGAGCAGGTGGAGCGCGGGTTTCTTCTCTGCCTGTGCAGCAAGAATCAGGAGGGCGATGTTCTGCAGGTGCTGGAGCAGCGCACGGACATGTTGCTCAAGCGCCAACACCTGGTCGCGTGGCGCGTGAACTGGCTGCCGAAGTCGCAGAACCTGCGGGCGCTCGCTCAAGAGCTCAACCTTGGGCTCGACAGCTTCATCTTCATCGACGACAACCCGGTAGAGTGCGCCGAAGTCTCGCTCACCTGTCCCGAGATCCTGACGCTCAACCTGCCCGCTCCCGAGCACGTCGCGCGCTTCCTGCGACACATCTGGGCTTTCGATCGCCGACGCATCACCAGCGAGGATCGGCAGCGAACGGATCTGTACCGCCAGGAAGCCGATCGCGCCCGCTTCCAGCGCGAGTCCGGTGACTTCGCGCGCTTCATTGCAGAGCTCGGCCTGCAGGTCAGTATCGCCGCACCTCGGCCGGAGCAGATCGCGCGTGTGGCTCAGCTGACACAGCGGACGAATCAGTTCAATTTCACCACGCGCCGTCGCAGCGAGAGCGAGATCCGGGATCTGTCCGCATCGCAGCTCGAGTGCCGCGCCGTGGAGGTGTCCGACCGCTTCGGCAGCTACGGCCTGGTCGGTGTCATGATTTTCGGTTCCCGGGCCGATGCGCTCGAGCTCGATACCCTGCTCCTCAGCTGCCGAGTGCTGGGTCGCGGCGTCGAGCACCGCATGATCCGCGAGCTCGGCACCATCGCCATGGCGTCGGGGCTGGCGCACCTTAGCGTGCGCATCGCTCACACCAAGAAAAATCAGCCTGCGCGGGATTTCATGGAGTCGGTCGCTCGAGCGCATGCCAGGGCCGAGACCGACGGCACGAGCTACTGGATTCCGGCCGAGGAGGCGAGCCGACTGGAATATCACCCGGGCACGGCCGCCCCCGCCGATCAGCCGATGAGCGAGGCGGTGACGAGCGCCCAGGGGCGCCCGGGCGCCGGCTCCGAGGCTGGCAGCGCGCGTGTGCGCATGCTGGCGCGACTCGCATGCGAGCTCTCGGACACCGATCTGCTCTGCAGCGCCCTGCGAGCCAACCGGCGCTACCTGGAGCGGCCCCTTCCCACGCCGCTCGCGCCCACGAGCAACGCCATCGAGTCGGCGCTGCTGCAGATCTGGTCGGACGTACTCGGGATCAAGCCGGTGGGCGCGGACGACGATTTCTTTGCGCTCGGTGGCAGCTCACTGCAGGCCGTCGATGTCATCGATCAGGTGGAAGCGCGCTTCGGCACGGCGCTCTCTCTCTCCTCGTTGATCGAGTCGCCGACCGTTCGCGGCCTCGCGGCCCTGCTCGTCGACGGCAGCAGCACCACCGGGCCGCTTCTGCTGCGGGCCGGGGCCGGTGGGGTGCCGCTCTTCCTCGTTCACGATGGAGACGGTGAGGTGCTGCTCTATCGCAACCTCGCGCTGCGGCTGAGCGCCGAGCACGCGGTGTACGGGCTGCAGCCGCGGGCGGCTTGCGGTCAACCGCTGGCGGCCACGCGCATTGCCGACATGGCCGCTTATCACATCGAGCGAATCCGCGCCATTCAGCCGCGCGGACCTTACCTGCTCGGCGGCATGTGCGCAGGCGGAGTCATTGCCTACGAGATGGCGCGGCAGCTGCACGCGAACGGGCAACAGGTCGCGCTCGTGGTGCTCCTGGACGCCGCCGAGCCATCGGCGCCGCAGAGCGGCAGAGCCGGTGCCCGCCTGCAGCGCGCGCTCGGCGTGCTGCGCCAGGGCTCGGTCGACCCTTGGCCGCAGCGCGTCGGAAGAATGCTCGCGCAGATAACGGGCAAGGCCGTGGGGTTCACCAAATACGAGGTTTCGAGCCGCCTGAAGAGGCTCAGAGACCACTGGCGCATGCGCGTGCTGCGCTGGTGCCTCGATCGCGGCCGCGCAGCTCCGCGCTTCCTCGGCAGAATTCCCGTGCGCACGGCATACCTGTTTGCCGAAAGCGGCTACCGCCCGCAGGATGTGCTGCACGCCGAGTTGCTGCTCGTACGTGCGAGTGAGGGCATCGGTCCCGACGAGCCTTACGTCACGGCCTATGAGGATCCACTCCTCGGGTGGGGGCGGCGAGCGAGCGCGGTGAACGTCGTTGACGTGCCCGGCGGGCATTCGAGCATGCTGCAGGAGCCGCACGTGGCAGTGCTCGCGAGCCGCCTGCAGGCCGTCATCGATGAGGCGCTCGGACGCCATCGAGCCCACGAGCTGCGCTCGAGCGGGCCGCAGCTCGAGCGGCGGCGCGAAATCGCGTAAGCGGCGGCGCTGAGCCGCCCCACCGCTGAGCCGCTCAGTCGGCGTCGACGGCCGCTGCCGCGGCAGCCACGGCCGGCTGCTCCTGCGAAAGCCGACGCCGCCAGCCGAAGACATGCTCGTGCTGTGAAACCGGAACGATCCGGGCAAGCAGCCCCGCCACCTGCTCGACCTGGAAATGCGCTTGCGCCAGCGGCGCACCGGTCGGGCTGCGCGAGGAATAGCCGAGCATCATCACCGAGCGCTCCGACTCGGTCTGCAGGGATTCGTGGTGAAACGTCTTGGCCGTGTCTGCCAGGATCACCGTGCCCGCGGGGGCGATGACGCGCTTCCAGGAGGCCGGCGGCACGATGCGCTCGACCACTTCACTCGTGAGCGGCCCGCCGGCTTTGGAGAACCGCCGGTAGGTGACACCGAGACCGCGCGGGATGTATTCGAAGGGGCCGCCGCCGGAGGTCACATCGTTGAGATAGATGACCACGCGCAGGACGTTCAGATCCTCGGCGTCCTGATGCCACAGCCGCGGGCCGGTGCTGCCCCGATCCACCAGCGAGTGGCGCAGCACGGCGCCGTGGTAGGCGACCGGCAAGCGCAGATACAGCTCAGCGATGCGCAGCAGCGGCTCGCTGAGACCGACCATGTACAGCTCGGGGAGCCGCTCGAGCAGCGCCTGCGGGGACAGATCGGTGGATGAGGCGCGGCGGATCCACGCGGGCGACACACGAGGTGGATCGCGGTCGAGCAATGCGCGTACGCGCTCCAATGTGTCGCGGTACGGCTCGCTCGGAAGGAGCCGCGCGAGCGAGCTGACATGCACGCCCTCGGTCTTGAGATCCTCGATGACCTGCGCCTCGTAGGCGGTCGCGCCCGTCACGAGCAGTCGCGGACTCATGAAACGTGCGGCCGCCGAGCCGAGACTCCGCACGGCTCGCACACGCAGCACTCGCGCCTTGCTCTGCAGCCTTGTCCGCAGCATCTGCCCGCCCTCCGGACGCGTTCGAATCTTGTTCTCCTCGCCCATCCGTGGCGGTCCGCAAACTGCGGCTCAGACCCCGCGTCGCTATCGACATCGCAGGAACGGGATTGATCATAGCGCACCTGTCGCCTCGGAAGTGCCGCGTAACATAATGGGGCTTCCGGGCGCGAGGCTCGCTGCCGGTCGGGGGCTCGCTCGCTGCGTGCAGTGCGTCAGCGCCTCAGGCGCTATTGCCGGCATCCACGGTGATGACGGTGCCGGTAATGTTGGCGGCGCCCTCGCTCAGCAAAAACTCGATGGCGCTCGCGACATCGCCAGGCTCGGCCAGCCTGCGCAGCGCGCTGCGTCGCACGATCCGCTCGCGCTCCTGCGGTGTGAGCACGCTCGTCATCTCGGTGTCAATGAAGCCCGGTGCCACCGCGTTGACGGTGATGCCGAGCGGTCCGACTTCGCGAGCGAGCGAGCGCGTAAAACCGACGAGCGCCGCCTTGGTGGCCGCATAGGCCGAGAGCCCACTGTAGCCGGTGGCGGCCACGATCGAGGCGACATTGACGATGCGTCCGCGGCGCTCGAGCATCATCGAGCGCAGCACGTACTTGCTGAGGATGATCGGGGAGGTGACGTTGAGCCGCGTGAGATAATCGACGCGCTCGTCGCGCATGAGCGCCAGCACGCCCCCAGTGCCGATACCGGCGTTGTTCACCAGCCCGTAGAGCGCTCCGAATTCACGCTTCAGCTGCCCGACCAGAGTTGCCAGCTTCGATATCTCGGCCAGATCGAAGGCACGAAAGCACAGCGCACCCGGATGGGAAGCCTCGAGCCCGGCACGGGCCGCGCGCAGCTCCTCGCTCTCGGTACGGGCGATCGCGAGGACCCGCCAGCCGCCGCTCGCCAGCCGCACCGCTGTCGCGAGCCCCAGGCCACGGCTGCCTCCGGTGACGATGACGTTACGCACCGGGTCTCACCAGCTTGCCACTCGCCGATACCTCGAGGGAGGGGACGATGCGAATGAACATGGGCACCTTATGGGCGGCGAGTGCAGCGCGACAGCTCTCCTGGATCTGCATCCGCAGGACCTCCTCCGCCGGCCTCACCTCGAGTGCACCGGTATCGGCGAGCACGACATCCGCAGTGACCACGGCTCCCGTGATCGGGTTGCGCCGCTCCTTGACCAAGGACATGCGCACCCAAGGGTGCGAGTTGATCACGGCCTCGACCTCCTCCGGATATACCTTCAGGCCGCCGACGTTGATGACCCCGCCGCTGCGTCCGACGAAGAAATAGCGGCCTTCGCGCAGCTCGAGACGATCGTGCGTATCGACGAAACCATCGGAATCGCGCAAGGGGAGCGCGTCCGACCCCAGGTAGCGCTGCGCCACTCCCGGCGAGCGCAGCCGCAGCGTGCCGCCTGCCACATCCATCTCGACGCTCCCCGGCGAGCTCTGCAGGAGCGATGCCGGAAAGCCGGCGAGGCCGTCGCGTACCTCGAAGCCCACACCCGCCTCGGTGGAGGCAAATGCATGGGCGACGACGGCGTGAGGATAGGCGCCCCGCAGGGCATCGAGGATGCCTTGATCGGCGATCTCACCGGAGAGCCGCACGTAGCGAGGGGCGATGCGTAGCGCCGCCCCGCTCATGAGCGCTTTGCGCCATTGCGAGGGGGTCCCGGAGATGTGCGTGACACCGACCGAGCCGGCGCGGGCGAGAAATTCCGGCGCACCCTCCGCCGCGCTCGAGAGAAGGAGGCCGCCCGCATGCAAGCCGCGCAGCAGGATCTGCAGCCCGCCGTACCGGCGGATATCATAGAACGTGCTCCAGAGGATGCGCTCGCGTGGGCGCTCCTGGCCTGCGAACGCGCTCGTCAGGCTCTCGAGAGTGTGCACGACGAGCTTCGGCACACCGGTGGTACCCGACGTGAGCAGCACCCATTCGGTGAGGTGCGTGCTGCGCCTGAGCCCGACCCTCGTCAGCGTCCCTGCCATGCGCAAGACGGCGACCCCGGAGAGCGATGCGCGCAGCGCTTGCTCGGGTGTATCGACGATACAGGCATCCGCCTCGGCAGCACGTGCCACGGGAGGCACGTGCTCGGGCTGCAGATCCGCAGGGCACAACACCAGGCGACGGGCCACACCGTCGAGCTCGAGCAGCGCCAGCGTCGCCGCGAGCTGCTCGCGCGCGAGAATGAGGACGCTGCGCCCGCGCAAGCTCTCCAGATCGGCGCCGAGACTGGAGGCATGTCGCAGCTCGGCGAGCGCTACCTGGCCCGCCGCGTGGTGCAAGGTCGCGGAGGGGTCAGCGCCGGCGTCGGCCAACAGCCCCCAGAGCCACATGGCCTACTTGCGATCTTTCTCGTACAGGTGCACGAAATCGCCGAACGTGACCGGGAAGGTCTCGGCCGCGAGGAACGGGTCGTAGCCCAGCGAGTCCTCCAGGCGCGCGACGATCAGCGCGAAGCTGAGCGAATCCAGTCCCGAATCGAGCAGCTTCAATCCGTCGCGCAACGGCGCGAGCTTGCGTTGCTGCTCGCGTGCGACTTGCTCGAAGGTGGCTGCGATGGTCTGTCTCACGGACATTTCCGACTCCCGGGAGCGCTCATCGCAGTATATCCGATGGGCTGCGCCCGATCCGCCGTCGGCGCAGGCGCCACCCGGGGGGACTTGGATGCGCAGGTACGCGGGCTAGCGGACCGTCGCGATCGGGGCTCGATCCCGGATCTCGGACAGCGGCTCGTGTCGCGCATAGAGCTCGTGGCTGAGAACGTCCTCGAGCTTCGCCCGCGGCCCGCTGCGGCTGAAGGCATGATCGGCGCTGTCGATGATGTGGATCCGGCAGCGGTCGCCGAGCCGCTTGACGGATGCTCCGGCCTGAATGCGCAGCAGGTCGAGACCGGGCTCACCGAGCGCGAACACCATGACCGTGCGCACATTCCGTGCCGCAATCTTGCCGAGCTGCGACCCGAGGTCGTCCGGCAGGGCGATGCGCAGCGAGCGCGCGATATCGCGCAAGCTCGACACCACGGCGAGGCGCAGCCGGTGAATGCAGACCCGAGCGATTCTCCAGGTATCCACCCGGCCCGTGAGCAACTTCCTCCAGTGCACGGCCGAGAGCAGCCGCTCGCGGTACAGGCGCGGACCGTCGATGATCTCCACCATCTGGATGTC
>DATJSR010000204.1:0-58187 GCA_035504015.1 Steroidobacteraceae bacterium
TCCGTGGTGATCGTGCCGAAGTCCGCCGCAGTCAGTTGCGGTTGGAACGCGCGGCGTGATTCCTCGGCCTGACGGCGCTGGTCTTCGTCGAGGACGAAGATGGCGGACCGATATTGCGAGCCCACGTCGGCCCCCTGGCGCATGCCCTGCGTGGGATCGTGGTGCTCCCAGAACTCGCGCAGCAGCTGCTGGTAGGAGATGCGGGTGGGATCAAAGAGGATGCGCACCACCTCGGCGTGCCCGGTGCGGCCGCTGCACACCTCCTCGTAGGTTGGGTTCGGGGTATAGCCGCCCGCGTAGCCCACCGCCGTGGAATACACCCCGGGGAGCTGCCAGAAGTGCTTCTCTGCACCCCAGAAGCAGCCCATCGCGAACACCGCTTCGGCGAGCCCAGCCGGGAACGGGGGCACGATGCGGTGACCGCTGACGTAGTGCTCCTGGGAAACCCTGAGTGGTGTGGACCGGCCGGGCAGTGCTTCAGTCGGCGACGGGATATGGGTCTTGGCGTAAGAGGCCATGCGGGCAGCTCCGCGCAACGCTGGTTTGGAATCGCAGTGTGGGGATCGCCTTGCAGGGATACAAGCGGCCCTGCCCAAGCCGAGCGCCGCTCACGTAACATCGGCCGCCTGGCTGCGTGCGCCCGAGCCCCATGATCAGTGCGATCGAATGCGTCATGCTCACGCTGGACGAGCTCGAGCCCGGGCTGCAGGGGCTGCGGGCGCTGCTCGGCCTGCAGGTGGCCCGCGAGACGCACGCCTCCGTGGGACTGCTGTCGGCCTGGCACCATCCCGTTCACGAATCGGTTCGGCTGGTAGAGCTGGAGGCGACACGCCCCGGGGTCGGCCGCCTGCGACTGGCGCGGTTCGAGGACTCACCGGCCGCGCGCTACCCCGTCGTGTCCGCTCTCCCGGACGACGCTATCGGGCCCAGGCTCATCGATCTGCGAGCTGGACCGCCAACCTTACAGCTGCAGGGTGCGCTGCTCGCACCCGGCGGGCTGCCCGTCGTGGGCGAAGCGCCCAGCGGGCACGCCGCGGAGCGGCGGGACGCACGATCGCGTCGCGAGTCGGTGGCCTGGGTTTGGATCCGCCGAGGCAGCGAGGCACACCGCGCGCAGCGCTTCTATGCGGAGGTGCTCGGGCTCGCCACGGTCCCTGTCGCGTCGGTGCAGGCGCCCTGTCCTGCACCCCTCGCCCCGCTTCTGGGTCTTGCACCGCAGGCCCCGATTCGCCTGAGCGCCTATGCTCCCGCCCATGCGCCCCATGGCGGGGTGATCCTCTATGACTCCCCCGCCGCGCCCTCCCGCGAGAGACCACCTCGACGGCTCACCGAGCCGGGCATCTCGCTCTTGAGCTGCCGCTGCACGGATCTGGATGAGCTCATCGAGCGACTGCAGCCGCTCGGCATCGAGCCGATGGCCGCGCCCTCGCATGTCGGTTTGCCGCACGGACAGCCCGGGCGGGTGATGGTGGTGCTCGGCCCGAGCGAGGAGCGGCTCGAGCTCGTCGAGACGGCCGACTGAGACCACCGTCTTGACGAGGACTGCCCTGCGGGAGTATCTGGCTTGGGATGTGCCGGGGGATGCCATGATGCTCGTGCCCGCACGTGCGCCCGCGACAGTCGTGATGGCCATCGCCATGGCTCTCACGGTCTTGTCCACCGCCGGCGCCGATGAGCGCCCGATGAGCGCAACGGTTCTCGGGGAGGAGAATCCGCTGCTGGCCGAGGGGGCCAGAGCGCTCGAGGCCGGACACGCCGAGGACGGCGTTCGCCTCACGCTCGAGGGGCTGAAGGCGCCGAGTTCCTCGCATCTGCTCGCAGCGGCTCACGCCAACCTGTGCGCGGGCTACGTGCTGCTGCATCGCTACGATGAGGCACTCGCCCATTGCAATACCTCGATCAGCATCGACCCGGAGAACTGGCACGCCTATAACAATCGCGCGGCCGTCTTCTCGGCGCGCAGCCTCTACGAGGAGGCCATTGCGGACGTACGCTCCGGGCTCAAGCTCGCGCCCAACTCCGCGGTGCTGCAGAAGAGCCTGAAAATCCTCTACCAGAACCAGAAGGTCCAGCGTCATCGCGGCCGCTCGGGGTCCAACGCCTGAGCACCCCTCACGCGCCGCCACGCGCAGGCCCGCAATGGCCTGCACTGGCTCGCGCGACACGGTAAGCTTGCCGGCCACCGAGAACCGTGGGAGCCCGCGATGGGGATCAGCAACGCACACAATCTGCGCTCACCGGCGGTCGAGAAGCTGCGCCCGTTCGGTATTCGTGTGAGCCTTCCCTCCGGGGACCCGTTTCGCAAGCTGCTCGGCCCGCAGTGGCATCGGCTGCACTGGTTCTCGACGCCGCAGGAGCGCGATGCGGCGCTGGCGGATATGAGCCGTCGGCACGAGTACTCGCGCGCCGGCGATCGCCCGGCGCTGGTATTCGAGAAGGTGGAGAAGCTCGCCGAAAGTCGCGGCCTGTAGCCCGCGGCAGGGTGCGGATGGGCGGCGCGGCGCCCGCATGCGCCGGCTCACTGTGGCGTGTTGGTCGCCTGTGCCGGTGCGGCACCGAACACGTGCCCGAGCAGCAGATAGAAGGTCTCTTTGCCGCGCTGATCGTAGCCGGTCGCGAGAAAGAGCGGGCCGAGAAAGGTGTCGAAGCCGAGGAACACGCTACCGTCCTTGTGCATGGAACCCCAGCTGATCTGGCTGCGGTCCTGCCAGACGTTTCCCGATTCCAAGGACACTCCCACGTAGGCGGGAAAATCGAGCAGCCCTTCCCCGCCGCGGCCGATCTTGCGGTACACGAGCATGCGCGCGACGCCGTAGTTGGCGCCGGCGAGAGACTGCTCCGGCAGCCCCGAGAGGTTGAACAGCCCACCGAGCAGGAACTGATCGTGCACGTCGAGGGGCGCCGTAGCATCGAGCGTCTCCCCGACGCTCAGCCAGAAGAGCAGCGTCTCGCGCCCGAAGGATCGGGCCATGAGGCCGTTGGCCGTGAGCTGATCGAGCGGCCCCTGGCCGATCAGACTGTGCTCGCCGGCGTATTGCACGGTCGCCATTTGACCGTCGTGCGGGAAATCGACATCGTCGAGCCGGTCATACGAGAGACGCGCGAAGAAGCCGGAGTCGCTGAATGAGGTGTTGCTGATGGTGAGCGCATCGATGGTCTCCCCCGCCACACCGATGCGCACGTTCGAGATCCCCTGCTCGTGCAGCAGCCCCACGCGCACCTCGCCCCAGTTGCCGAACTGGCGCCCCAGATCGAGGCCGTAGTCGAACTCGCGCACACGGTAGTCGGCGATCTCGTTCTCCTGTGGGTCGACGAGCGGCACGTTGGTCGCCGAATACTGCGCGTGCGGCAGCAGGAACCACGTCCAGGCGTTGCTGAAGGGCAGAAAGAACTCGGTGTAGGCATGCGGCGAGACGCCCTCCTGCAGATCCCAGACCCATTCCCCTCCCGTGTGCGTCATCTCCGACATGACGATGCGCGCGGCGGCGTTGTAGACCGCGTTGCCCTGAAAATCATCCTGCAGATCGAGTCCGAAGCGCACGTAGTTGGGTCCCCAGGAGTTGCGCAAGGCGGTGAGCTCGAGCCCGTACTCGTCGTCCCTGCGCGTCACGCGGTAGTCGAGCACCTCGAGGTTGCCCCGTCCGTACAGATCGGTGACCGCATGCTCGACCGCGGGCGCAGCGGCGCTCTGCCCGATGAGCGGGTCGAACAAAGCGGCGAGCGGCGCGGCGTAGCGCTGCGAATCCGGCGCCACCGTGACGAACTGAATGCGTGGGGCCGGTTGACGCTGCGACACGCGCGTCTGCGCGTATTGCGCATACTCCTGGGCACTTACGCCGAGCGCGGCCAGGCGCGTGGCCGACGCGCGCGCCGCCCGCTCCCCGCTCGCGATGGCGCGCTTGACGATACCGAAGTCGAACGAGGAGGCATCACCGAGATCGGGGCTCACGACGATGTCGTCGCTTGCGAGCGTTGCGAGCTGACGCTGCGATTCGCGGCGGATGAGAATGGCGAGCATCTGGTTCGAGATGGTGGCGGCGCTGCCGAGTCGCTCGCGCGTGTACAGCGGAAAGCCGACATCGACCACGATCAGCACGTCCACGTTCATCTCGCGCGCGACATCGATGGGCAGGTTCTCGGTGATACCGCCATCGACCAGTAACCGACCCTCGCGCTCGACCGGACTGAAGACGCCGGGCGCCGACATGCTCGCTCGTATCGCCGTGGTGAGATCCCCGGCGCGCATGACCACCGGCTCACCCGTGGTGAGATCGGTGGCGACGGCGCGAAAGGGGGTCGGCAGCGACTCGAAGTCGCGGATGCGTGCCACGGGGAGGGTCAGCTGGCGCAGCATCATCGTGAGCGTCTGTCCCTGGATGAGACCTTTGGGCAGCTGCAGCTTGCCGCCACGGATGCCGAGCGGAAACTTCACCAGGAAGTCCTCATCCTCCTCCTTGCGACGAAAGCTCAGCTCGGCACGGGGCGGGGTGTCGCGAAAGGCCTCCTGCCAATTGACCGAGCTCATGATGGCCTCGATCTGCGTGGCGGAGAGCCCACTGGCATAGAGCCCGCCAACGAGCGCGCCCACGCTGGTGCCGGCGATCGCATCGATCGGCACGTGCAGCTCCTCGAGCACCTTGAGCACGCCGATGTGCGCCGCACCGCGCGCCCCGCCGCCGGAGAGCACGACACCCACGCGCAGCCGCCGACGGGCGAGAGCGGGCGCCGCTGTCGACCCCTGTGCGGCCTCAGGCTCGGGCGCCGGCAGCGGCTCTGCACCGGGCACGGTGCTCGACTGCGTCGCGCTCGCCTCGCGTTGGTGCGCCGGCGGCGCCGCGGGTAGCTGCGCCAGTGCGCTCCCTGCGAGCAGGCCGAGTCCGCACAGCGCTCCCAGCACTCGCCGCAGAGCACAGTGCGGCTGGACCACCCGATGCGCGCGATTCACCCCGCAAGAATAACAGCCTCGGCCGTGGCTCGACTCCCCGGCCATCAACGATAATCGGCGGATGCACTTTGCAACACTCGATCCGACGGCGGCTGCCGTGCGGCCACGCGAGCACCCGCGTGGCTGCAGGGCCTGGTCGAAACTGCTCGCGCTCGGGCTCGCGTGCATGCTGGCGCTCACCGCCGAGGCGCAATCACCGGAGGTGAGCGACTGGGGCTACTACGGCGGTGACGCCTTCGGGCAGCACTACTCGAATCTCGACCAGATCAACCGCGACAACGTCACCCAGCTGCAGGTGGCCTGGACGTTTCGCACCGCGGAGCTCGGAGCCGGCCTCGCACACTCGGGCGGGCTGACTTTCGAGGCGACGCCGGTGCTCGCCTTCGGCATGCTCTATCTGTCCACGGCGACCGACATCGTCTTCGGGCTCGATCCGTCCTCGGGTCGTCTGCGCTGGCGCTACGATCCGCACGTCGATCGAGGCCGCCCGTATGCCGAGGTGGTCTCGCGCGGCGTCGCCGTCTGGCAGGACGCCACGACGGCGCCCACGGGCTTTTGCACGCGCCGCATCTTCATCGGCACGATAGATGCCCGGTTGATCGCGCTCGATGGACCGAGCGGCAAGCCGTGCGCCAGCTTTGGCGTCGCAGGTGTGGTCGATCTCAGCCGCGGCGTACGGCTGCGCGATCGCGCCGCCTACGAGGTCACTTCACCGCCCACGGTGCTCGGGGATGTGGTGCTCGTCGGCTCCTCCATCGGCGACAACCGCGCCGTCAGTGTCGAGCGAGGACTGATTCGCGCCTACGATGCCCGCAGTGGCGCGCTGCGCTGGAGTTTCGATCCCCTGCCAGACTCCCCGCAGCATCCGGGAGCAGCGGCTTGGCAAGCGCAGCAAGCCGCGCGCGCCGGCGGCGGCAACGCCTGGGGCATCGCATCCGCCGATGCGGCCCGCGGACTGCTCTTTGTGCCGACGGGCTCGGCGAGTCCCGACTTCTACGGTGGCGAGCGACTCGGCAGCAACGAGTTCGCCGACTCGCTGCTCGCGCTCGATGTCACGAGCGGGCGACTCGTGTGGCATCAGCAGCTCGTGCATCACGACCTGTGGGACTACGACTTGGCGGCGCAACCAACGCTCGTGCAGCTGGAGGTGAACGGCGAGCCGATCTACGCCGTGCTCGAGGCGACCAAGAGCGGACTGCTGTTTGCTTTCGAGCGGGACACGGGCCGCGCACTCTTTGCGGTTCAGGAGCGCGCGGTACCCCGCAGCCGGGTGCCGGGTGAGCAGAGCGCGCCCACGCAGCCCTTTCCGCAGAGCCCACCGCTCGCCCCGCTCGGTGCGCTCGATCCTCGAGAGGCCTGGGGCCTCACCTTCTGGGATCGCGGCATCTGTCGCGGGCTCATCGAGCGCTATCGCAACGAGGGTGTCTATACGCCGCCCGACCTGCGCGGCAGCATCGAGACACCGGGCTATGCCGGAGGTGTCAACTGGGGCGGCCTCGCTTTCGACGTGCGCCGCGAAAGGGTGCTCGCCGCAGTCAACCGGCTGCCGATGATCGTGCGGCTCGTGCCGGCTGTGCAGGCACGAGCGCTGGCGCAGACCCCGGAATTTCGCCGCGCGGAATTGGGCCCGCAGCTCGGCACACCCTACGCGGTGCTGCGCGAGCCGCTGCTCTCACCGCTCGGACTTCCCTGCACGCCGCCGCCGTGGGGCACGCTCGTGAGCATCGACTTGCGCCGCAACCGCATCGCCTGGGAGGTGCCTCTGGGGACCACACAGAGCCTGGGTCCGTGGTTCGCACCCACTCGCACCTTCGGAACCCCCTCGATGGGTGGCCCCATCGTGACGGCAGGCGACCTGGTATTCATCGGCGCGGCGATGGACGACTATCTGCGCGCGTTCGATGTGGAGACTGGCCGTGAGCTGTGGCGGCATCCTCTGCCCGCCGGAGGCCAGGCGACACCGATGACCTATCGCGCCGGTCGTGAGCAGCGACAGTACCTGGTGATCGCCGCCGGCGGTCATGGTCCGCTTGGCACGGTCCGGGGGGATTACGTCATTGCCTTCGCGCTTCCGGCGCGGACTGCAACACACTAGAGCGTGAGTTTTCGCCCCGCTACCCGGGCTCTCCCTGGTGATCGGCGAGCGCCCCCAGTAAGCTGTGCGGCTCGTTTTGGCGAGGTCGGCATGTCGCTGCTGTTCATCCTATCAATCCTCATCCAGGTTGGGTTCATCATTCACGTCATCAAGACCGGACGTAACCCGATGTGGATCTGGGTGCTGATCCTGCCGGTGCTGGCCGTTCCCGGGATGATCGCGTACCTGTTCGTGGAGGTCGTGCCCGAGCTGCTGCGCGGCCGCACCGCGCAGCGCGCGCGTCGCGGCTTTCGTCGCGCCCTCGATCCGGGTGCCGACCTGCGCCGCCTCGAGAACGAGGCGCGTCTCACCGGCAACGTTGCCAGTCGCCAGCGCTATGCGGAGGAGCTGGTGCGCCACGGCCGCTACGACGAGGCGATCCCCCTCTATCGGCAGACGCTCACCGGACTCTACGAGCACGATCCCAACCTGATGCTCGGTCTCGCCAAGGCGCAGTTCGGCAAGGCCGATGCCGGTGCCGCGCGGGCCACACTCGATGAGCTGCTGCGTCTCAATCCGGACTTCCGCTCACCGGAGGCTCACCTGCTGTATGCGCGTGCGCTCGAGGCCGAAGGCAGCACGGAGAAGGCGCTCGAGGAGTACCGCGGGCTCGCCTCACACTATCCGGGGGCCGAGGCCGCCGTCCGTTATGCGCAGCTGCTCAAGACCCAGGGCAGAGCGGCGGAAGCCGCAAGTGTCGCGCGCGAGCTGCTCGAGCAGGCGCGCATCGCGCCCGCTCACTATCGGCGCGCCCAGCGCGACTGGCTCGACACCGCTGCGCGGCTGGCGGAGGGTCGCTAGCGTCGCAGGCGCGCGCGGCGACGCGCGCAACGCACCAGCACACCGGCGGCCACGAGCGCGCTCAATCCATCGAGTGCGCCGCCCCCGCCTCTTTCTGCGGAGCCGCTGCTGGCGCTGGTGCCGCTACCGCTCGCATTCGCGCCGCTGCCGCTCGCGGCTGTCAGTGTCAGCTGCGTCCAGCCGCGGCGAGTTGGATCGGCAATCGAGCTTGCGCTGACGGTCACGGCGGCACCGGGCGGCAGCGCCAGGGGTGCGAGGTACACCCCCTCGCCGGAGATCGTGCCGACCGTTGCATCACCGCCTGCGATGCCGTTGACCTCCCACATCACCGAGGGGTCGCTCGCCTCACCCACGCTCGCGGCAAAATCCACCCGGCTGCCAAGGGCTGCGTGCGGTCCGTGCGGTGTGATCGCGACGACGGTGAGCGCTGCCGGGCAGGCCCCGTTCGCCGCCTGCCTCGGCGTGCTGCTGTCGGCACCGCTCGGATAAAGCGTGACGCTGGCGCTGTCCGTGCGCCCCGCCGCGTCGCTGACCGTGAGCGTGACGCTGAAGCTGCCCGTGCGCGGCGCCTGAACGCTGCTGGTGATGCCCTCGACATTGCTCACCGGATTGCTCGGCGAGCTGCTGCTCCAACGATAGCTCGCGAGCGAGCTGCCGCAGGCGGCGCCGCTGCCCGCGCCGCTCAGGGTCACCCGCGAGCCCGCTGCGAAGCTCACCGGAAAATCGATCGCCGCAATCGGATCGAGCGCGGCGCTCACGGCAGCGGCGGCGTTCGCCATGCCGGCACCGCAGGTGAGCGGCGCGGGGGAGTTGCTGCAGATGCATTCCTCATCCTGGGAGTCATCCTGCGCATTCGCGGGCAGCCGGCACTGCGTGCTCGTCGTCGTGGAGGTCTGCGGAAACGGGGTGGCGCTGCGCTGCAGCCGCTCGAGAAGCTGTGCGCCGCTCAGATGAGCGTTGCTCGAGAGCATGAGCGCCGCGATGCCGGAGACGATCGGCGCGGAGAAACTCGTTCCCAGACTCGGGTTGTTGATGAGGTCGGTGGTGTAGCCGCTTTGCGTGGGCGTGCTGCTACCGAGGTTCGTGACCGTGACGATCGAGTACAGACACGGGGAGCCCGCGGTGGTGTTCACGCAGTTGCCTGCCGGTGCGCCGAGCGCCACCTCCGGTCCGAGATTGCTGTAGCCCACCTTGGTACCGGCCTGGCGCAGCCCCGCGACAGCGGCCACGCCGGGGCAGTTCGCCGGCGCATCGACCGGGCCGCCCTCGTTGCCTGCGGAGGCCACCACCAGCACGCCGAGGCCGTTGAGCTCGGCCATCACTTCGCGGTAGCTCTCCGGACAGGCGCCGGGCGCGCCGATGCTCATGTTGATGATGCGTGCCGGATAGGGGTTTGGGGGCAAGCCCTCGAGGGGCAGGCCCGCCGCCCACAGCATGGCGGTCTCGATGTCCGAGTCGTTGCCGCCGCAGCGCCCGAGTGCCCGCAGCGGCTCGATCCAGGCATTCCACGTGAGACCGGCCATGCCGAGCGCATTGTTCGTGAGCGCACCGAGAATGCCGGCGGTGCGCATGCCGTGCCAGGTGCTCGGCTGCACGGTCTCATTCTCGCACTCGCCCCCGGGCGAGCCACTGACATCGGCGCTCGTGATCCAGTCGCCTGGATCCGAAGCATCCGGACCAGGGCAGTCCACGCCGTTGGCGACGAAGGCATCGCTGATGAAGCAATAACCGGAGAGCAGGCGCCCCGTGAGCACCCCGCCGCTCGTGCCGGCATCGAGCAGATCGGGATGCTCGAAGCGCACCCCGGTGTCGATGTCCGCGATGACCACGCCATTGCTTCCCGAGCTCAATGTCCAGGCGTCGACGGCATCGACGGCACTCGGCGTCGGCGCGCTGCCGGTGGCGGGCGCCTGCTCGTACCACTGCTCGGCGATGGCGCCGGCAACGGGCTCGCCACGATAGAGCGGATCATCCGGCACCGCCTGCACGTAGCGGCGCGCATCGATCTCGGCGTATTGCACCTGCGCATCGGCGCGCAGCCGCTCGAGTGTGCGCTCGAGCGTGGCGGCACCGGCGCCGGCGCGCACCTGGATCACGTGCAGGCGTGGCAGAATGCGCCGCGAGCTCTGCACCGCGATGCCGCTGCGCGCGGCCAGCGCGCGCAGGCGCTGCTCCTCCGGAACGCTTGCCTCGGGGCCCGAGGCCACCCGCAGCTTGAGGATGATCCGCTGCACACCGGACTGTGCGAGCCTGTGCGGGGTCGGATGGATGGGATTGCGCTCCGCGGCTGTGCCTGCGGAACCGGCACCGGCTGCCAGCAGCAGCAGGCAGAGTCCCACCAGAGCTCGCATCGCCTCTCCTCCCAGGTAGACGAAACCGGCCTCTGGCCGTTTCGCAACGCGGCGCAAGAATGTCAGCTCGCCGCGGCCACGGCGTGCGAGGTACGTCACGAAGCGTGCAGGAGGGCGTGTCGGCAGCTAGCAACAGCGAGACGGACGACACACGGCGCGCTTCAGTCGGGGATGCGGATCTTGCGCGGATCGTACTCGGGCCGCGGGAAGCGCAGCGGCAGCGCCTCGAGCTCCTCGCGCAGGATCTGCGACACCGCGAAGTTGCGAAACCATTTGTGATCGGCCGGTATCAGGTACCAGGGCGCCCAGGCGCTGCCGCAATGGCACAGCGCGTCCTCGAATGCGCGATGGTAGCGCCCCCACTGCGCGCGATCCGCGATGTCCGAGGGCGTGAACTTCCATTGCTTGTGGCGCTCGCGCACGCGCGCCTCGAAGCGCCGCTTCTGCTCCTTCTTGCTGATCTGCAGAAACAGCTTGACGAGACGCAAGCGGTTGTCGGTGAGGTAGCGCTCGTAGGCGTTGATGTGTGCGTAGCGCGCCTCCCAGGTGCCCCTCGGCACGAGCCTGCGCACGCGCGCGGCCATCACTTCCTCGTAATGCGAGCGGTTGAGCACACCGACCATTCCGCGCGGCGGGATGCGCGCTTCTACGCGCCACAGATAATCGTGCCGCGCCTCCTCCGGGCTCGGAGCCTTGAACGAGGTGACCTGAACGCCACCGGGGTTGAAGGCGCTGACGACATGGCGGATGGTGCCGTCCTTGCCGCCCGCATCGATCGCCTGCAGCAGAACGATCAGCCCGAAACGGCCGTCCGCGTACATCTTGTACTGCAGCTGCTCCAGGCGCTCGCGGTTCGCATCGAGCGCGCGCTTCGCCTCATCCTCGTCCCAGCCCAGGCGTTCGGCGGCCTGCGCGTCGCGCAGCCGCACGCGCTGTCCGGGCGCCAGGCGCAGGCGCTGGGCGATCCGCCCCCGCGGCACGCGCTCCTCAGCCATGGGCGGCGCGCGGCCGCGCGGGTCTGCGGCGCTCGATAGCGCGCGCCGGCAGCTGCTGGGTGATGCAGTGGATATTGCCCCCGCCGAGGAGGATCTCGCGCGCGGGGACTCCGAGCACGCGACGGCCCGCAAACACGCGACGCAGTCGCGCGAGCGCGCTGCGGTCGTGGCGCGAATCGAGCAGCGGCACGATGAGCCCACCGTTCGCTGCATAGAAGTTGACGTAGCTGGCGGCCAGCCGCGCGCCCGCGTGCCGCGGCCGTGTGCCCTGGCACCGCGCCACACCGCGCGCCTCGCGTGCGCTCATGCGCAGCGGCCCCGGCATCGGCAGCTTGCAGATCCGCAGGCGCCGGCCGCGCGCATCGCGCGCCTGCTCGAGCCGCTCGAGCGCATCGCAGGAGATCGCGTACTGTGGGTCGCGGCGATCATCCGTCCAGGTGAGGCATACCGTGCCAGGCCCGGCGAAACAGGCGAGATTGTCGATGTGACCGTCGGTCTCGTCGTTGAAGACGCCCTTGCCGAGCCATACGATCGTTGTGATCCCGAGATACGCGCGCAGCTGAGTCTCGATCGCGGCTCGATCGAGCGTGGGATTGCGATTGCGGTTGAGCAGGCATTGCTCGGTGACGAGCGCCGTCCCCTGGCCGTCGACGTGGATGGCGCCGCCCTCGTTCACGAGCGGCGCGCGGTAGCGCTCGCAGCGCTCGATCTCGAGCACCTTGCCCGCCACCCGCTCGTCCTGCTCCCACGAGGCGTACAGCCCGCCGTGATGGCCACCCCAGGCATTGAAGCGCCAATCGACGCCGCGCACCTCGCCACCTGAGTTGACCACGAAGGTCGGGCCGACATCGCGCATCCAGCAGTCATCGTGGGACATCTCCACCACGCGCACCTGCGGCGGCAGCTGCGCACGCGCCGCATCGAAGTGCGCAGCGGACACGCCCATGGTCACTGGCTCGAAGCGCGCAATGGCGCTCGCCACGGCGACGAACGCCCGCTGGGCGGGAGCGGCCCCCGCGCGCCAGTTATCGGGCCGCTCCGGCCAGAGCATCCAGCAGCCCGAGTGCGGCTCGAGCTCGCTCGGCATCCAGAAGCCATCCGCGGCAGGGGTCGTGGGCAGCGTGCGCATGGCCTCATTGTAGCGTTGGCGCCCGACCGGGCGGACTGGGGCTGCTGTGATAGCATCCGAGCGGATTCGAGATCCGCCGACATGAGCCGCTTTCTCATCACGCTCGGAACCCTCCTCATCGTGGTCGGGCTCGCGTGGCGCTGGCTGCGGCACCTGCCGCTGTTTCGGCTGCCCGGCGACATCGTCATCGACCGGCCCGGCTTTCGCTTCTTCTTCCCGCTCACCACCATGCTGCTGCTGAGCGTGGTGCTTTCCGTGCTCGCCTGGCTGACGCGCCGCTGAGGCTCACTCGAGGCCGGCGAGCGCCTGCGTCACGTCGGCGATGAGATCCTCCACGTCCTCGAGCCCGATGGAGAGGCGCACGGTACCCTCGGTGATCTGCGAGCAGCGCAGCTGCTCGGGTGTCAGATCGCGCGAGCGCAGCATCTGTGGCGCGACGACGAGCGATTCGGTCGATCCGAGGCTGGCGGTGAGCGCGAACAGTTGCAGCGCATCGCAGAAGCGGCTCGCCGCGGCCTGTCCCCCGCGCAGATCGAGGGTGACGATGCTGCCGAAATCCTGCATCTGGGCGCGCGCGAGCGCCTGCCGAGGATGGCTGGACAGTCCCGGATAATGCACCCGGCCAACAGCCGGATGCGCGGCAAGCAGCTCCGCGATGCGTTGCGCGCTCGCGCACTGGGCGCGGTAGCGCACGAAGTAGGTCTTGAGTCCCCGCAGCACCAGGAAGGCGGCATGCGGGTCGAGCGTGCCGCCCAGGGCACCGAAGTCGGTGCGCAGTGCACGCACGATGTCGGCGCGCGCGATGACGGCGCCAGCGAGCACGTCGCCTGCGCCGGAGGCGAACTTGGTGAGGCTGTGCAGGTACACGTCGATATCGTAGGAGCCGTGCTGATGGGGACCGGCGAAGGTGTTGTCGAGCAGCGTGAGCGCGTTGTGGGCACGGGCGAGGCGTGTGATGGCGGCGATATCGGCGATCTTGTTGACGGGATTGGTCGGACTTTCAAAGACGATCAGGCGCGTGGGCTGGTTGGCGAGGGTGCGCTCGATGGCCTCCAGGTCCTCGATCGAGAGCAGCGTGTGCGTGACCCCGAAGCGGGCGAGCAGCCTGCGGATGAGGTAGCGCGTCGGCGCATAGGTCTCGATGAAGCACACGATGTGATCGCCCTGCTTGGTGAGCCCGAGCAGCGTTTGCGCGATTGCGCCGACGCCCGAGCTCGTGACCAGGCAGTCATCGCGGCCCTGCAGCTCCGCGAGCAGCAGCTCGAGCTGACGCGTGGTCGGATTGGAGCTGCGGGAATAGAAGAATCCGCCGCGCTCGCCACGCAGGTGCTCGAGCGTCTGTTCGAGCGTATCGAACTCGAACTTCACCGATTGGTAGATGGGTGCGACGACTGCGTGGTTCTCCGCTGGCAGCGACACGGCGGGGGGATGGTTGACGCGCGTCGGCTTTTTCATCGTGCGCCTCCCGCCCGCATGGCGAAGCGGCGCAAGCGCTCGGCGGCGGCATCGAGCGTGGCATCCTGCTTGGCAATGCACAGCCGCACGCAGTCGAGGGGCGGGGGCTCCTGATAGAAGGGCGACAGCGGGATGCTGGCGACACCTGCCTCGGTGAGCAGCCGTTCCGCCCACTGCACATCTCCCGCGGCACCGAGCTCGCCCAGGTCGAGCAGCTGAAAGAAGGTGCCCGCGGCGGGCGGCAGCCGCAGCGGCGTGTCCGCGAGCGCGGCGCGCAACCGGTCACGCTTGCGCTGGAAGAAGCCCGGAAGATCCTGCCACACCTGCGGCTTCTCGGCGAGATAGGCGGCGATCGCCTGCTGCAAGGGATGGGCAATGCTGAAGGTGTTGAACTGATGCACCTTGCGCAGCTCGCGCGTGAGCTCGGGAGGCGCCACGGCATAGCCCACCCGCAGCCCGGTCGCGTGCAGCGTCTTGCCGAAGGAGAATACGGCGATGCTGCGCGACGCCAGCTCCGCATGCGTGAGCACGGATGCGTGCTCGCGCCCGTCGAATACCACGTGCTCATAGACCTCATCCGAGAGCACCCAGGCCTGGTGCTCGCGCACTGCGCCCGCGAGCTCCTCGAGATCGGCGCGGCTCGCCATGGTGCACGTAGGATTGTGCGGGCTGTTGAACAGCACCAATCGGGTGCGCGCATTGATGGCCGCGCGCACCCGCTCCCAGTCGTAACGAAACTGCGGTGGCTGCAGCGGCACGCGCACGCAGCGCGCACCCGCGAGGCGCACGGCCGGCTCGTAGGAATCGTAGGCGGGGTCGAAGGCGATGACCTCATCGCCCGGGCCGACGAGTGCCTGGATGCCCGAGTAGATGGCCTCGGTGGCGCCGAGCGTCACCGTGATCTGCGATTCCGGGTCGACCCGCAGCGCGTAGCAGCTGCCGAGCTTGGCGGCGATGCGCTCGCGCAGCACCGGCACGCCCTCCATCGGTGCGTACTGGTTGTGGCCTGCCTGCATCGCGGCGGCGACCAGCTCCGCCAGGCGCGGGTCGATGTCGTAATCGGGAAACCCCTGCCCCAGATTGAGCGCACCGAGCTCGCGGGCGCGGCGCGACATCACCGTGAAGATGGTGGTTCCCACGTCGGGGAGCTTGCTTCGTGGCTGCATGAGCATGTGTGTCGAGGCTGGGGGGCGCGCGCGAGGCTGCTCAGGTGCCCCCGGCGAGGGCCGCCGCGAGCGCCGCGCCGATCACCCCGGACTGGCCGCCGAAATGCGCGCGCCGTACGGCCGCTTCGCATTGGATGAGCGGCGCGAACTGCTCGAAGTGCTCGACGACCGCGCCGCCGAGAATGAAGATGTCGGGCCACAGCAGCGCATTCATGCGCGCCAGGTATTCGTTCAAGCGCTCGATCCATGCCGGCCAGTCGAGCTTGAGTGCGGTGCGCACGTGGGCGGAAGCCCACTTCTCCGCATCCATGCCGCGCATCTCCAGGTGTCCGAGCTCGGTGTTCGGAAAGAGCCTGCCATCGATGAACAGCGCCGAGCCGATACCGGTGCCGAGCGTCACCATGATCACCGGACCCCGCTCGCCGCGACCGGCGCCCCAGCGCATCTCCGCAAGCCCCGCCGCGTCGGCGTCGTTGAGCACCTCGGCGGGCCGCCCGAGCGCCTGGTGCGCCAGGGCCGCGCCGTCGATGCCGATCCAGGCGTGGTCGATGTTGGCGGCGGTGCGCACCACGCCCCGCTTGACCACGCTTGGCAGCGCGATGCCCACCCGCGGCTCGCTCGCTGCGGGTAGCGCGCGTATCAGCTGCGCGATCGCCGCCATTACCCCCTCGGGGGTCGCCGGCTGCGGAGTGGGCGCAGAGTGCAAGCCGCTCACCAGCTGCGCACTGTCGAGATCGACCAGTCCGGCCTTGACCGCGGAGCCGCCAACGTCGAACCCGAGGAGCTGCTGTGGCATCGAGGGCTCTTCCCCAAGCTCAAGGATTTCCGGCGGCGAGCTGCATGTCGCGCTGCCGGCGCCTGTCGCGGCGGCGCATCCACACGGCCGCGATCACGATCGCGGTCGCCACCACGAGCATCAACACGGTTGCGAGCGCATTCACATCGGGGCTCACGCCGAGTCTCACCTTGGAGAAGATCACCATGGGCAGCGTGCTGGAGCCCGGTCCGGCCACGAACTGCGTGATGACCAGATCATCCCACGACAGCGTGAAAGACAACAGCCACCCGGAGACCAGCGCCGGGGCGATCAGCGGCAGGGTGATGCGGAAGAATACCGCGGCGGGCCGCGCACCCAAGTCCATGGCGGCCTCCTCGAGCGACTCGTCGAACCCGGCAAATCGCGACTGCACCACCACGGTCACGTACGCCATGCAGAAGGTGATGTGCGCGAGCGCAATCGTCACCGCCCCTACCCCGCGTGGCCAGCCGATCAGATGCTCGAGGGTCACGAACAGCAGCAGCAGCGACAATCCCGTGATCACCTCCGGCATCACGATCGGGGCAGCGGTCATGCCGGCGAGCAGCGTGCGGCCGCGGAAGGGCCCGAAGCGCGCGAGCGCCAGCCCGGCAAGGGTGCCGAGAACGACAGCGACGCTCGCCGTAACCACCGCAATGCGGATCGAGAGCCACGCCGCGGTCAGGATCTCATCGTTCTCGAGGAGCTCGGCGTACCAGCGCAGTGTCGGCGAATGCGCCGCATCCCACACCGTCACCAGGCGCGAATTGTTGAACGAATAGGCGACGAGCGACAGGATCGGGACGTACAGGAACGCGAGTCCGAGCACCAGCGAGATGCGCGAGAACAGTCCGCGGGAGCTCATTCGGCCGCCTCGAGCTGGCGCCGCTCGTAGCGCTGAAACAGCATGATGGGCACCACGAGCAGCAGCAGCGCCAGCGTCGCCACGGCGCTCGCCACCGGCCAGTCGCGGTTCTCGAAGAACTCATCCGAGAGCACCCGACCGATCATCAGCTGATCGGTGCGTCCGAGAAGCGATGGCACGATGTATTCGCCGACCGCGGGTACGAACACCAGCATCGATCCGGCAACGATCCCCGGCAGCGACTGTGGCAGGGTGATGCGGCGAAATGCCGTGAACGGCCGCGCACCGAGGTCCGCGGCCGCCTCGAGCAACGCCGTGTCGTGCTTCTCGAGATTCGCATACAGGGGCAGGATCATGAAGGGCAGATAGGAATACACGATGCCGATGTACACCGCGAAATCGGTCTGCAGCATGGTGAGCGGCTCGCGGATGAGCCCGAGGGCGAGCAGCACGTTGTTGATCAGGCCATTGTTCTGCAGCAGCCCGATCCAGGCGTACACGCGCAGCAGAAAGGAGGTCCAGAAGGGCAGGATGACGAGCATCAGCAGCACGCTGCGCGTGGCCGCCGGCGCACGCGCGATGGCGTATGCCATCGGATAGCCGATGAGCAGACACAGGAGCGTCGAGACGGCCGCGACCCGCAGCGAATACAGATAGGAGGCGAGATAGAGCGGATCGGTGAAGAGGTAGGCGTAGTTGTCGAGGTGCAGATGCACCAGCGGGTGCGCGCCGTGCCACTCGATGAGCGGTGCATAGGGCGGTACCGCGAGCCGCACCTCGGAGAAGGAGATCTTGAGCACGATGAGGAACGGCACCAGGAACAGCACCAGCAGCCACAGCAGCGGCACACCCGCCACCAGAGGGCGTCCGAGGAGCTTGCGCCAGCGCGTCGCGCCCACGGCCTAATCCGCGAGCACGACCGGGCTGCTGTCGTGCCAGGACAGCAGGACGTGCTCGTCGCGGCCGATGCGCTCGTGCAGCTGCACGTTCGGCACCGCCACCCGGATCAGCTTGCCCGAGTCGATCGCGACCAGGTATATCGAGGTATCCCCCAGGTAGGCGATCTCGCGCACGCGCCCGTGTGCCTCGTTGGCAGCGCGTGGCGCCGGCCCGGAAGCGATCGTGGGATCCTCGGGCGCGGCGCGGCGCAGCGCGATGCGTTCGGGCCGCAGCGCCACCCACACCGTGTCACCGGCTCTGCCCGGCGCCCCCGCGCTGGTACGCACCAGGGTACCCAGCTCCTGACAGTGAATGCACGCCGCTGCATCGGAGCGCTCGGTCACGCGACCCTCGAGCAGGTTCACCGTGCCGATGAAATCGGCGACGAAGCGCGTGGCGGGTGCCTCGTAGACCTGCGCGGGCGTACCCACCTGCACGATGCGGCCGCGGTCCATGACACCCATGCGCGTGGCGAGGGTCATCGCTTCCTGCTGATCGTGCGTGACCACGACGAAGGTGACACCGAGACGCTGCTGGATGTTGAGCAGCTCGAACTGGGTATGCTCGCGCAGCTTGCGATCGAGCGCGGCGAGCGGCTCATCGAGCAGCAGCAGCTTGGGGCGCTTGACCAGCGCGCGCGCGAGAGCGACACGCTGGCGCTGGCCGCCGGAGAGCTGGTGTGGCTTGCGCTCGAGGTAGGGCGTCATCGCCACGATGTCGAGGATCTCCGCGACACGACGCGCGATCTCCTGCCTCGACAGATGCTCCTGCTCCAGCCCGAAGGCGACGTTCTTGCGCACCGTCATGTGCGGAAAGAGCGCGTAGGACTGGAACATCATGTTGACCGGGCGCTCGTAGGGCGCGATCGTGCTCATGTCCTGGCCATCGATCAGGATGCGCCCGGAGGAGGGCGTCTCGAAACCGGCGAGCATGCGCAGCAGCGTGGTCTTGCCCGAGCCCGAGCCGCCGAGCAGGCAGAAGATCTCCCCGCGCTGGATCTCCAGCGACACCGCGTCGACCGCGGCAAAGGCGCCGAAGTGCTTGCTCACCTGCTCGATGCACACGTAGGGCTGCTGGGGCCCCGCTCCTGCGTTCGAGCGAGTGTCTGCTGCCACTGGCATCACCTGCCGGTCTTGAAGCGCGTCCACATGCGCGTGAGCCGGCGCGTGAACTGCAGCGACTTGGCGCGCTCGGGCACCAGGCGGGCGCGCACCGCCGCGGGTGGATAGATGCCAGGGTCGTCGCGCACGCCCGGCAGCAGCAGCGCCTGCGAGGCCGCGACCGAATTCGCGTACTTGATGAGATTGGAGTTGCGCGCCGCGACATCGGGCCGCAGCAGATAGTTGATGAACGCATGCGCGTTGCGCGGGTGCGGGGCATCGGCCGGAACGGCGAGCATGTCGTAGTTGGCGATCGCGCCCTGCACCGGTATCGAGTAGGCGATGTCGCGGCCCTTGCCGGCCTCCTGCGCGCGATCGCGCGCCTGCTTCACATCCCCCGACCAGCCGAGCGCGAGGCAGATGTCGCCGTTGGCAAGATCGTCGATGTAGCGCGAGGAGTTCACGTAGCGGACGTAGCGGCGCATCCCGAGCAGCACGTGCTCGGCAGCGGCCAGATCCTGTGACGATTGGCTGTTGGGGTCGCGCCCGAGGTACAGCAGCACGGTGCCCACCACTTCGGTGGGCGCATCGAGCATGGCGATGCCGCAGTCGGCGAAGTGTGCGACGACCGCCGGATCGTAGAGCAGCCGCCAATCGCGCACCGGTGCAGCCGCGAAGCGTGCGCGGATCTGCGCCACATCGTACCCCGGGCCGGAGGTGATCCACATGTAGTCGACCGCGTACTGGTTGCCCGGATCGTAGACGGCGGTGGCGCGCGCCACCTGCGGATCGAGAAAACGCAGATTCGGCAGCAGCTCCTTGTGCAGCCGCTGATAGATACCGGCCTGGATCTGGCGCTCGAGGAACGGTCCCGAGGGGACGACCACGTCGTAATTGGTATGTCCGGTGAGCAGCTTGGTCTCGAGCACCTCATTGGCGTCGAAGACATCGTAGTGAACCTTGATGCGGTAGGCCTTCTCGAATTCGCTGAGGACGGCAGGATCGATGTAATCGGACCAGTTGTAGACGTTGAGCACACGCTCGGCATCGAGCGGTGCGCCATCCGGAGCGTGTCCGCCCGGGGGCAGGTCCCACCCCGAGAGCGGCGCCGAGCAGGCGACGAGCACCGCGAGCGCGCTGGCGAACAGGGCTCGGGCCCAGCGCAACGAAGCCGCCCCGGCAGGATGCGCACGCTCAGACATTGAGCAGCAGGTGCTCGCGCTCCCAGGAGCTGATCACCTGCAGGAATACCTCGTATTCGGCCTCCTTGACGATGGCGAAGGCCGAGGTGAAAGTCTCACCGAGCAGTTTCACCAGCGGCTCGCTGGCACGCAGCTCGCGCAGCGCCTCATCGAGGGTGCGCGGCAGGCCGAAGGGCAGATCGTGCGCGCTGCCGGTGATCGGATCCGAGGGCTGCAGGCCCTCGATCATGCCGAGATAGCCGCAGGCGAGCGATGCGGCAATGGCGATGTAGGGATTGGCGTCTGCTCCACCGCAGCGATTCTCGACGCGGCGCGCTTCCGGACTGGACATCGGTACGCGCAGCCCGGCGGTGCGATTGTCGTATCCCCAGTGCGTGTTGATGGGGGCGCTCTGGTAGCGCGTCAGGCGGCGGTAGGAATTGACGTTGGGGCAGAACAGCGCCATCGCCGCCGGCAGATAGCGCTGCAGGCCGGCGATGTGCGCGAAGAACAGCTGCGTCGGCGTACCGTCGGTGTTGCTGAAAATGTTGCGGCGAGTCTTGCGGTCGACGACGCTCTGATGGATGTGCATGGCGCTGCCGGGCTCCTTGGCATGCGGCTTGGCCATGAAGGTCGCGTACATCTTGTGGCGCAGCGCCGCTTCGCGCGCGGTGCGCTTGAATAGAAAGGCCTGGTCGGCGAGATCGAGCGGGTGGCCGTGGATGAGATTGATCTCCATCTGCGCCGGTCCGTCCTCGTGGATCAGCGTGTCGATCTCGATCTCCTCGTCCTCGCAGAACTGATAGATGTCGTCGAACAGCGGGTCGAACTCGTTGACGGCGGCGATGCTGTAGGACTGACGCCCGGGCTCGGCGCGCCCGGAGCGCCCGATGGGCGGCTTCAGGGGATAGTCGGCGTCCGTGTTCGGCTCGACCAGGTAGAACTCGAGCTCCGGGGCGACGATTGGCTCCCAGCCGCGCTGCGCATACAGCTCGATGACGTTACGCAGCACGTGCCGCGGCGCCATGGTGACGCGGCGACCATCGGAGTAGAAGCAGTCGTGAATCACCTGCGCGGTGGGCTCGGCCGCCCAGGGCACGCGCCGCGCCGTCTTGGCATCGGCCTTGAGCACGATGTCGATCTCGGCAGGGCTCATGGCCTCGCCCGTGTCGGGCGGATAGTCCCCGGTGACGGTCTGCAGGAAGATGCTCTCGGGCAGGCGCATCCCCTCGTCCTCGGCGAATTTCTCCGCCGGCATGATCTTGCCGCGCGCGATGCCCGCCATGTCCGGGATGATGGCCTCGACCTCGGAGATGCTGTGGTCACGGAAGAATTGCTGAATGTCATTCGGCATGGTTCACCTGGCTGCGTGCTCGCTCGCGGCTCGCCGCGCCGAAGGCGGCGAACAGCGCCCGCGAGAAGGAATTGCTCATCACCTGCCATTCCGGATGCCACTGCACGGCGAGCGCGAAGCGCGGCGCCTGCGCGACGCGAAAGGCCTCGATGAGGCCATCGGGCGCGCGTGCCTCGACCGCCAGGCCCGCGCCGAGCCGCTCGATGCCCTGAGAGTGCAGCGAGTTGACGCGCAGGCGCTCGGCGCCGGCGAGTCCCTGCAGCACGCCGCCGGGCTCGAGCAGCACATCGTGCGCAGGTCCGTATTGCTCCTCGAGCGGCGTGGACTCGTCGTCGCGATGGTCCATGAAGCCGGGAACCTCGTGCACCTTCTGCAGCAGCGTGCCGCCGAAGGCGACGTTCATCTCCTGAAAACCGCGACAGATGCCGAGCACCGGCACGCCGGCGGCGATGGCCCGCGGAATCAGCGGCAAGGTGGTGTCGTCGCGATGCGGATCGTGCAGCGTGCCGGTCGCGCTCGCCGGACCGCGGTAGTGATGCGGCTCCACATTCGATGCGCTGCCCGTGAACACGATGCCATCCAGATGCGCGAGCAGCTCATCGAGATCGAGCTGCGGACCGAGCGCGGGAATGAGCAGCGGCACCGCACCCGCCGCCTCGAGAACGGCGAGAATGTACTTCTCTCCCACCGCGTGGAAGAAGTGCTTGTCCAGCATGCGGCGGTCGGCGGGCAGGCCGATCAGGGGCCGGCGAAGCGTCATACGGAAGTGTCCCGAGCGGGCCCCCAGCACGGCTGGGCGCACACCCTGTGCAGCACCGGTGAATGTGCGCTATTAGACCACAGCTCGCGGGTTTCTGGCGCGCGGCGGGGCGTTTGCGGCGCTGCTGCGCGAGCCGCTATGCTGCGCACTTGCCGGAGAACTGTTCATGTCCCCCCTGCGGCGCGCCAGCTCGTACTACGAGGCCACCGCCCATCGAGCTGCGCCGCGCCCGCAGCTGCGCGGTACCCTCCACTGCGACGTGTGCGTGGTCGGCGGCGGCATCGCCGGCTGCTCCACGGCGCTGCATCTGGCCGAGCGCGGCTATCGCGTGGTCCTCCTCGAGGGGGCGCGCATCGGCTCGGGCGCCTCGGGACGCAGCGGCGGGCAAGTGCTGGTCGGCACCGCCATCGACTCGAGTGCGCTGGCGCAGCTGATCGGTGCCCAGGCGAGCCGCGCCGTCTGGGATACCTCGGTCGAGGGTGTCGCGCTGCTGCGGGCCCTGATCGCACGCTACGACATTCGCTGCCACTGGGTGAGCGGCCACCTGCAGGTGGCGATGAGCGCGCGTCAGGAGCGCGCTCTGCAGCAGGAGCTGCAACAGCTCGAGGCGCACTACCACTACCGCAGCGCCCGCTACCTGCCGAGCAGCGAGCTGCAGATGCTGCTCGCCACCCGACGCTATCGCGCGGCGCTGTACGATTCAAACGGCGGCCATCTGCACCCGCTCAACTATACCCTGGGCCTCGCGGCCGCGGCCGAGCAGCAGGGCGCACAGCTCTTTGAAGACAGTCGCGCGCTGGCCTACGCTCGCGCCGGCGATGCCGCCGATGCTGCACGCCTGGAGGTGCGTACGGGGCAGGGTCGTGTGCTGTGTCGGCAGCTCGCCCTGTGCGGCAATACGCAACTCGGCGCCTTGGCCCCAGAGCTCGCTCGCACGATCATGGCGGTCGGCACCTGCATCATCGCCACCGCGCCGCTGGGGGAGGCGCGCGCGCGCGAGCTCATCGCCAACGATGCGGCTGTGGCGGACATGAACTGGGTGCTGGATTATTTTCGGCTGTCCGCCGATCACCGCCTGCTCTTCGGCGGCCGCGTGACTTACTCCGGCTTCGATCCCGAGCGCATTGCCGCGAGCACGCGCGGGCGCATGATCGGTGTCTTTCCACAGCTGCGCCATGTCGAGGTCGACTACGCCTGGGGAGGCTACATCGACATCACCCGCAGCCGCGCACCGCACTTCGGCCGCCTCGCGCCGAACGTCTATTTTCTGCAGGGTTTCTCGGGACACGGCATTGCCCTCGCCGGCATGGCGGGCAAGCTGCTCGCAGAGGCACTCGCCGGCACGGCCGAGCGCTTCGATGTGTTCGCTCGCATCCCGCACCGCACCTTCCCGGGCGGCCCGTGGCTGCGCCGTCCGGCGCTCGTGCTCGCGATGCTCTACTTCCGGCTGCGCGATCTGCTGTGAGAATGCGGCTCTAAGGCCCCGCGCGAGCGAGGAGGCTGAGAATCGCCTGCAGGATGCGGCTCGGCTCGGGCGGGCAGCCCGGCACGCTCAGATCCACGGGGATCACCCGCGCAACCGGACCCACAACGGCGGAGCTTGCGGCGAAGACCCCTCCGGTGCAGCCACAGTCACCGAGTGCAACCACCAGCTTCGGCGCGGGTGTTGCCTCGTAGGTGCTGCGCAGCGCCGCCGCCATGTTGCGCGAGACCGGGCCGGTCACCAGCAGCACGTCCGCATGCCGCGGGCTCGCCACAAATCGCACCCCCTGCCCTTCGAGGTTGTAGAGAGGGTTGTTGAGCGCATGGATCTCGAGCTCGCAGCCGTTGCAGGAGCCGGCATCGACGTGGCGGATGCACAGCGCCCGCCCGAGGCGCGCGCGAATCTGCGCAGCGAGCTGCGCCTGCGCAAGCAGCTGCGCATCCGCTGCGGGGGCGGGCTCGGTCACGACCCCGATGCGATGGATCTGCCACAGCGTCTTCAGCATGACTAGAGATCGACTCCGCTGTAGGAGAGATTGAACGACTTGTTGATGAGCGGGAAGTCCGGAACGATGTTGCCGATGATCGCGTGCTCGAGGGCGGGCCAGCTCTGCCAGGAGGGATCGTGCGCATGGCAGCTCGCGATGCGCCCCTCGGGACCCGCCTCGAGCGCCACCAGCACCGGTCCGCGCCAACCCTCGATCAGACCCACGCCGCAGGCGCCGGGCGGCACCGCGCCGAGCTCGATGCGGCTTGCCCCGCTTGGCAGCTGTGCGAGCAGCCGCCGCACCAGGCTCAGCGACTCGGCGAGCTCATCGAAGCGCAGCGTCACGCGCGCCGCCACATCGCCTGCGCTCTGCAGCATCCTGCGCGGCGGCAGCGCATCGTAGGGCGAACAGGGCAGATCGATGCGCAGATCGAGGGGCTGGGCACTGGCGCGCCCGACGAGCCCGAGCACCCCGAGCCGCGCCGCGAGCGCCGCGCTCAGCGCGCCCGTGCCGGTGAAGCGGTCACGCAATCCAGCGTGCTCCTCGTAGATCGCTCGCAGGATCGCGAGCTGCTGCTCGAGAGATGGCAACTGTGCACGGATCGCCTCGATCGCCTGTGGCGTCAGGTCCCGCCGGACACCGCCGGGCACGAGCGCATCGAGCAGATAGCGCTGACCGAATGCCGCGTGCGTCGCTCGCAGCAGCAGCTCCTTCAGGCGCGAGAACTGCGCGAGCCCGAATGCGAAGCCGGCATCGTTGCCGAGCGCGCCGAGATCGCCGAGATGATTGGCGATGCGCTCGAGCTCGAGCATCAGCGCGCGCAGAAAGGCCGCCCGCGGCGGCGGGCTCGCGCCGGCCATGCCCTCGAGCGCCTGGCAGTAAGCCCAGCCGAATGCGACGGCGGAGTCACCCGAGACACGTGCCGCGAGCACCTGGCCTTCGAGCAGTGACCGGCCGCGAAAGAGCCGACCGATGCCCTTGTGCACGTAGCCCAGGTGCTCCTCGAGGCGCAGCACCTTCTCACCCACCACGGAGAAGCGGAAATGTCCCGGCTCGATGATGCCGGCATGCACCGGGCCGACGGCGATCTCGTGCACACCATCGCCCTGCACGCGCACGAAGTCGTAGGGCTCGCCGCTGAGCCAGGGTCGCTGGTCCGGATCGCTCGCGCACACACCGCTCAGATCGGCCGCCGCGCGTTGCAGGCGGAGGGCGCAGGGAAACAGCTCCGCCAGTCCCGGGTAGACGCTCGCGGCAGGCAGCGGCAGGCGCACCGCGAGGAGCGCACCGCTCGTGAGGTAGGCGGCGCAGACCAGGTTGCCGCATGCAGCGGAGAGCGCCTGCGGCGCCACCCACAGCGCCAACAGCCGACCGCCCGCACCGGCGACATCGCGCGCGAGCTGCCGCCACTCCTCGGCATCGACCTGCAGGCCACGCACGCCGGGTGCGCCGGGCAGTCCCTGCGTGCGCGCCAGCCAGCGAGAGAGCGGCATCAGCCGCCCCCGATGAGCAGCGCGGCGCTGCGATACCAGTGCGCAAGATAGGGTGGCATGTAGATCCCCAGCATGAGCACCAGTGCCAGATGGGTGAACACCGGCAGCAGCGCCGGGGGGTGCGGCAAGCGCTGCACGCTGGTGTCGCCGAAGACCATGGACTGCACCCGACCGAAGATCGCCGCGAAGGCGATGCCGAGCGCGAGCAGCAGAATCGGGGGTGCCCAGGGCTGCTCGCGCATCGCGGTCGTGATGATGAGGAACTCGCTGGCGAACACGCCGAACGGCGGCAGCCCGAGAATCGCGAGCGAGCCCATCATCAGACCCCAGCCGACGGTGGGCGAGAGGGTGATGAGCCCACGGATGTTGTCGATGAGCTGCGAGCCGGCCTTTTGCGCGGCGTGACCCGCTGCAAAGAAGATCGCCGACTTGGTGAGCGAGTGCACCGTCATGTGCAGCAGCGCCGCGAAGCTCGCAACCGGACTGCCCATGCCGAAGGCGAACACGATGATTCCCATGTGCTCGATCGAGGAGTAGGCGAACAGCCGCTTGATGTCGCGCTGTCGCCACAGCAGCAGCGCGGCGACCAGCACCGAGAACAGCCCGAAGCCCATCATCATGCGACCGGGCAGCGCCGCGTGCGTGGCGCCATCCACCAGCACCTTACAGCGCACGATCGCGTACACCGCCACGTTGAGCAACAAGCCCGAGAGCACCGCGGAGATCGGCGTCGGCCCCTCCGCGTGCGCATCGGGCAACCAGTTGTGCAGCGGGGCGAGGCCCGCCTTGGTGCCGTAACCGATGAGCAGAAATACGAAGGCGAGCGCGAGCACCGCGGGCTCGAGCTGGCCCTTCACCGCATAGAGGTGCGTCCATAGCAGCGCCGTCACCCCGGCGGCGCCGAGCACGCGCTCGGCGGCGAAATACAGCAGGATGGTGCCGAAGAGCGCCTGCGAGATACCGACGCCGCAGAGGATGAAGTACTTCCACCCCGCCTCGAGGCTCGGCGCCGTACGATAGAGCGTCACCAGCAGCACCGTGGAGAGTGTCGCCGCCTCTATCGCAACCACCAGCAGCCCCATGTTGTTGGTCGTGAGCGCGAGCAGCATCGTCAGCATGAACAGCTGGTACATGCTGTGGTAGAGGCGCAGCCGTCCCGCGGGCAGGCGCCCGCGGTCCTGCTCGATGCGCATGTAGGGGCGGGAGAAGAGCGCCGTGGTGAAGCCCACGAAGGCGGTGAGCGCGACGAGAAAGACATTGAAGGGATCGATGAAGAACCATTCGTGGGCGGCCAGCTGATCTCCGTGCTCGATGACCCGCGCGGTCAGCAGGCAGGTCGCCGCGAACGTGCCGAGGCTCACCGCACAGTTGAGCTCGGGTGCATAGCGGCGCGCGCCGAGGAAGGCGAGCAGCAGCGCCCCGCAGGCCGGCAGCGCGAGCACCAGCAGCACCCCCATCAGTCATCCTCCCGCAGCGACTCGAGATGATGCAGATCGAGGCTGTCGAACTGCTCGCGGATCTGGAAGAAGAACACGCCGAGCACCAGCATGCCGACCAGCACATCGAGCGCCACGCCGAGCTCGATCACCATCGGCATGCCGTAGGTCGCGCTCATGGCGCCGAACACCAGCCCGTTCTCCATCGACAGAAAGCCGATCACCTGCGAGAGCGCCTTGCGGCGCGTGATCATCATCAGAAACGCGAGCAGCACCACGCTCACCGCAATGCCGATGGCGTTGCGCGTGGTGGTGCTGCCGAGCGCGCTCACCGGCTGCGCGAGCCCGAAAGCGAACATCACGATCAGGATGCCGAGCAGCATGGTGCCGGAGATGTTGATGAGCGGCTCGGTGTCCCAGTAGACCCCGAGGCGGCGGATCAGCCAGGACAGCAGCCAGGGCAGCAGCAGCACCTTGAGAGCGAGCGTCACGACGGCCGAGACGTACAGGTGTGGCTGGGCGGTGCGCCAGGCAAGCAGCGCGGTGGCCACCGTGAGCAGGCCGCCCTGCACCGCGAGCAGGCTCACCAGGCTCACGATGCGCCGCTGGGTCAGCATCGCGAAAGACAAGAGCAGCAGCAGCGCCGCGCAGGCATTGAGCAGTTGCAGATCGAGACTGACATGCTGCATGAGTGTCAGGCTCCCAGCAGCACGTGCACGAGCAGGCCGAGGACCGCGAAGAGGAACGCCGTGGCGAGAAACTCCGGTGCACGCATCACGCGCAGCTTGGCGGAGACGGTCTCGATCAGCGCCAGCCCAACGCCTGCGGCGAGCAGCTTCAATGCCAGGGTGGGCAGTGCCACGAGCAGCTGCAGCGGCCCGCCGGCGCGCGTGGCGATGCCCCAGGGCAAGAACAGTGCGAAGCCGAGGCATGCGTAGTTGAAGAGCCGCAGCGCCGCGGCCCACTCGAGCAGCGCCAGATGCCGGGCGGAGTACTCGAGCAGCAGGGCCTCGTGAATCATCGTCAGCTCGAGGTGCGTCGCCGGATTGTCGACCGGGATGCGCGCGTTCTCGGCCAGCAGCACCAGCGTGAAGGCCACCGCGGTGAAAGCCAGGCTCGGGTACAGGCCGAGCGACTGCGTCGCCAGATGCTCCGCGATGGCCGGCAGCGCCGTGCTCGCGGAGATGAGCGAGGCGACGAACAGAATCATGAGCAGCGCCGGCTCGGCCAGGAAGCCGACCATCATCTCGCGCCGCGCCCCGAGCGTGCCGAAGGCGCTGCCCACGTCCATCGCCGCCAGGGCGAGGAACACGCGCGCGGTGGCGAACAGTCCGACGAGGGCGATCGCATCCGCGGCCGCAACGAGCGGCAGACGCGTGCCCATCGAGGGGATGATGCCCGCCGCCACCACCATGGTGCTGAAGACCACGTACGGAGCGAGGCGCAGCAGCGCGGAGGCGTTGTGCGCGAGCACGGCCTCCTTCTGCAGCAGCTTGCGCAGATTGCGGTAGGGCAGCGTCAGGGGCGGCGCGCTGCGGTTGCCCAGCCAGGCGCGGCACTGATTCACCCAGCCGAGAAAGAGCGGCGCCGCGGCGAGTGCCGCGAGAATCTCGAGCGCCTGCGTGATGATCGCCGTGGGCCTCATTGCGCCACCGCCAGAGCGAGCAGCACGAGCAGGGTCACGAAGCTGTACAACAGGTAGACGGCGATGCGGCCCTGCTGCAGCACCGCCGCCGCCGCCGCGACCCGCTGCAGTGCACCGTTCAGGGGCTCGTACAGGCGCACCCAGAAGCGGTCCGTGATGACGATGCGGTAGCGCGGCTCGCGGTCGAACGGGCTCGGCAGCTCACGCTGCATGGCGAAGAAGGGCTGGAAGATGTGGCGGATGGGTTGTCCGAAGCCCTCGGCACTGTCCTGCATGCGCGCGGTCGTGGCGCCGAAGCCGCAATCCCAGGCGCTGGCGCGACGCGTGCGCGGACGCAGCAGCACACGCGTACCGAGCAGGCTGAGCACCAGAACGAGCGCCATCGCCCCGAGCAGCAGCGCCGGACCGTAGGAGACGCTGCGTCCCGGAACGGGAGCGAGCAGCCACCAGGGCGCCGCGTGCCGCGGGAGCGAGCTGCCGAGCAGCGCCGCGGTGACCGGCCGCAGCGCATCGAGCAGCTGCACGGGGGCGAGCCCGAGCAGCACGCAGCCGAGCGCCAGCCAGGCGAGGCCGAGGCGCTCGAGCCAGCCGCAGTCGTGCGCGCCGGCGAGCGCCGGCTCGCGCGGCCGCCCGAGGAAGATCACGCCGAAGAACTTGACCATGACGTACGCCGCGAGCGCCGCGCACAGCGCCACGAGCGCCGCGCCCATCGGAATCAGCATGTTGATGAAGCCGTGTGGGATCTGATCGGCGAACAGGAATGCCTGCAGCAACAGCCACTCCGAGACGAAGCCGTTGAGCGGGGGCAGGCCGGCGAGCGCGAGCGCACCGATGAGCGACAGCGCTGCGACCCAGGGCATGTGATGGATGAGCCCCCCGAGCTTGCCGAGGTTGCGCTCGCCCGTGGCGTGCAGCACGGCTCCCGTGCCGAGGAACAGCAGGCTCTTGATGAGTGCGTGATTCAGGCAGTGATACAGCATCGCCACGAGCGCCAGCGCCGCGGGGCCGGGCATGCCGGCGCCGTAGAAGACGATCGCGAGGCCGAGGCCCGCGCAGGCGAGTCCGACGTTCTCGATCGAGGAGCAGGCGAGCAGACGCTTCATGTCGGTCTGCACGGCCGCGAACACCACCCCGTAGAAGGCCGTGAAGAGTCCGACCGCCAGCGCCGCCAGCCCCCACCACCACGCCGGATGCCCGAGCAGATCGAAGCAGACGCGCAGCAGACCGTAGAGCGCCGTCTTGAGCATCACCCCGCTCATGAGCGCGGAGACCGGGGAGGGAGCGGCCGGATGCGCCTCGGGCAGCCACACGTGCAGCGGCACGAGTCCGGCCTTGGCACCGAAGCCCACGAAAGCGAGCGCGAATGCCGCGGCGGCCCAGCCGCCGGCGAGATGCGCATGGCGCATGGCGTCGAAGGTGAACTGCCAACTGCCGCCCTGCAGGATGCCGAAGCACATGAGCAGCGCGATCGCCCCGAGGTGTGCCATCAGCAGATAGAGAAAGCCCGCGCCGCGGATCGCCGCGAGGCGATGCTCGCTGGTGACCAGAAAATAGGAGGCGACCGCCATGCATTCCCAGGCGAGCATGAAGAGGTAGGCATCGTCGGCGAGCACGACGAGCCCCATGCTCGCGAGAAACACGTGGTACTGCAGACACAGCAGTCCCGGCGCGGTGCCCTCTGCCTGGCGGAAGTAGCCGGCCGCGAACACCGACACCCCGGCTGCGACCGTGCCGAGCAGCAGCAGGAAGACGGCCGCGAGCGCATCGAAGCGCAGGTGAAAGGGCAGCTGCGGCAGGCCGAGCGGCAGGGTCGCCTGCTCGATCGCGCCGCCGAGGAGACCTGTTGCCGCAACGGCCGCGAGCGCCGCGCCGAGCAACGCACCGCACAGAAAGAGCGCGCGCCCCGCAAAGCGCACGCTCCCCGGGCGCAGCAGCCCCGCGAAGCCGACGAGCAGCCAGCCGCCGAGCAGCGCCAGGCAGGCCGGCAGTGGCGAGGAGAGACTGCTGATCACGCGCGGCTCGGGCTCGCTCCAGCGTTGCGGAGGCCGGTGCGCCTGCATCCGGCACGCTTCGATTGTATTATCATTGTATTATCATAACATCATCATTAAATGTGAGTGGGTCCACACGGTGACACCCGAGCGGCGCACGGCACGTCTCACCATACTCATCGATCCGCGCAAGAAGGCGGTGTTCGAGCGCTTGTGCTCGGAGGAGGACGCGACCCCCTCGCAGGTCGTGCGCCGGCTGATTCGTGCCTACATCGAGGCGCGGCTGGGCAAGCCCTGGCGTTCCGAGGAGGTGTCGCTCGGGAGCCCGGCTGCGAGGCGCAGCTCGAAGCAGCGGTGAATGCGTGGATTGCGCGCGAAGTCGGCCGGCAGGGTCTGCGGCCCGATGTCGCGCACCGCGTACTGCGCCTGCAGTGCGGGATCGAGGCGAAAGCGTCGCGAGTTGGTCGAGAACACGATCAGCCCTGCCGGTGCGAGCAGCTGCGCACAGGCGGCGAGCAGCTGCGGGTGATCGCGCTCGATGTCGAGCACGCCCTGCATGCGCTTGGAATTGGAGAAGGTGGGGGGATCGAGAAAGATCAGCTCGAATCGCTCCTGCGTGGCTGCGGCGGCTCGCAGCCACTCGCGACAGTCGGCCTGCACGAGCCGGTGCTGTGCCGTAGAGAAGCCGTTGGCGGCGAGATTGCGCGCCGCCCAGTCGAGATAGGTGCGCGAGAGATCCACCGAGGTGGTCGTCACGGCACCGCCGGCAGCGGCGTACACGCTCGCCGTGCCCGTGTAGGCAAACAGATTGAGGAAGCGCGCGCCGCGCGCCGCGGCGCGCAACCGCGCACGCGTCTCGCGATGATCGAGAAACAGTCCGGTATCCAGATAGTCCTCGAAGTTGACCTGAAAGCGCAGCCCGCCCTCCAGCACGGTGAGGAAGCGCCCCTGGGCATCGAGCTTGCCGTACTGCTCGCCGCCACGGCTGCGGCGCCGGGTGCGCAAGCGGATGTGCTCTGGATCGATGCCGCTCGCCCCGGGCAGGCTCGCCAGCACCTCGCGACGGCGGCGGCGCACCGCCTCCGGATCGATGTCGGCGGGCGCGGCGTACTCCTGCACGTACAGCCAGCGCTGCGGTGGCTCGAGCGTGTCGTAGCGATCGATGGCGAACGCATACTCGGGCATGTCCGCATCGTAGAGACGGTAGCAGGAGACCTCGGTGCGCCGCGCCCAGCTCTCCAGTCGCTTGCGATTCTTCGCCAGTCGGTTGGCGAACATGCGTGCGCCCGCGCTCTCCTGCACCGGCGGAAGGTCCGCTCGAGCGAGCCGTCCGGGCTGGCGCAGGCTGCGCGGCTCCACGCGCAGCCGCAGCAGACGACACTCGAGCGCGCCGTTCCAGAGCTTGTGCGTCCGGTGAGCGCGGATGCCGAGCTCGATACCGAGCTGCGGCGCACCCGTGAGCACCGCGGCCTCCCATCCGGCGAAGTGCTCGCGCAGCACGGCGCCGAGCTCGCGGTGCACCGCGCGGGCGATCTCGAGGTCCTCCAGGCGCACCCCGTAGGGCGGGTTGGTGCACAGCAGACCCTGGGCTGGCGCTGCCGAGCCCTCCGTGGCCGTGGCGGCGAGCGGGGTCGCGCAGGTTGGCGCGGGAACGGCGCTGCCGAGCGCAGCCACGGCGAAGCTCACCAGGTGGCCGACGCCTGCGCGCTCGGCATTGTCGCGGGCGATGCGGATCGAGTGCGCGTCGCGGTCCTGGCCGCGGATGTGGTTGGGAAGCTTGGCGTGCACCTCGGCCCCCTGCAGCTCACGGCGCACTTCGGCGAAGAGCGCGGCGTCGTGTCCACGCCAACCGAGGGCGCCGAAATACTCGCGCAGCAGACCGGGCGCGCGGTGCGCGGCAATCAGCGCAGCCTCGATCACCAGGGTGCCCGAGCCGCACAGGGGATCGAGAAATGGCGCCCCCGCGGCGGCTAGCTGCGGCCATCCGGCTCGGATCAGCATCCCTGCGGCGACGTTCTCCTTGAGCGGCGCCTCACCCGCCTCGGTGCGATAGCCGCGCCGGTGCAGGCTCTCCCCGGACAGATCGATGGCGAGCGTGACCGCCGCACCCTGCGCATGTGCATGCACACGCACACTCGGCCGCTCGCGCTTCACATCCGGACGATAGCCGGCGGTGGCGCGCAGCGCATCGCAGATCGCATCCTTGAGCCGCAGCGCGCCGAAGTGCGAATGCGTGAGCGTCGGGTGCTTGCCGGTGAAGTCGCACGCGAGTGTGGCGCCGGCACCGATGTGCCGTGTCCAGTCGAGCTCGCGCGCGGCGGCATAAAAGCGCTCGGTGTCCGCGGCCTCGAAACGGGCGATGCCGAGCAGTATGCGGTTGGCGATGCGGGAGGCGAGACAGGCGCGATAGGCCACCGCCAGGCAGCCCTCGAAGGCCACGCTGTTCGAGCGCTCGCGCACCTCCTCGGCCCCGAGCGCGCGCAGCTCCGCAGCCAGCAGATCCGCAAGCCCGAGCGGGCAGCTCGCGATCAGCGGATACGTCTCACTCATTCCACGGACTCGACTGATCCCACTCCCCGGCGCGCTCGATGTGCGAGCCGACCGGCGACGGCGGGTTTGCCGGCCAGTGCATCACCGAGGCACCCCCCTGGCGCAGATGCCGCAGCAGGATCCGGTAGACGTCCAGATCGAAGCGCGCACGGGTCGCGCTCGGGAGCCGCCGCGGCTCGAGGGCGTACGTAAGCGCCGCCATGTCGCCCGGGAAAGCACGGCCGTCATCGCCCGCAAGCGTGCCGAGGTGTCGCCAGGAGTCGATCACGTGCACGTCGACGCGCTCGGAAGAGGTACTCGTCTCATGGATGGCGACGGCACCCTCATAAGGCCAAGGCTTGAGGCGCTCGGGGGCGAGTGCCAGCTTGAGCCGCGCATGATGACGCAGCAGCGGCTCGGCGCCGATGCAAGCGCCGGCGCAGCGGCCGAGCTGGTAGGCAAAGCAGGACCCGCCGGCAGGCTCGAGCCCGAGCGTCTTGAGACACAGGCGGTGCTCGCGGGCGAGCGCCACGAGGGCACGGCGCGCGGCCGCCTCCGAGCGGTACAGTCCGTAGGGGTCGCTGTGCTCGAAGGACAGGGGCAGCTGTTCGAGCGGCGCGAGCTGTGGCGCGGCACCGTCATCCGCGATGACCCAGGTCCACACGCCGGGGTGGCCGCGCAGGCGACGGTTGTAGAGCGGCCGCAGCTCGCGCACCAGGTGAGCCTCCAGCAAAAGCGCCCCGAGCTCGCCGGCCGTCTCGAGCCAGTCCACGCGGCGCGTCTGCGCGGCAAGACGCTGCTCGCGCGCATCGCGCAGCGCCGCATGCCAGTGCGAGAACACCCGCTCGCGGATATTGCGCGCCTTGCCCACGTAGAGCGGCAGATCGCTCTCGCCGAAGAAACGATAGACCCCCGGCGCCTCGGGCAGCCGCTCGGCAAGCTCCTGTGGCAGATGCTCGGGCACGGAACGGGCCGCCACGATGGCGGCGAGCGCCTGCTCGAGCCGCTCGGGCGCATAACAGCGAGGCAGCCGCTGCCACAGATGCCACAACGCCCGCGCATCGGGCAACGCACGGTGGCGCCGCTCGCACACCAGTCCGTAGCGCTCGATCAGCGCATCGAGGTGGTGCGCTCGCTCGCTCGGGCACAGCCGGCGCGACAGCTTGACCGTGCAGGCGACGCGGCCGCCCAGCGCGCGGCCGGTGCGGCGCAGCTCGCTGCGCAGGAAGCCATGGTCGAAACGCGCGTTGTGGGCGATGAACAGCCGGCCCGCCAGCCGCTCGCTCAGCTCCGCGGCCACCTGCGCGAAGCTCGGCGCTCCGCGCAGCATCTCATCCGTGATACCGGTGAAGTGCTGGATGGCGAGCGGTATGCGCATGCCCGGGTCGACGAGCGTGCTCCATTCGTATTGCAGCTCGCCCGCGGCGGCAGCCACCAACCCGACCTCGATGACACGGCCCGTGCTCGGGGCGGTACCCGTCGTCTCCACATCAACAAAGACGACGGGACCGTCGTACAGGGTACCCATGCGGTGCGATTGTAGCGAAGCGGGCATGAGTTCCTTATCATTCTCGGCCCTTTGCACGGGTGAATCGCCGGAGTCGCCAATGTCCACCGCACCCTCCCTGGACGCCTTCTGGATGCCCTTCACGGCCAACCGCCAGTTCAAGGCGAAGCCGCGCCTGCTGGCGCGCGCCTCCGGCATGCATTACTTCACGCCCGAGGGCAAGCAGATCCTCGACGCCGTTGGCGGGCTGTGGTGCGTCAACGCAGGGCACGGTCGGCGCGAGATCACCGATGCGGTCGCCGTGCAGCTCGAGACGCTCGACTACGCGCCGCCCTTCCAGATGGGGCATCCGGCGGCCTTCGAGCTCGCCAATCAGCTCACCGCCATCGCCCCGGCCGGCATGGACCACGCCTTCTTCGTCAACTCCGGGTCCGAGGCCGTCGATACGGCGCTCAAGATCGCGATCGGTTACCACCGCATGCGGGGCGAGGCGGCACGCACCCGGCTGATCGGCCGCGAGCGCGGCTACCACGGTGTGGGCTTCGGCGGCATATCCGTTGGGGGCATCGTCAGCAACCGCAAGATGTGGTCCGGCGCGCTGCTGCCCGCCACCGATCACCTGCCTCACACGCACGACCTCGCGCGCAATGCCTTCACGCGCGGACTGCCGGCCCATGGGGTGCACCTCGCCGATGAGCTCGAGCGCCTCGTGGCGCTGCACGATGCCTCCACCATCGCCGCGGTCATCGTCGAGCCGATCGCCGGCTCGACCGGGGTGCTGCTGCCACCGCGCGGCTATCTGCAGCGGCTACGCGAGATCTGCGACCGGCACGGCATCCTGCTGATTTTCGATGAGGTCATCACCGGCTTCGGCCGCACCGGCTCGGCATTCGCCGCCAGCGAGTTCGGCGTCACGCCCGATATGATCACCTGCGCCAAGGGCCTCACCAATGGCACGGTGCCGATGGGCGCGGTCCTCGCCAGGAAGGCCGTGCACGACGCCTTCATGCAGGGACCCGACGGCATCGAGCTGTTCCATGGCTACACGTACTCGGCCCATCCGGTCGCCTGCGCAGCGGCGCTCGCAACGCTCGGCATCTACGCGCGGGAGAGCCTGCTCACGCGCGCCAAGACGCTGGCGAAGGACTGGGAAGAGGCGGCGCATTCCCTGCGCGGCCTGCCGCACGTGATCGACGTGCGCAACTACGGTTTGATTCTGGGCCTGGAGCTCGAGCCCCTCGCGGGCAAGCCTGGCGCGCGCGGCTTTCAGGTATTCCTCAAGTGCTTCGAGCGCGGCATGCTCGTGCGCCAGACGGCGGACACGATCGCGCTGTCACCCCCGCTGGTGATCGAGCGGGCGCAGATTCAGCAGATATTCGAGACACTCGCCTCGGTGCTGCCGAGTATCTAGCTTGCGGCTCAGCTGCGGTGTCGACCCAGGCGCATGCGCGCCTGCCAGGCGATGACCACGAGCAGCAGCACGCCCATACCCGCCCACGCCAGCGTCGACAGGCCCAATCCGTGCGGTGCAGAGGCGGTAACGACGACGGTCTCCATGGCGGAACTCCCCTCGAGCAACTTGCGGGCGCGACTTTCACATAGCGTGCGGCGGCTCCGCAGCCTCACTGCGCGGATCTGCGAGGGGGGTCTCTTGGAGAGGATGTTATGTCGTGTGCGGCGGCGGCGAGTCGCGGGGCCGCGCACCCGCGCACCGTGATTCCTGTCACAGTTGGCCGCGGCCGGCGTTGATGCCGTCGGCCGCGGCCCCCTTCGCGACCATCAGAGACCTCACGGCGCCCGCGCCACTGCCGTATCCATCGACAGCCGAACGGTCACGCGCCGCTCGAGCGCGTAGCCATCGAGATCGCCCTGCGCGCTCTGCGCCTCGCTGGCGCCGTGCCCCTGAACGATGAGGCGCTGCGGATCGACCCCGGCGCTCTTCAGCACATCGGCAACCTGCTGCGCGCGCTCCTCCGAGAGCTGCTGGTTGTACCCCTGCGAGCCGCGCGGATCGGCGTAGCCGTCGATCTGGATCTTCACGGCCGGGAGTGCCGCCGCAAGGCTCGCGAGCTCCTGCACGCGCGCCACGTCCTGGACGCCGAGCTCGGAATCGTCGGTGCGAAAGCTCACCTGCATGCTGAGCTCCTTTGCCCGCGCGAGCACCGAGGAGAGACGCTCGCTCTCGGCCTGCGAGGCTTGCAGTGAGTCATCGAGTGCGCTGAGGCGCAGCGCCAGCTGCTGCTCATCTGCCTCTTTGCGCGCCAGATCCTCCTTGAGAGCCTCCCGGGCCACGATCTGGCGGTGATAGCGGTCCCCGATCCAGGCGCCCGCGGCTGCGCCGACGACGGCACCGATCGGGCCGCCCGCGGCGGCCCCGACCGCAAGGCCGGTGAAGAGGCCGATGTTCTGCTGCTTCGATGCGGCCTGCGGCTTCGGCGATGGGCTCGGCTGCTGCGTCACGGTGCGCTGATCCACGGTGGGCTGCCCGGCGACGCTTGCGACGTTGCTCGCGGGCGTCGCCTCGACCTGATCGGGCGCGCTCTGCGCGTACACCGTGCCCACCGCGGTCGCCGCGAGCGCCACGGTAACCCCTGCGGTGCGCGCCCGAAATCTGCTGGTAATGATGCTCATGAGAGGATCCTCCGCTTGGCGCGGGCGAGAGCCCCATGCCCCCGCCTCACGAGCAGCAGTGTCGATCCGCGGGCCGGCAGCCCAGGTGACGGCAAAGTGCACCGCTGGGGATTATTTGTGGCAGATCGTGGCGGGCGGGCGGGAGCGGCTCGGCTGGGCGCCTCGACAGATGCGCTCGCACAGCTCGGCAAAGCCGATGCCGACCGCGCGCGCTGCCTGTGGCAGCAGGCTGTTCGAGGTGAGACCCGGGAGGGAGTTCGCCTCGAGACACCACAGCTGCTGCGCGGGGTCGAGGCGAAAATCGATGCGACTGTAGGAACCGAGCTTCAGCGCCTGGTGGGCGCGCAGCGCCAGCTGCCGGGCGCGGGCGGCGATGGCGGGCGGCAGATCCGCCGGGAACACCTCGCGCGCCGCGCCGCGCTGGTACTTCGCCTCGTAATCGAAGATCTCACGCTCGGTGATGATCTCCCCGACCGGAAGCGCCTCGCCATCGAGGATGCCGACCGTGAGCTCCCGACCGGGCACGAACCGCTCGATCATGACCTCATCGTCGTGAAGCCGAGCGCGCTCGAGGGCTGCAGCGAGCCCCCCCGGAGCGCGCACCAGCGACAGTCCCACGGTCGAGCCCTGCTTGTTCGGCTTGACCACGACGGGAAAGCCGAGATGCTCGGCCACTCGGGCCTCGCTCACCGGCGCCATGAGCCACTCGGCGGTCGGCACTTCCGCCGCGCGAAACAGTCTCTTCGACAGATCCTTGTCCATCGCCGCGGCGCTGGCGATGTGATTACTTCCCGTGTAGGCAAGTCCCGCGAGATCGAGCAGGCTCTGGATGCGCCCATCCTCACCCGCACCCCCGTGCAGGGCGAGAAACACTACCTCCACGCCGCGCAGGTCGCTGTCCGGCGTCGCCAGCCTCAGTGCCGCGGTGCCAAGACCCGCGAGCGCCGTATCGCTCGGGGGCTGCAGGGCGACGGCGGCCGCGAGCAGTCGCTGCTCCTGCTGCGCCGGCAAGCGCCCGCTCGCCGAGTCCACGGCGATGACCTCGTGACCGCGCTCGCGCAGCGCGGGGATGACCTGAGCGGCGCTCGCGATCGAGACATCGCGCTCGGCGCTCGTGCCGCCAAACAATACGGCGATCTTCATGAAGCTCGCGTGCTCGATCGCAACAGCTGACCGCACCGGCGCGGCAAGCCATCATGCCCGGCACGCCGCGCGCGCGAAAGCGAGAGCTGCCCGCCGCGTGAGCTGCGTCGGATTTTGCGCGGCGCGGCGCCGTGTCCGCCGCCGCACGACTCGCGCAGGCGCTGGGGTCGAGCGACTACAGGTGACTGAGCAGGCGCACCAGCGCCGGCCCCTCGTACACCAGGCCGGTGTACAGCTGCAACAGATCCGCCCCCGCCTCGAGCATCTCGCGCGCGCTCGCGAGCGAGTCGATGCCGCCCACGCCGATGATCGGCGTGCGCGCTCCGAGCAGCGCGCGCAGCGTGCGCACGCTCTCGAGCGCCAGGGCGTGCAGCGGTCGCCCGCTGAGGCCGCCCGGACGGTCGCTGCCGCGGATACCGGCGAGCGCGGGACGCTGCACGGTGGTGTTGGTGGCGATGATGCCGTCGATGCCGCGGGCCCCGATCACCTCGGCCGCCGCGGCGAGCTCGGCCGGTGCGAGATCGGGCGAGAGCTTGACGAGCAGCGGCACCTGCCGCCCGCTCGCCGAGGCGAGCTCCGCGCGCACCTCGAGAAGCGCTCGCAGCAGCGGATCGAGCAGTGCGGGGGTCAGCAGCTGCCGCAGGCCGCTCGTGTTCGGCGAGGATACGTTGACGGCGACGTAGTCGGCATACGGATAGACCATGCGCAGTGCCTGCGTGTAGTCGCGCGCCGCCAGCTCGAGGGGGGTATCGGCGTTCTTACCGATGTTGACCCCGCAGATGCCACCGTAGCGGCGCACGGCGAGGCGCGCGCACGCCGCCGCGGCGCCCTCGTTGGGAAATCCCATCTGGTTGATGACGGCGCGCGCGGCCGGCACGCGAAAGATGCGCGGTCGCGCATTGCCGGGCTGTGGCCGCGGTGTCACCGTGCCGATCTCGAGGAAGCCGAAGCCCAGGGCGCCGAGCGCATCGATGCAGTGGCCGCTCTTGTCGAAGCCGGCAGCAAGGCCGATGCGATTGGCGAAGGGCAGGCCCATGACCCGCAGCGGCGGCGCCAAGCGCCGCGCCGGGCGCTGCTGCAGCAGCCCGAGGCGCTGCGCGGCCCGCAGCATGCGCAGCGTCAGCGCATGGGCACGCTCGGCATCGAGCAGAAACAGCAGCGCGCGCAGCAGCTCGTACACTTCAGCGACTCCCCGCCCGCGCGCAGGGTTCCTCGCGGGAGCGCGCGTGATTCACGCGCGCAGCTCGAGCTCGTGCGCGTCGTAGCTCAGCCGCAGGGGCTCGATCACGACCCGTCGCGGTCCGGGCTCGACGTGCCCAGCGACCCAGGCGGGCACTTGGGCCGCGCGCGCGGCGCTCAGCGCCGCTCCGGCCTGATCCGGTGGCACAAAGAGCGCAAAGCCGGCGCCCATGTTGAGGCTGCCGTAGGCCTCGTGATCGTCGAGCGCGGCCTCGCGCTGCAGAAAGCGCAGCACCGCAGGCACGGGCGGCAGAAGGCTGATGCGGTAGGTGAGGCTCTGGGGGTGGCGCATCAGCTTGCGCCAGCCGTGGCCGGTGATGTTGACGCAGTAATGCGCCCGGCCCCCGCCTGCCCAGAAGCGCTCCATCACGGATGCATACAGAATCGTGGGATCGAGCAGCGCTTCGCCGAAGCGGCGCCCGTCCTCGAGCCGCGCGCCATAGCCCGCGGCGAGCCGCTCGGCGACGCGACGCGCCAGCGTGACGCCGTTCGCGTGAATGCCGCTCGAGCCGAAGAGCACGATGGCATCGCCGGGCGCCAGCTGCTCCCCGAGCAGCAGTCGCTCGCGTGGCTCGATGACCCCGAGGCAGGAAGCCGCCAGATCGATGCGCTCGGGCGCAACGACGCCATTGAGGGCCGGTGTCTCACCCCCGCCCCAGGAGACTCGGCACTGCTCGCAGGCCGCCTGCCAGCCAGCGATGAGATCGCGCATGCGCTCCGCATCGGCAAACCACTCGCTGCTGCCGGCGGCCCAGTAGGCCTGCACCGCGAGCGGCGTCGCGCCGACCGTGAGCAGGTCGTTCACCGCCATCGCGATGGTGTCCTGCGCGATGCTGTCGTAATGCGTGCGGCCGCTGATCGGGCGTGTGGCGTCGGCCACGAGCGCCTTGGTACCGAGACATTCCGTGACGCTCGCGAGCAGCCTGCCACCGACCTCCATGACGTAGGCCGATTCGCCGCGCGAGCGCTCGAGCTCGTGCACTCCGTGCCCGGCCAGATGGCGCGCGGTGGCGCGCGCAGCCTGCTGTGCCTGCACTTTGAGGGCATCGATCTGCTGATAGTCGACGCCCGCGCTGCGATAGTCGATGGGAGCCCCCGGCAAGGCGTTGGTCCTCGTATAGCGACGAGCGCTCATCCTAACAGGGAAGCAGCGGCACGGCCCACGCCGGGGCGCGGGCGCGCCGCGGCGCGTGCGCGCCCCGGTGCGCACGCTGTCTCAGGGCTCCTCGCTGAAGCGTCGCGCTTCTATGAAAATGCGCTGGATGCCCGGAAAGCGCCGGCGGATCGCCTCCTCGATGCGCGCCACCGCAGCCACCTGCTCACGCGCGCTGATGCCCGGCTCGAACTCCACGTCGAGATTGAGCAGGACATCGAGTGGGCCGAGATGCATGGTGAGCGGCGGCCGCGCCGCGCGGATGGCCGGATCGCTCTCGACGATGGCACGGATGCTGGCGACGACCTCCGGATTGGCGCTCTCGCCGATGAGCAGACTGCGGCTTTCGAAGATCAGCGTCAGTGCGACTACGCACAGGATCACCCCGATCAGAATCGAGGCGCCCGCATCGAAGTACGCATTGTGCAGCAGGTGTCCGAGGAACACCCCGACGAAGGCCACCAGCAGGCCGAGCAGTGCTGCCAGATCCTCGTAGAAGGTGGTGTAGACCGAAGGATCCTTGGACAGATGCAGCCGCTGCCAGAACTCCGCGGGACCGCGCCTGCGCAGCAGCTCCCGCGTAGCCACCACGAAGGAGCTGAACTCGAACAGCGCGGCGGCACTCAGCACCACGTAGGCCCAGACCGGACTCGCGAGCGCTCGCGGCCGCAGCACGTGCGCGATGCCCTCGAACAGGGCCATGCCGCCTCCCACACCGAACAGCAGGATGGCGACGATGAGACTCCAGAAATACAGCTCCTTGCCGTGACCGAAGGGATAGGCCGCATCGGGTGGCAGCTGACTGCGCTTGAGGCCATGCAGCAGCAGCAGCTGATTGCCGGTGTCGGCCACGGAATGAATCGCCTCGGCGAGCATGGCGGAGCTGCCCGAGAAGAAGGCTGCGGCGAACTTCGTAGCGGCGATGCCGAGATTTGCGGCGGCCGCTGCATAGATGACCCGCCGTGAGCGGCGTGCGAGACCCGCACTCGCCGCGGCGGTGGTCGACGGCGATGAGGGCGCGGGCGTGCTCAACGCGCGGGCTCCCGCCAGGCTCGCCGGGCCACGAGCACGGCGATGATCGCCTGGCGCGGCAGGCGCTCACGGATACGCTGCGTCGCCACTCGCAGGTGCTTGCCCGAGGTGACCACATCGTCGAAGAGCACGACGAGAGGCCGCAACGGACGGCTCAGTTGCCGCTCATCGATCTGCGTGAGCGCGAGCAGCTCGCGCAGTCGTGAGCGGCAGCCGCCGCGGCGATGATCGGCTAAGGTGCTCGCGCGCAGGCGCAGCAGCGGGCGGATGTCGGCGCGCAGGCCGCCAAAGGCCAGCACCAGCGTGCGCAGCAGACGGTCGCAGTGCTCGGGATCCTCCGGCAGCCGCGATGTGGGAATCGGCACGAAGGTGCAGACGGTCTCGATCGCCGCCGCCCCGAATTGAGCGCGCAGCCCTCGGGCGATCGTGTCCACGGCGCGCTCCTTGGCGCGCCGCAGCCCCAGTCCGCCGGCGCTACGCGCGATCTCGCCCGGGCTGCGCTTGTAGTCGAGAATCAAGCGATTGAGGGCCCCGCCCTCGCGCCCGCAGTGCGCCCGAAACTGCCCGAAATACAGGCAATGATCCGTGCGCGCGAGAAAGCGGTGCTCCCGGCGGCAGCGCTCGTCGATCCAGCGCAGCCGCTCAGGCAGCAAGGGCGCTCTCCAAGTCCTCGAGGTGCGCGAGCGCACGCGCGCCGCGTCGAAGCAGAGCCGCGGGCCAGCGCAGCGTACGATCGTCGAGGCAGGGCGGCAGCAGCAGCACCTTGCGCCGCTGCTCGCAGGCATGGCGTGCGGCAATGAGGGCTCCTGAGCGATCACCGGCCTCGACCACCACCAGTGCCTCGGCGAGTGCTGCGAGCGTGGCATTGCGCGCTCGGAAGAACGCGCGATTGCGCTCGCTGCCTTGACGCGCATAGCGGATGAGCGGCACCTGGCTCACGAGCAGCTGCTCGCGCGCGAGCCGGCGCTGCAGCGCGGCGTTCTCGGGCGGATAGCTCGCGGTGAGCGCGGTGCCGAGCACCGCTGCGGTGGCGCCGCCGGCTGCAAGCACCGCACGATGCACCGCCGTGTCGATACCGCGCGCAAGCCCGGAGAGGATCGTGAAGCCCGCGAGCGCGAGCAGCCGCCCCGCCGCCGTGGCGCAGCGCAGGCCCGCCGCACTGGGCTTGCGCGTGCCCACGAGCGCCACGCAGCGCCCGTCGAGCAGCGGCCAGCGACCCTGGTAGTAGATGAGCTCGAGCGGGCAGGCAGCATCGCGCAGGCGTGCGGCGTAGCTCGCCATGCCATGCACGCACACCTCGAAGTCGCCGACGCCGGCCGCCGCAGCCAGTGCGAGCGCCTGCGCCCCATGCTCCCGGGCGGTGCGTGGCGTCACCAGGTCCGAAGGCCGAGCTCCCGGATACGCGCGAAACAGCCGCGCGAGCGAGGCAAAGCTGGTCCGCTCATCGGCCCAGAGCGCCTCGTATGCGCCGAGCTCTGCGAGCGCGGACAGCGGTCGCTCGCGCTCGAGAGCGGTCAGCAGCTCGTTCGTCATCCCATGCGCGCAGGTCATCCAGCTTGGCGCCGGCACGCAACGCTATGCTATCCCGTCCGCGCATGCTACAAGGCAGCCTCCAGCGAGACCGCCCGAAGCGAAAAATGCGCTATTCCCAGCAGGAATCCGCCGACGCCATCGTCCTCACGCCCGCAAGCTCGGTGCCCACCGCGAGCGTCATCTGGTTTCACGGACTCGGGGCCGACGGCTCTGACTTCGTGCCGCTCGTGCCGGAGCTGCGCTTGCCCGATGCCGAGGCGCCGCGCTTCATCTTCCCGCATGCACCGGTGCGCGCGGTCACGATCAACGCCGGCATGCGCATGCGCGCCTGGTACGACATCCTCGAGCTCTCGGCGAGCGCTGCCGAGGATGCCGCGGGTATCGCCGAGTCCGCCACGCTGGCGCTGCGCTACGTCCAGGGCGAGCGCGCGGCAGGTATTGCTGCAGGGCGCATCGTGCTCGCCGGCTTCTCACAGGGGGGCGCCATTGCGCTGCACGCGGGGCTGCGCCATGCCGAGCGCCTGGCCGGCATCCTCGCCTTGTCCACCTACCTGCCGCTGCGCGAGCGGCTGCAGGATCTGGCCGCCGCCAATCGCGACGTGCCCATCCTCATGTGTCACGGCCGCGAGGATCCGGTGCTGCCGTTTGCTCTGGCGGAGCTGTCGTGCGGGTTGCTGCGCAAGCTCGGCTATAGCGTGGAGCTGAAGGCCTATCCGATGCAGCACCAGGTCTGCCAGGCGGAGATCGGCGACATCGCGGCCTGGCTGCGCCGCGTGCTCGCACCGCAGGGCTTGCACGCGGGCCGCGCGGGCTGACCCGCGCGGGCCGCGGCGCTCAGGTGCCGAGGCGTGCGCGCTCGAGCGGGATCTGCAAATCCTCGCAGATCTTCACGGCCGCGCCGCGTCCGGCACCGAACACGCCCCCGCCGGGATGCTGGAACGGCCCCACCAGGTAGAGCCGCTCGACCCCCGGCACGGTGAGCTGACCGAGCTCGGGTGTCGGGCGGTGCGCGCCCGACTGATAGGTGCTGGTGGCGATGCCGTGCAGATCTCCGTGCACGAAGCTCGCGGAGGTGCGCTCCATGTCGACCGGGCTGTCGCAATGGTACGCGAGCAGGTCGTCCTTGACGTTCGGCAGAAAACGCTGCATGTGCTCGAGCATGCGCTCGGCATACTCGCGCTTGCTCTCATCCCAGGCGCGCCCGTCGGCGCGCCGGTAAGGCACGTAATCCCACGCGTGCATGATGGCCGCGCCGGGCGGGGCACGCGTGCCGTCGAATTCCGAGAGCGAGCCGAGGCCGATGAGCGGATACGGGGCAAGACGCCCGTAGCGCAGCTCATCGAAGGAGCGGCGCAGTACCTCGTAATGATCCGGCATCAGCTCGACCATCACGGCGCCGAGCGGCTCGCCGGCGCGCGTGCGCAGCGGCGCCCTGAGCGCCGCGTGCACGGTGATGCAGGCGTTCGGGGACACCTCCGTGGCAGCCGCCTCCGCCGCCACCCGCGCATCGATCCCCTCCACCATGCGCCCGAGATGGTGCGGATGGATGGCGCCGATCACGCAGTCGCGTGCGCTGAGCTCGCGGCCGTCGGCGAGGCGCACGCCGCGCGCACGCCCCCCCTTGACGAGCACCTGCGCCACATCCGTGCCGCTTTGCACCTGCCCGCCGCGATCGCGGATGCAGGCCGCCAGTGCCGCCGTGAGCTGCCCGCTGCCGCCGACCGGGACGCCGAAGCCATAGGCCTCGAGAAAGCCCACGAACACGAACGCGCCGAGTGCCGTCGCCTTCTCATCCGGTGATACCAGGTTCTCGCCCGCGACGCGCGCGAAGTGCGCACGCACCCGCTCATGCTCGAACCAGCTGCACAGAAAGTCGTGGGTGCTCATCTGCGTGATGCGCCAGAGCGCGCGGCCTTCGCGGCTCTGATCCAGCATCGCCGTGCTCGCTCCCATCGGCGCCGGCACCGTGTACAAGGAGGCGGCGATCATGGGCAGCCACGCCGCGGCCTGCTCGGCCAGACGCCGGTAGGCCGCCGCATCGCGCGGCGAGAAGCGCGCGATCGCCGCACAGGTGCGCTCGCGATCGCGGTAGAGCGGCAATGTGGCGCCATCCTCGAACAGCGACATCATCGGCATCTCGGGGAACACGTAGCGCAGGCCGTACTTGGATTTGAGCCCGAGCTCGTCGTTGCGCAGCAGCGGATTGCCCTGGATGAAGATGTGCGCCATCGAGTGCTGATCGTGACGAAAGCCCGGCAGGGTGAGCTCGCGAGTGACGACACCGCCGCCGAGCCAGGCGTTGCGCTCGAGAACGAGCACGCTCTTGCCTGCGCTTGCCAGGTAGGCCGCCGCCACCAGTCCGTTGTGGCCGGAGCCGATCGCGATCACATCGTAGGTCTGCGCCATGTCACCGTCCGCCGTAAGCACGCTGGCGCCGTCGCGGGCGGCGCCCGTTCGTTTATGATACACGACGCTGCATGAGCTCCCCCGCCCCGACCCAGCCGCCCGCACCGGTCCTGCAAGTACGTGAGCTATCCAAGCACTACGGTGCGCTCGTCGCGGTCGCGGGTGTCTCCTTCGGCGTGCGCCCGCGCGAGATCGTCGGGCTCCTCGGGCCCAACGGCGCCGGCAAGACCACCATCATCAACATGCTGCTCGGGGTGCTGGCGCCCAGCACCGGCAGCATCTCGATCGGCGGCGTCGACCTCGCGCAGCAGCGCGCTCAGGCGCTCGCCCGCACCAATTTCGCGGCGGTCTACGCCAGCCTGCCAGGCAATCTGAGCGTGGCGCAGAATCTGCGGGTCTTCGGACTCATCTACCGCGTCCCGGGCCTTGCCGAGCGCATCGACTCACTGCTGCGCGAGTTCGATCTCGAGTCGCTGCGCAACACCAAGTGCGGGCTGCTCTCCTCGGGCGAGCAGACCCGCGTGGCGCTCGCCAAGGCGATGCTGAATCGTCCGCAGCTGCTGCTGCTCGATGAGCCGACGGCCTCGCTCGACCCGTCTGCGGCGCGCACGGCACGCGCGCACATCCGCGATCTTGCCCTCGGCGAGCGCTGCGGGATTCTCTGGACCTCGCACAACATGTACGAGGTGGAGGAGGTCTGCGACCGGGTGCTGTTTCTCTCGCACGGGCGCATTCTGCTCGAAGGCGATCCGCGCGGCCTGCCGGCCGAGCACGGCGCACCGACGCTCGAGGAGCTCTTCGTGCGCCTCGCGCGCGAGCCGCTGCGCGCCGGTGCCGGGCCGTGAGGCTCGAGCCGATCGCGGGGGTGGTGTTGCGCCAGCTGTATCTGATGCGCGGCAGCCCCGTACGCGTGCTGCCGATGTTCGCCTGGGTGGCGATCGACATCGTCACCTGGGGCTTCATCAGCCGCTATCTCGATGCGGTGAGCGGCAGCCGCATCGACTTCATCGCCAGCCTGCTGGGTGCAGTGCTCCTGTGGGACTTCTTCACGCGCATCATGCAGGGGGTCACCACCGCGTTCCTCGAGGACGTGTGGTCGCGCAACTTCCTCAACTTCTTCGCCAGTCCGCTCCTCATCTCCGAGTACCTGCTCGGGCTCATCGGCACGAGCATCCTCGCGAGTCTCGTCGGCCTCGCCGTCATGCTGGTGCTCGCCACGGCCGTCTTCGGGCTGCCCTTCTTCTCGATGGGCCTTGCGCTGGTGCCGTTTCTGCTGGTGCTGTTTCTGTTCGGCATCGGGCTCGGCGTTCTCGCGAGTGCCCTGGTGCTGCGCTTCGGTCCCGCCTCCGAATGGATGGTCTGGCCGCTGCCGGCGCTGCTCTCGCCCTTCGTCGGCGTGTTCTATCCGCTCGCGACGCTGCCCGCCTGGATGCGCTCGATCGCCAAAGCACTGCCCCCCTCCTATGTCTTCGAGGACATGCGCGCGATCGTCACCGGCCATCCCTACGACGCCACGTCGCTGCCGCTCGCCCTCGGGCTCGCGCTGTCGCAGATCCTGCTGTGTGCATGGCTGTTCGTGCGAGTGCACCGCTACACGGTGCGCACGGGGCTGCTCGCGCGCTACAGCGCGGAGAGCATCGGCTGAGCGCTGCCACAATCTGCCCGAATCGCATCATCCGCGAGACCGGATCGGCTCGCAGGCTCGTAGCCTCAGGACTCACGCGAGGCTGCAGCCATGTACGCCGACTTGCAGATCTGGCTCAATCACTTCGAGTACCACGCCCATAAGCCGCGGCCGCTGCGCGGCGATCTCGCTGCCGCGCTGACCCCCGCGGAGCGGCGCGCCATCGGCGCCTCGCTCGCCGGCTTTCAGCTCGGCGAGCAATCGGACGGTGCCCGCCTGCTGCGCAAGGCGCGCCAGTTCGCGCAGCGACACGCTCTGGCGCAGCTGCCGCCGATCATCGAGCTGCTGATCGCCGAGGAGCAGCGCCATGCGGCGCTGCTCGGGGAGTTCCTCGATGCGCATGCCCTGGGGCGCAGGCGTGGCGACCTCCTCGCATCGCTGTTCCGTCGGCTGCGCCGGCTCGGCGGCTTCGAGATGACACTCGGGGTGCTGCTCTGTGCCGAGCTCGTCGGCATCGTCTACTACCGTGCGCTCGAGAACGCGACGCGTTGCCGGCAGCTGCAGGCGTTGTGCCGCACCCTGCTCACGGATGAGCACGCCCACGTCGGATTCGAGTCGGCGCTGCTGCTGGCCGCTCAGGTCCGGTGCTCGCCCATGCGCGCCTGGGCCCGGCGGCACGCGCATCGCGGCCTGTTCGTGGGCACGGCCCTCGCCGCCTGGTTCGGCCACGCTCGGGTACTGCGCCGCGCCGGTTATGGCCTGTGGAGCTTTCTGCGCGCCTGCCGCGCGCAGTACGACTTCTATCTCGCCCCCGCCGCCCGGCTGGGTGAGGTGCTGCGACGGCGCGCGCACGCGCGCGCTCAGGTGGCGAACAGCTGCTCGGCGATGTTGCGGAAGGACTTGAACTCGAGCGCGTTGCCCGAAGGATCGAGCAGGAACATGGTTGCCTGCTCGCCCGGTGCGCCCTGGAAGCGCACGTGAGGCTCGATGACGAAGCGCGCGCCGTGGCGGCGCAAGCGCTCCGCCAGCCCCTGCCAGGCCCGCATCTCGAGCACCACACCGGCGTGCGGCACGGGCACGCTGTCCCCGTCGACGGGGTTGTAGTGTGATCCGATGCGTCCCTCTGGGCCGAGCGCGGGGTTCAGGTGGCAGACGTATTGGTGGCCGAAGAGATCGAAGTCGACCCAGTGCGCGGCGCTGCGACCTTCGCGGCAGCCGAGCACCTCCTTGTAGAAGCGGCGCGCCTCCTCGAGATCACGCACCTGCACGGCGATGTGAAACGGCGTCAGGGACATCGGCAGACTCCCGCGTGCGGCGTGTACGTTACATTGTAGAGTAAGGGGCAGATCCGGGCGCCGCGGGCCACAGCCCCGCGTTAGAATTCCATCGATGGCGGACACCCCGCTCACCTCCTGAAGCACGCATGAGCAGCAAACCCAAGCATACCTTCCGTGGGGTGGTGATCGATGCGGCGGCGGCCCAGCGTGCTGCCCGCGTGCCCGCGAGCCAGGTCCCGGCTGGTGCCGATCGCGTGCGTGTGGCGCGCGCGGTCGCCGGACGCGGCGGCAAGGCAGTTTCCGTCATCTCCGGTCTAGCGCTGCCCGAGGCGCAGCTCGAGGAGCTCGCGACGCGGCTGAAGAGGCTCTGTGGTGCCGGCGGTGCCGTGCGCGATGGCACCATCGAGATCCAGGGCGAGCACCGCGACCGCCTGGTCGCAGAGCTGCAGAGGCTCGGCTTCGCCGCCAAGCGCGCCGGCGGCTGATCGGGCTTGCGGACGACGCACTCCAGAGGGCCGCGCAAACTCACCGGCGGGTACTGCCGGTGAACCGCGATCGCTCGCTCGGCTATCTGCCGTGGCTCGTGGCGGTCGGCTTCTTCATGCAGACCCTCGACACCACCATCGTCAACACGGCGCTGCCCGCCATGGCGCACAGCCTCGGCGAGCGACCGCTGCGCATGCAGTCCGTCGTGATCGCCTACGCGCTCACCATGGCCATGCTGATCCCCGCCTCGGGCTGGCTTGCGGATCGCTTTGGCACCCGGCGCACATTCTTCAGCGCCATTCTTCTCTTCATAGTCGGATCGCTCCTGTGCGCCGCGTCGCATACGCTCCTGCAGCTCACCGGGGCGCGCGTCGTGCAGGGTGCGGGCGGGGCCATGCTGCTGCCCGTGGGGCGGCTCGCGATCCTGCGCGCTTTCCCGCGCGAGCGGCTGCTCGCCGCCATGAGCTTCATCGCCATCCCGGGCCTGATCGGACCGCTCGTGGGTCCGACGCTCGGGGGCTGGCTGGTGGAGGTCGCCTCCTGGCACTGGATTTTTCTCATCAACGTGCCGATCGGGCTCGCTGGGTGCATCTGCACCTTCGCGCTCATGCCCGACAGCCGCGCGCCCGTTGCGCCCTTCGATCTGGGCGGCTACATGCTGCTGGCCGTCGGCATGGTGGCCGTCTCCTTCGCCGTCGATGGACTCTCGGAGCTGAGCCTGCGGCATGCCACGGTACTGCTGCTGCTGGTGTTTGGTCTGGCGAGCCTCACCGCGTACTGGCTGCGGGCGCCGCAGCAGCGCTATCCGCTCTTTCCCGCGAGCGTATTTCATACGCCGACCTTCAGCATCGGCCTGCTCGGCAACCTCTTCGCCCGCCTGGGCAGCAGCAGCATGCCCTTCCTCACCCCGCTGCTGCTGCAGGTGAGCCTCGGCTACTCACCCTTTCACGCCGGCCTCATGATGCTGCCCACCTCGGCGGCGGCGATCCTCTCCAAGCGCCTGGTGACGCCGATCATCCAGCGCGTGGGCTACCGGCGCATGCTCGTGACGAATACCCTGCTGGTGGGTGCCGCCATGGCGAGCCTGGCGCTGCTCACGGCGCACGAGGCGCTCACGCTGGTGGTGCTGCAGCTCGCGCTCTTCGGGCTGGTGAACTCACTGCAGTTCACGGCCATGAACACCGTCACGCTCAAGGATCTGGCCGGGCCCGAGGCGAGCAGCGGCAACAGCCTGCTCTCGATGGTGCAGATGCTGGCGATGAGCCTCGGGGTGGCCGCCGCCGGTGGGCTGCTCACCACCTTCGAGGATGTCTTCGGCCGCACGCACAGCCTGCTCGCCTTCCACGGCACCTATCTGTGCGTCGGGCTCATGACGGCGGTGTCGGCATGGATCTTCTGGCAGCTGCCGCCCGATACGCGCGCGTCCGTGCCGCAGCCGCAGTTCGCCGAGCACAAGACCACGGAGGCGACCTGAAAGGCCTTCCCGCAGCGCCTGCGAGGCCGACCGCAGCTCACACCGCAGCGAGCCGCAGGACGTAGTCCACCACCGTGCGGCTCATGCGCCGCGAGATCGGGGCGTGCCCGAAGAGCACGCGGTAATAGAACGGTCCGGTGAGCATGTCGAGCAGCAGCTCGATGTCGAGCCCGTCGCGAGCCTCGCCCCGCAGGCGTGCGCGCCTGAAGGCCTCGCGCATCGAGAGGCGCCGGGCCGCGAGCACGTCCCCGCGGATGAGCCGCGCCAGATCCGGATCGTGCGCGAGGTCGGCGACCAGCCCAGGCAGCGCATGGCCGAGCGGACCGGCGAAGGCGCGCAACAGCGTATCGACCGCCGCCTCGAGATCTCCGCGCAGCTCGCCGGTGTCCGGCGCGGGATTCTCCCCGAGCTCGCTCAGGACGGCGTACGCCACCAGATGCCGCTTGCTCGGCCAGCGGCGGTACAGGCTGGTGCGCGCGCGGCGCACGCTGCGGGCGATGCCCTCGATCGTCACCGCGCCGTAACCGCGCGTGCGCAGCACGCGCAGCACCGCGGCGACCACCTCGGCATCGATGCGCTGATCGCGGGGACGGCCGAGGCTGTTCGCGGGCCGCGGGGCCGGAAAGCTGGGACTCATGGAAACGACCTGTCGGTGAGGCGGGCCAGCGATCCTAGCAGGCTCCGCCGGCTCGAGCGCAACCTCGAGCCGAGCCGCGCGACCATTGCGCGGATTACGCTACGTATCGTATCGTATTAGTCACGGCCATTTGGCCCACGAGGCTGTGCAGTCATGAAGTCCTTCCTTCCCGCGCTCCTGTTCTCGAGCCTGCTGCTCGTCGCTTGCAGCTCCACGGAATCCGATTGGAACAAGGCAAGCTCGGCCGGCACCCTCGCCGCGTATCAGCAGTTCCTGCTGCAGCACCCGAGCGGTGCGCATGCGCAGGAGGCGCGCGAGCGCATCCAGAGCCTGCAGGACGATCAGGCATGGACGCTGGCCCAGAACGCGAATACGGAGCAGAGCTTGCAGCAGTACCTGCAGCAGCAGCCCCACGGTGCGCACGCTGCCGAAGCCCGCACGCGCCTCGCCGACCTGCAGCGCGGAGCGGCCTGGCAGCAGGCACAGTCGAGCAACACGGCCACTGCCTATGAGGCGTTCCTGCAGCAGTATCCGCAGGCGCCCGAGGCTTCCCAGGCGCGCGCGCGCCTACAGCAGCTCGCCGCCTACCAGGTGCAGCTCGGCGCGTACCACAGCAAGATGGCCGCCGAGCACGAGCGCAAGGAGCTGCAGGCCCGCTTCGGCAAGGTGCTGCACCATGTGGTGGTCGATACGACGCCCAATCGCATCAACGAGGTGCGCTCGGCGCCGATGTCGCAGGCCGATGCGCAGTCGATCTGCGCCGAGCTCAAGAAACACGGTCAACACTGTCAGGTGGTGACGTCCGCGTCGGGGTCGGCGGCGGCGTCGTGACCGGATGCGTGGCCGCGGGCTCCGCAGCCGCGTAGCGCAGTGCCAACGTTTGATACAGCGGCGGTGAGAACAGCTTGGACACCGCGGTCGCCACTGCCGCGGTCACCATCAGCGGCAACACCATCGCGTGCTGCGTGGTCATCTCCATCACGATCACGAGCGAGGTGAGCGGGGCCTGCGTCACGCCCGCCAGGTAGCCGCACATGCCGAGAATGGCGAAGGGCACTGCGGTGTGCTCGCCGAAGAGATCGGCGACTATCTGTCCGGCGCCCGCGCCCACCGAGAGCGATGGCGCGAGAAGTCCCGCGGGAATACCGCTGAGATAGGCCAAAAGCGTAGCCAACGCTCGTGCGGGCGCGTAGATCCAGGGCAGATGCGCCTGGCCCTCGAGGATCGAGCGGGCCTCCTGGTAGCCGGTCCCATAGGTGAGGCCGCCGCTCGCGGCACCCAGGGCGGCCACCGCAAGTCCGCAGAGCGCCGCAAAGAGCAGCGGCCGCGTGCGCTGGCACTTGCCGAGCGCGCCTGGCAGGCCGCGCACGCCCGCCAGGGTCAGGCGGCTGAACAGCCCGCCACCGAGGCCACCCGCGACCGCCACGGCGAGGGTGCCGAAGGAGACGGCGCGCGAGGCCGCCTCCGACACCACCGGCTGGCCAAAATAGGTGTAGTTGCCCACGAGCGCGATCGCCATGATGCCGGCGATCACGACCGCGGTGAGCGTTGCGCCGCTGGCGCGCTCCTCGAACGAGCGTGAGAGCTCTTCGATGGCGAATACGATGCCGGCGAGCGGGGTATTGAACGCCGCCGCCACTCCCGCCGCGCCGCCGGCGAGGATGAGCGCACGGCGCTGCGCCTGCATGCTCCCGTGCGGCAACCAGCGACCGAACGCATGGGTGATCACCGCGCCGACGTGCACCGTGGGACCCTCGCGCCCGATCGAGCCTCCGCAGAGCAGGCCGGCGGCGGCGAGCAGCATGCGTCCCACCACCACCTGCAATCGCAGCAGCTGCGCCCCCGCGGGTCCGGCCTCCGGCCGCAGGGTGTAGATCGTCTGCGGGATGCCGCTGCCTTCGGCACCCCGAAAATAGCGGCGCGTCGCCCACGCGATGCCGCAGAAGCCGACGGGCGCAAGCCCCCACACCCACAGCGAGGAGGTGGTGAGCAGCGCGCGCAGCGCGGCCTGCGCCAGATCGGCGAGGCGCGCGAACCCAATGGCGATACCGCCCACGGCGAGCGCCGCCGACCACAGCAGCAGCCGCGCCCGCCAGTGCTGCACCGAGAGCAGCGTGCGGCGTGTGTTGCTGAGCACTTCGCGTGTGGAGGGAATGATCACGAGCGCAATGACGAGACGAGGTTCATGGGCCGCATTATAGGTGCTGCGTCGGCCGAGCCCGCACGGAACGGCGCGCGCGACCGCGGCTCAGCGCGGCGGCCGGTGGCGGCCGGCGGCGGCGGCCGGCGTGGCGCGCGATTTGACGACGCGCCCGGTGCCCGACAGACTGCCCGCAACACCTATCGCCGCAGGTCTTCCATGAGCATCAACAAGGATTCGGTCGTGACCATGCACTACACGCTGCGCGACGACGACGGTCAGATCATCGACAGCTCCACATCGGGCGCGCCCCTGTCGTACCTGCATGGTCATGGCAATCTGATCCCGGGTCTCGAGCGGCAGCTGCAGGGCAAGACGGCGGGCGCGAAGCTCAGTGTCAAGGTGCCGGCGGCCGACGGCTACGGCGAGTACGACCAGCAGCTGGTGCAGCAGGTGCCCCGCAAGGCGCTCAAGGGTGTGAAGAACGTGAAGGTCGGCATGCGCCTGCAGGCGCAGACGCAGCATGGCGCGCACGCGGTCACGGTCACTCACGTCGGCGATGATGCGATCACGCTCGATGGGAATCATCCGCTCGCCGGCAAGAACCTCAACTTCGAGGTCGAGATCACGGCTGTGCGCGAGGCCACGGCGGAGGAGCTCACGCACGGGCACGTGCACGGCCCCGGCGGTCATCATCACCACTAGTTTGATGACTGGCTGAGGCGGCGATAGTAATCGGCCACGGCGCTTTGATAGCCGGCCGGCACCGCCAGCGGATCCTCGCTGCGCACCTCGCTTGCGGGCGCCTCTGCCTCGCCATGCCGTAACTGCAGCTCGAGCCGATCGAGCTGGCTCAAGACACTCGCGTACAGCTCCTGCACCATCAGCGGATTGCCCGGGAAGCGGCGCGGATCGAGCTGCTGCATGGCGCGGATCAGCGCATCCGCCTGGTGCCGCGCCTCGGGATCATCGGCGACGGAGCGGCGCACTCCCGCAAGAGCCGTGAGTCCCTGGCGATAGGCCTGCTCAGGATCGACGCTCGGTGTGGGCTGCGGCGTCGCCGCGGTTCCGGCATACGATCCGTTGTTACCGAGATTCCAGCCGCCCCAGATGCGCTCTCCCGCACCGCCCGCACCCCGAACCGCACCGCCCGCCGCGCCCCCTGTGGCGCGACCCCGCTGGTCGCCACCCGCGCCGCCCGCCGCCGGAGTCGAGCCTGGCGCGCGGCGGGATGGATCGAGCGCGGCGAGCTGCGCGCGCACTCGCGATAGCGCATCGAGGGGGTCATTGAGGTCGGGTTGCTCGCCAGCGAGCGCCTGCTGGGCTTCGCTCAGCTGCTGCTGCAGGCGCTGCAGCGCCGCGGCAATCTCCGCCTCGATGGCATCGTTGGCGGGGTTGTAGCCGCGGCGCAAAAGATCCGCACTGCGCTGCAGCCGCGTCTCGAGCTCGGTGTCGTCGAGATCCGAAAGCGCATCGCGCAGCTTCGCCGCCGCAGCGTGGCTGTGCGCGAGCGTCTGCCGCTCGGTTGTGCGCATCGATTGCTCGAGCCGCGATGCATCGTCCGCCAGGCGCTGGCGCGGCTCGACCATGCCCGAAAGATCCGCGCCGCCGTAGCTGCGCATCTGCGGCAGCGTACCGGGCGTCGTGCCCACCCCCGAATCGAGCTGCCGCTGCAGCTGCTCGGCCTGCTCCCGCTCGGTGCGTGCGAGGCGCGCCGCCTCGGCCCGCAGGCCCTCGAGCTCGTGGCCGGCCTGCTGCTGCTCGACCCCGCCGAGGAGCGCCAGCGAGTCGCGCAGCTCACGCGCCGCCTGCTGGGCCGGGGCGGCCTGCGGGCTGTCCACTGCCGCGCGCATCTGCGCTTCCGCACGGGCCAGCCGCTCGAGCGCTTCCCGAGCGCGCAGCTGCTGCGCTTGCTGGCTCGGCTCCCCGGGCTGCGCGGAGGGCTGCGCCGCCGCGCTCGCATCCGCCATGCCCGAGGCACCGTTCGCAGCGCCTTGCGAGCCGGACTCGCTGAGCTGCTCGAGCTCGCGGCGCATCTGCTCGGCCTCACGTCGCAGCATCTCCTGCTGCCAGCGCTGCTCGGCGCTCAGCGCACCTGGGGAACGCTGCGCGGCAAGCTCGCTCTGGCGGCGCGCAAGCTCATCGAGCTTGCGCAGCGCCTCATCGATTGCCCCCTTTTGCTGCTCGGGGGCATTCGCAGCCTGGCGTGTCTCGTACTGGTTCTTCTCGGTGTCGAGCTCGAGGTCAAAGAGGCTCGCAAGATCGCGTCCGGCCGAGCCCGCACCGGCACCGAGGCTGCCGAACGCCACCTGGATCTGGCGGTACGTGGCCTCCGCGCGCAGCAGATGCTGCAGCGCCTTCTGCTCCTCGGGTACCGCGTCGTGCCAGCGCTCGTCCGCGAGAGCACGCGCGGCCGGCTGCATCGCCGCGGCCGCCGCCGCCATCTCCTGCTGAAAGCGTCCGAATTGCTCGTTGGCGGTATTGAGGTCGCGCATCTCGAGCCGTCCGGCGAGCGACAGCGACTGGGAGCGCAGCGTCGTCTGCACGTCCGCAAGGAACTTCGCCTGCTCGGCCGCATGCTGCGGGGAATCGGCGTGCAGTCCCGCCTCGCTCCAGGTAGCCGCGATGATCTCCTTCTGCCGCTGCGTGATCTGCGCCTGATGATCCGCATTGCCGGCCCCGCCGCCGCCGGCCTGCTGCGACTGCGAGAACTCCCGCTCGAAGGGCTCGATCTCGATGAACTGCAGCTCGCTGCGCGCCTCGCTGCGCGCATCGCGGGCGCTGGCAAAGACACTCACCACATCGCCGGGCACCAAATGGAAGCGCTCGAGCGCCAGGGTGAGCGAGCCGCTGGCCCGGGTCGCGGCGGCGGGGGCCGCCACGCGGACCTGCTGCTCCGGGCCGCCGTTCACCGCGTAATGAATCGCGAGCTCATCGAGCCCGAAGCTGTCGCTCGCCTGCGCGGCAAGGGTCACCTCCTCGATCGGGCTCGCCCGGTAATCGCGCTCCGGTCGCAGCAGCGCGACCTGCGGTGGTCGCACCTCGCCCGCCTCGATGAAGTAATCCTCTGACAATCGCACCACGCCCGTACGATCGTGCATCCCGAGGTGATAGGCGCCGTCGCGCTCGATCGGCACCGTCGCCGCGTAGCGATTCGCGCCGAGCGCCTCGATGGCAATCTCGCGCCCGTCATCGAGTGCGAGCACGCCATGCGCGAGCGGCCGGTCCGTGGAGAGCTCGACACGCGCCTGCGTACCCTGCACGGCGCGCAGGTCCCCGCCCCGCTCGTCGACCTCATCTGCGCGCCGCATCCACGCCGGGTAATGGTAGGTGACACGAATGTGCCGAATGCTCGCGAGGTCGGCGACCCGCAGGTGATAGTGCGGCGAGTGCACGGCACCGGCGACCACGTAATACTCGATATCGGCGGGGATGCCCGCGAAGAGAAACTGAAAGGCCGCCGACTGCGGCCGCGGCTGCATCTCGAGGCGCTCCCAGTGCGCCGCGCCCGCATAGCGCGCGTGCAGCACCGGGCGACTCGCGCTGCCGAGCGGCAGTGCCGTCACCAGCATGTCGGCGCGACGGCGCACGCTCGCATCGCCCGGCTCGACGCGTAGGTCGTAATAGGGTGTCGCGGGCGAGCCGCGCCAGAGTGCCGCGGCACCGTAGCCGAGTGCCCCGGGCGCAGCGGCGATCAACCACAGCAGCACCAGAGCCGCCGCGAGTGCCAGCGCGCCCGTGCCGGCAAGGAGTGCATCGGAGACCAGGATGCGTCGGTCCTCGGGGCTCGTGAGCCGCAAGGTGTCGGCGGCCAGCAGCTCGAGGAAAGGATCCGGCTGCGGCCGATCGCGCTCGGCGAAGGTGAGCAAGCGCTGCTGCAGGCGCGGGAAAGCCCCCTCGGCGTGCGCCGCGCAGGCACGTGCGCCGAGGCGCGCGAGCGGCAGGGCAAAGCCTGCGAGCACCGCGATGGCAAGCAGACCGACGAGTGCGGCGCGCGCGCTCCAGAGACTGGCAACCGAGAAGGCGTAGCGCTCGAGCGCCAGCACGAGCACCACGGTAGCGAGGAGCGCAACCGCGCACACGAGCGCCACACCGCGCAGCAGCGCTCGCCAGCGCAGGCGCCGCTGCAGCTCCGCCATGTAGGACCGCAGTGCCTGACGCGCCGTCACGACTGCTCCCGCCGGGTGCCGAGATACCGACTGGCGAGCCCCGCTTCCGCGAGCGCTGCAACCAGCAGCAGTGCGATAGCGTACCACCACAGGCCCTGGGCCACGTGTACGCGCGCCGCTGCCGCCGGTGGGCTCCCCGCGGGCGGTGGGCTCCCCGCGGCGAGGGACGCGGCAGGTGCGCCCGTGGCGCGCCACAGCGCGAGCACTTCATCGGGGATGGGCCGCAGGTCGGACTCGCGCCGATCGGAATTGACGGCGATGAGCTCACGGCGGCCATTCGCCAGCTGCAGCTCGTAGAAGCCCGCCTGCTCGAGGGCGAGGCTCGTCGCCGTCGTCGCCTGGGCAAGCGACAGCGGCCGCTCCCCGCGCGGATCGATCACCGCAACGCTCACACCTCGCTCGCGTGAGCTGCGCAGCGGCACCACGTCCCCCACGCGCCGAGCGCTCGGGCGCAATTGCAAGCCCGCAAGATAGCGCACGGCGCGGTCGATGAAGGCGACGAAGAGCGGATGCAGCGGTAGATCGTTGGTGAGATTGTCGAAACCGGAGGCAAAGAGGATGAGACGCCCCTCCCCGAGCGCCTCGTCGATGAGCAGCGGCGTGCCGTCGGCGAGCCGCAAGGCCACGTGGGCATCGAGCGGATCGAGCACCGCGGTGTAGTAGAACTTGACGCGCTCCCAGGGCTGCACCTCGCCGCCGAG
>DATJSR010000205.1:0-2991 GCA_035504015.1 Steroidobacteraceae bacterium
AGTACCGCGGGAGCCTTGGCCTTCTCCACCCAGTCGATGAGCGCCGTCATCGCATCGAAATGGTCGGTGCCGTTGCCGCCGCTGCAGTGGGTCATACCCGGCACCATGAAAAGGCGGAAGAAATCCGCCGTCCGCGGCCCGTTGCGCGCGAGCACCTGCTCGTAATACGCGATGCTCTCGCGTGGCTGCAGGATGGGATCGGCCCACCCATGGGTCATCAGCAGCTTGCCACCGCGCGCTCGAAACCGCGACAGATCGGGATTGGTGGCATTGGCCTTGCGCCCCCAGGCATCGAGCAGCGGCACATCGTGCTCGAAGTCGAAGCTGCGGTAGTCGTACGCCGGCTGCGGGGGAACGAGCGCAAGGTAGCGCAGGGTGTTCTCCGCCAGATTGAAATCGGCGGATTTGCGATCGGGCTGCGAAGGCACGATGAGGTTGAGCCAGGCGCTCGCCTCGTGCGTGACCCCGAAGCCTGAGGAGATGACCGCCTCACTGCCAGGCTCGTAGCCGGGAAACAGCGCCTTCCCATCGCTCCTCGGGCCGCCATAGATCTTCATGACGGCCTGCGCCTGCGCCTGTGTCAGACAGTCGGGGCCGTCGGTGCCCACCGGGCATTGCGGTACGTCGCGCTGCGCGTCGAAATCGCACTTGCGCGGATCATCGATGAGACCATCGACGACACCGTCGATGCCGTCGCAGCGCTGCATCACCTCGTGGGCGAGCAGTGCAAGCTTCGCCGGCGTGAGCGGCGTCGCCGCATCGAGCGCGCGCTGGTTCCACAGCGCACCGAGCGTGAAGCCAGTCTGGCTGATCCAGGGAGCGTTCACGACCAGGCCATCGAAATCCTGCGGGTAGCGCTCGGCCTCGATCAGACCCTGCCGGCCGCCGTTCGAGCAGGAATTCCAGTACGAGTGCGCAATCGGCATCCCGTAGTAGCGGCTGGTGAGCGCCTTGGCCGTGAGCGCCGTCAGGTGCACGGCGCGGTAGGCGTAATCGATGGCCTTCTGTGGATTGCTGAGCACGAAGGTCGCACCCGGCTCCTGATGCGCATCGTGCCCGGTGTTGGTCTGCGCAAAAGCAAAGCCCAGCCGCAGCGCAGCGGCTCGCTGCGCCGCCCGGCCCGGGTCCTCGAGCGACTCGCCCGCATCCCCGCCGTTGCCGATCATGTAGAAGCGGCCGTTCCAGTGCTCGGGCAGCGCCACCTCGAAGGCGATCTCGGGCGCAAGCGTTCCGCTCACCCGGCAATGCGCAGGCGTGGTGCCGTCGATGCCGAAGGCGGCCGCGCGCAGCGCCACGATGCTCCTGCCCGCATAGCGGGCGAGGTCGCGGCAGCTCACTCGCGGGATCATATCCGCGTGCGAGTAGTCGACCTGGGCGCTCGGCAGATCGGCGAATGCCTGCGCGCCCGCGCGCGGGGCGAGCGCAAGTGCGCAGCCGATCCCACCGAGGCCGACCAGGGCACCCCGCAGCATCCATCCCCGCAGGGCAGCGCAACGCTTCATGAGCATCCCTTCACCCGACGGGCAATGCGCCCCCCTCGCGTGTGCGCCGCTCCACGAACTGTTGTAGCGCCTCGCTCACCTCGGCAGCCATCGGCGGTGGCTCGAAGGCGGCGAGCGTCTCGCTCCAGACGCTCGTCGCGCGCTGCGTCGCGGTCTTGGCGCCGTCCTCGGTCCAAGCACCGAAGTTGCGCCAGTCCGACACCAGTGGCGTGTAGAAGGCGTGCCGGTAGCGCTGCATCGTGTGCGCCACCGCGAAGAAATGCCCGCCCGGTCCGACCTCCGCCACGGCTTCGAGCCCCACCTCCTCTGGCGAGACGGTGAGCGGCCGGAACATCTCGGCGAACATCTGCAGCATCTCGACATCGAGAATGAACTTCTCGTACGAGGCATTGAGGCCGCCCTCGAGCCAGCCCGCGGCGTGCAGCATGAAGTTGCAACCACCGAGGAGTGCGCCCCACAGGCTCATCTGCGACTCGTAGACCGATTGTGCATCGGGCGCATTGGAGGCCGTGGCGCTCGATGAGCGCCAGGGCACGCCGATGTGTCGTGCCAGCTGGCCGGCACCGAAGGCGGCCTTCGCATACTCCGGCGTGCCGAAGGCCGGGGAGCCAGACTTCATGTCGACGTTGGAGGTGAAGCTGCCGTACACGACCGGTGCGCCGGGGCGCACGAGCTGCGCGAGCGTGATGCCGAAGAGCGCCTCGGCATGCGCCTGCATGAGCGCGCCGACGATGGTGACCGGCGCCATCGCGCCCGCGAGCGTGAACGGCGTGACGATCAGCAGCTGGCCGTTGCGGGCGAACTCGAGTATCCCCTCGGTCATCGGCCGATCCAGCTGCAGCGGGGAGTTGGTGTTCACGATGCTGTAGCAGCGCGGCTCGGCCAGGAAGGTCGCCTCGTCGATGCCGTGCGCGATGCGCAGCATCGCAAAGCAGTCCGCGAGCTGACCATCGCCGCGACAGTAGAAGTAGGGAGGCTTGTCCCCGAGGGTCAGTTGCGCGAGCGAGGTCGCAAGGTGGCGCGTGGCGACGGGCACGTCCTGCGGCTCGGTCATCTGGCCGAGTACGTGCACGACATCGAACGCCTGCGCGAGCTGCACCAGCTCGCGATAGTCGGCAAGCGCTCCGGTGCGGCGCCCGCGCTTCTCGTCCGTGACGCTCGGCGGACCGGCCACTGGGGCGAAGATGACGTGCCGGCTCCCGACGCGCGTGCTGCGGGCGGGATTGCGTGCGACGAGATTCACCTCCCGCGGCACGCTCTGCAGCGCCTGCGCCACCAGCGCGCGATCCAGGCGCACCATCTGCGTCGACTCGTTCACCTCCGCGCCCGCCTGTGCGAACACCGCGCGACCCCGCGGCGCGAGCACGCGCATACCCTGCCGCTCGAGCAGATCGAGCGCCGCTTGATGCAGGAATTCGACCTGATCGTCCGAGAAGATCCGCACGGGCTCGAAGGGATTGACGAGGTTACGGTAAGCGCTCGAGCGCGG
>DATJSR010000206.1:0-4791 GCA_035504015.1 Steroidobacteraceae bacterium
AGATCAATGAGGGCACGGCATCCTGAGGGATGCGCCGCACCCGCCGGGAAGAGCGGGCATCCGGCTCGCAGTTCCCGGCGGGCACGAGCGCCCGAGCTGCGGGGCCAGGGGGGACCTCGCAGGATCGGGAGCGGTCGAGGAAGCGTGCGGCGTAGCTCATGGGCTCGATGGCTCGGGCGTGTAAGGTGCCAGCAGTGCTCGCTCCTCGAAGAAGGGATCATCGATCGCCCGCGCTCACGGCCGCTACGTCGACGGGCGCCTTCTGCACGTCCTCAGTGCGCCGCGTCGCCGTGACGACCATCTCCTCGAGGAGGGTGGTGTTAGATTCCGCACCCGGACTGCTCGGTCCCGAGGGCGCGTTGCTCTGTGCAAGCGCCGAGCTGGCGATCGCCCCCAGGAGGGCCAGTGCGGGCCAGCCGAGATGCCTCAGAAGCGAACCTGAATGAGCGAGACCCCTGCGACCCGCGCCCGTGCCGAGCATGCCCCTCTCGCCGCCGGATGATCCGGTCTGTTGTGACCGGGGATTTAAGCTGAGAGGCCAAAGTGCGAATATCCGTCCCGGCGACAACGGCCGTTACGTGCGATGAAACGCCGTCGGCTGCCGAGACAGCAAGCCGTAGCCGCCGCACCCCATGAGGGCGCTACTGCAGGTTCTTGCTGCGCACCACCCAGTGCGGGTTCACGCACAGCCCGCAATCGGGCCCGACGAACAGCTGCGCCGCACGCTGATCGTGCTTCAACTGCCAGTTGAGCCAAGCCACGGCGATCCCGGCGAACTCCCCGCCGTTGCGATCGGCGTAGGTGCCCCCGTGCAGAATGCCCCGTCCGTAAGCGCGCAGCACCGGAATCCGCTCGATGTGCTCGAAATCGTCGTTGGCGTTCGCGTAGGCGATATCCTCGTCATCACCGCTGATGTAGGCGACCGGCGCGTGCAGTGCGTTGAGATCGGCCTTGCCGAGCTCCTTGCCGCCGCCCATCCGGGTCGGCTGACGGAACAGTCCGCTGTTCCAGATGACAGTGGTGCGAACGCGGGGATCTGCGGAAGCCTCGATCGCCTGCGCGCCGCCACAGGATTGACCCATCACCGCGATGGCATGGGTATCGAGGTGATGAAAGTACGGGCTGCCGCTGCGCTCGTTCTGGGCAATGGCCCAGTCGATAGCCTCGATCAGCTGCGCGGAATGAGTCGCAGGCGGGGGCAGCTGCCGGGCGAGCGCTGCAGTTGCCGTGGAGGGCGCGATCGGGGCCATCGGTGCCGCGGGAGGGTGCGGGTAGTTGCCCTCGACGATCGGCCCGAGCGCGATGACGAGATATCCGTAGGAGGCGATATCGCTCAGGAACCAGCGGAAGGCATTGCCCACATTGAGGCATGCACCGTTGCCCCAGGCCACGATCGGCAGGCTCCCGGCCTGCTGCAGGTCCGCGGGATGATATTCCGTGAAGCCGGGAAGACGCGGGTCCATCTGCATGATGGCCCGATAGGGGCCCGAGCCGATCGGGGTATCCGCCGGCACGGGCGCGGGTGTGGCGGGCCGCGCTCCAGGAGCCGGCGCCGCGGCGGAGCCTGCCGCCACTGGCGGTGCGGCCTTGAGCCAGGTGCCCGACCCGAGCATCAGGCAGGCGAGCAGCGCAACGGTCCACCGGCTCATACAGCTCTCCCCTTTCAGCTACTGGCCGATGCTACACCGCCCGCGGCTGAGTTGGTCTGCGGGTGCCAACCGTCGATAATGCAAGCGGTGAGCGAGACCCAGACGCTCGTCATCGGCGCAGGACCTGCGGGGCTCGCCTCGGGCGCGTGCCTGCGCCGTGCCGGGCTGCCCTTCGTCGTGCTCGAGCAGGCCAACACCATCGCCTCGAGCTGGCGCGGCCACTACGAGCGGCTGCACCTGCACACCGACCGCGAGCACTCGAGCCTGCCTTACCTGCGCTTTCCGCGCGGCACGCCGCGCTATCCCTCACGCGATCAGGTCGTGAGCTATCTGGAGCAGTACGCGGCTCACTTCGGCCTGCGGCCGCTCTTCGGCTGCCGCGTCTCGAGCCTGCGGCGCGCTGCCTCAGGCTGGGACATCGAGACCAGCACCGGCGGCTGGCGCGCACGTCGCGTGATCCTTGCCACCGGGACGAACGCGCAACCCCACCTACCCGCGTGGCCGGGTCGCGAGCACTTCAAGGGACCTCTGATCCACAGCCGCGACTATCGCAACGGGGCGCCTTTCCATGGCCAGCGCGTGCTGGTCGTGGGCTTCGGCAACAGCGCCGGGGAGATCGCGGTCGATCTGCACGAGCACGGCGCTCGTGTGCTGCTAGCGGTGCGTGGCGCGGTCAACGTCGCGCCGCGCGACATCCTCGGGCTGCCGATCCTCTCCGTGTCTTTGCTGATGAGTGCGCTGCCGCCGCGCCTGGCAGATGCGCTGTCGTGGCCGCTGGTGCGGGCGAGCATCGGCGACATCGAGACGCTCGGGCTGCGCCGCAGTGCCAGCGGACCGATGACGCAGATCGCCGCGCACGGGCGCGTGCCGCTCCTCGATCACGGGACGCTGCGGCTGATTCGCCAGGGCCACATCGAGGTCGCGGGCGAGGTTGCCGAGCTCGACGCAGGTGGCGTGCGCTTTGGCGACGGCAGCTGGCGCGAGGTCGCTGCGATCGTTGCCGCTACCGGCTATCGCTCGAGCTTAGCAAGTCTGCTCGCGCCGGCAGAGCTGCCCCCGCCTGCGAGCAAGGCGCGACGCCCCGATGGCAGTGCTGAGCGCGGCCTGTACTTCTGTGGCTTCGCGGTGTCCGCCACCGGGATGCTGCGCGACATCGGCATCGAGGCACGACGCATCGCGCAGCACATCGCTGCCGCAGCGCACGAGCTGCAACGCTTCGCCGTGAAGTGAGGGCCACGGTGGGCAAAGCCCGCAAAGCGGAAACCCTGCTCGTTGCCGGGCGCCAGGTCGCGATCTCCAATCCCGACAAGGTGCTCTTCCGGCAGGCCGGGCACACCAAGCTCGACCTCGTGCATTACTACTTGGCGGTGGCGGATGGCGCACTGCGCGGGGCAGGCGGCCGTCCCAATATGCTCGTGCGCTATCCCGATGGGGTCGAGGGCGAGCACTTCTATCAAAAGCGCGCTCCCAGCGCCCGTCCGCCGTGGGTCGAGGTGGCGGAGATTCACTTTCCCTCGGGCCGTGCCGCGCAGGAGGTCGTGCCACGGGATGCCGCCGCGCTCGCCTGGCTTGCGAACCTCGCCTGCCTCGAGCTGCATCCACATCCCGTGCGAGCGGAGGATCTCGAGCATCCCGATGAGCTGCGCATCGACCTCGATCCCGTACCCGGGGTCACGTGGCAGCAGATCCGGGAGGTGAGCACCGTCGTGCGCGCGGTTCTCGAGGACGTGCAGCTGGTCGGCTGGCCGAAGACTTCCGGCTCACGCGGCATGCACATCCTGGTGCGTCTCGAGCCGCGCTGGGGATTCGACGACGTACGCCGCGGCGCGCTCGCGCTCGCACGCCAGGTCGAGGCACGTGCGCCGAAGCTCGCCACCAGCCACTGGTGGAAAGAGGAGCGGCAGGGGGTGTTCGTCGATTACAACCAGAACGCCAAGGACCGCACGGTCGCCTCCGCCTACTCCGTCAGGCCGACTCCCGATGCGCGCGTCTCAACACCGCTCAGTTGGGAGGAAGTCGCCGCCTGCGACCCGGCCGATTTCACCCTGCGCACCGTGCCCGTGCGGTTCAAGGCGCGCGGTGACCCACACCAGGGAATCGATGCGCACGCCGGCTCGCTCGACCCACTGCTCGAGCTCTTCGCGCGTCAGGGCCTCGGCGATGCCCCCTGGCCGCCGCACTACCGGCGCGGGGCAACGGAGCCGCCGCGTGTGCAGCCCTCCAAGCGTCGCAAACACCCGCTGGTGGAGGTCGGACGCTCGCGCCACAAGGAGCTCGCCCTCGCCGGCCTCGAGCGCTGGAAAGCGCGCCATCCGCAGGTGGCGCCGCACCTGCAGCCCGCCGACATCCTGGTCGATGTCATGCGCGGACGCTACAGCACCTGGACGCGCATTCGGGTCAATCTGCAGCACGTGCCCGAGAAGCTGCGACCCGCTCAGGAGCCGCTCGATCCGGATGAGAAGATCGATTCGAGCTCGTAGGGCTTGCTGACCTCGAGCTGATCGTAGCGGCAGTCCCGGGGCAGCTTGTCGGGTCGCCAGCGCAAGAAGATCGCCGCATGGCGAAAGCGATCACCCTGCATGTGGTCGTACTTGACCTCGCACACCCGCTCGATTCTCAACGGCTCCCAGGATAGATCCTTGCCGGCACTCCAGCGGCTATGCGCCCCGGGCATGCGGCTCGATTCGGCGGCGGCGCCCGCCCACTCCTTCCAGGGGTGATCGCGCATGGCATCCGTACGCAGTGGCGCGAGCTCCTTCGTCAGCTGCCGGCGCATCGGCATGGTGAAGGACGAGGTGACCCCGACGTGCTGCAGCACGCCTGCGTCATCGTAGAGGCCCAGGAGCAGCGAGCCCACCGCATCCTTGCCGCTCTTGTGCCAGCGAAAGCCTGCCACCACACACTCGGCCGTGCGCGCGTGCTTGACCTTGATCATCGCGCGCTTGCCCGGTTGGTAGCTGCCGCCCTCGGGTTTGGCGACGACGCCATCGAGTCCCGCGCCCTCGAAGCGCGTGAGCCACTCGCGTGCCAGGGCCCGATCCCGTGTCATCGGCGTCAGATAGAGGGGCGGCTGCACCTGAGCGAGCAGCCTCTCGAGCGCTGCACGGCGCTCTGCCTGCGGCGCCGTCATCAGATTGCGCTT
>DATJSR010000207.1:0-6124 GCA_035504015.1 Steroidobacteraceae bacterium
GCCGTGGGCTCACGAGCTCGAGGTCAGCAGCTGGGCGCAGTTCCTGCTCAAGTACGTGATCTCCCATCCTGCGGTGACCTGCGCGATCCCGGGCTCGACGAAGCTCGAGCACCTGCTCGACAACCAGGGTGCCGCCCGCGGGCGCTTGCCCGATGAGCCGATGCGCAGGCGCATGGAGCAGTACTGGGACGCCGGCTAGCGATGAGCCACGCCGCCGAGCTGCTGAGCCCGAGTGGGCTGCGCGCGGAGATCAACGCCAATGGCTCCCTGCGGCGCCTGAGCTGCGAGCCCGTGTGCCTGTCGCTCTTCATCGGTAACGAGCTGGAGGACGCACCGGCCAATCTGTATCTGCGCCGGCGCTCGGGAGCGTCCGCCTTTACACCGCTGCTCGGGCCTTGCAGCCCCACACGCCCGCTCGGCGCGCCAGGGGCCTGGGCCGCCACCGGTCGGTGGCAGGGCGTTCGCTACCGCCTGGCGCTGCTGCTCGCGCAGCAGGCGCCCGCCTGGTTCTGGCATCTCGAGCTCACGAACACCACGCAGGAGGAGCTCGAGCTCGATCTCACCTACACGCAGGACCTGGCACTTGCGCCCTACGGGGCGGTGCGCCTCAATGAGTTCTATGTCAGTCAGTACATCGATCACACGGCCCTTCGGCACCCCGAGCGCGGCTGGCTGCTCGCCTCGCGCCAGAACCAAGCCGTCGATGGGCGCTATCCCTGGTCGCTGATCGGCGCGCTGCGCCGAGGCGCTTCTTTCGCCACCGATGCATTGCAGTTCTATGGGCTCGCTGCGCGCAGCGGAGAGGCGCCCGCGGGGCTGGTCGCAGAGTTGGCCGACACCCGTCTGCAGCATGAGCACTCACTCGCCGTCGTACGCGACGCTCCGCTGCATCTGGCGGCCGGCGAGCAGGCGCACGCGGGCTTCTTCGGCCGCTACTTGGCGGATCATCCGCTGGCGAGCTCGGCCGCGGATCTCGAGCACCTGGGCGAGGTGCTGGGCCTTGCCGAGGCACGTCCCGAGCAAGCCGCGGCCGTGTTTGCGCAATCACCGGCAGCACCGCAGAGCCGGAACGCAGAGCGGGCGATGCCGGCAGCCTCTCCTGAGCACATCGCGCAGGCTCACCCGCACGCGACGCTCTTTAGCACCGCACCGCTGCTGCAGGCACTGCCGCTCGATGAGCGCGCGCTGCGCGAGCGCTTCCCGCCCCCCTGGCGCCACGAGGAGCGCGAGGCGCGGGCCGGGTTGCTGTCCTTCTTTCACGGCAGTCACCAGCACGTCGTGCTCGCCGCCAAGGAGCAGCAGGTGCTGCGTCCGCACGGCCAGCTGCTGCGCACCGGAGAGCACCTCACCCCCGATGAAACCTCGCTCACCTCGACGGTGTGGATGGGCGGGGTCTTTCATTCGCTGCTCACGCAGGGCCACGTGAGCATCAATCGTCTGCTGTCGACGGTGCACAGCTACTTGAGCCTGTTTCGCTCCCACGGGCAGCGCGTATTCGTCGAGCTCGGCGGTCGCTGGCGGCTGCTTGCGCTGCCCTCCGCCTTCGAGATGTCATCCCAGCGCTGCCGCTGGCTCTACCGCCACTCCGGCGGGCTCATCGAGGTGCGCGCCGAGGCGCACGCGCAGCCCCACGAGCTGCGTCTGCTGCTCGCGGTGCTCGAGGGTGAGCCGGTGCGCTTTCTGATCAGCCACCACATTGCGATCAACGGTGATGACGGCAGCGCCCCCGGGGCGCTGCGCTGGGCGCGCCAGGGCGAAAGCCTGACCCTCAGGCCGCAGCCGGGCAGCGAGCTCGGCATGCGCTTTCCCGCGGGCAGCTTCACGCTGGCAGCGCTCGAGGGCACGCGCTTCGAGCAAGTGGGCACCGATGAGCTGCTGTTCCTCGATGGCGAGTCCCGGGGCCAGCCGTACCTGTGCCTACTCACCAGCAAGGTGCCCAGCCTGGGGCTCGGCATTCGGGGCGAGCTCATCACCAAGAGCACACCCGAGCCGCTGCAACTGCCCGCGGGCCGTGCGCTCGTTCCCGGGCTCGCGCTCGGTGCGCTCGGTGGCCCGCTCGGCAAGCCCCTGCTGCAGCTCGCGGACATCGTTCCGTGGCTCACCCATGACGCCCTGGTGCACTACCTCGCCCCGCGCGGACTGGAGCAATACTCCGGCGGTGGCTGGGGCACGCGCGATGTGTGTCAGGGTCCGGTCGAGATGCTGCTCGCTCTCGGGCATCTCGCACCGATCCGCGACCTGCTCCTGCGGGTGATGCGCCAGCAGAACCCGGACGGGGACTGGCCGCAGTGGTTCATGTTCTTCGAGCGCGAGCGCGCGATTCGCCCGGGAGACTCTCACGGGGACATCGTCTTCTGGCCGCTGCTGGTGCTTGCGCAGTACCTGAGCGCCTCGGGCGATGCCGGCGTTCTCGAGGAGCGCGTGCCGTTCTTCGATGCGCGCGGCCCCGAGGCTGCCGAGCAAGCGAGCCTGTGGGCACACGTGGAGCGTGCGCTCGAGATCAGCGAGAAGCGGCTGATCGCCGGCACTGCACTCGCCGCCTACGGACATGGGGACTGGAACGACTCGCTGCAGCCGGCCGATCCGCACCTGCGCGAGCACCTGTGCAGCGCCTGGACCGTGACGCTGCACCATCAGACACTGCGCGAGCTCGCGGCTGCGCTGCAGGGCATCGGCCGCGAGCAGCCCGCCGCACGCCTCCTCGAGAGCGCGCAACGCGTGCGCAGGGACTTCCAGCGCCTGCTGCTTGCCGATGGCGTGCTCACCGGCTACGCGCTCTTCGATGCCGACAACGTGCGCTACCTGCTGCATCCGCGCGATGCCACGACGGGCGTGCATTTCAGCTCACTCGCCATGGTGCACGCCATCCTCGAGGACCTGCTCAGTCCGGAGCAGACGCGCGCGCATCTGGAGCTGATCGAGGAGCACCTGCTGGGACCCGATGGGCTGCGGCTCTTCGACCGCCCCATGACCTACCACGGCGGTCCGCAGCGATTGTTTCAACGTGCCGAGAGCGCGACCTTCTTCGGTCGGGAGATCGGGCTCATGTACATGCATGCGCACCTGCGCTACGCACAGGCACTGGCACACGTGGGCGAGGCGCAGCGCTTCTTTCGGGCGCTGTGCCTCGCAAACCCCATCGGCATACGCGCCTTGGCGCCGAGCGCGCGCACCCGGCAGGCGAGCTGCTACTACTCGAGCTCGGATGCCGCATTCGCCGATCGCTACGAGGCGAGCGCCCACTACGAGCGCATCGCCTCGGGGGAGGTAGCGCTCGAGGGAGGCTGGCGTGTGTACTCGAGCGGTGCGGGCATCGCCCTCGGGCTCATTCTGCGGCGCCTGCTCGGGGTGAGCTGGGAATCGCAGGGTCTCGCGATCGATCCGGTGATGCCGGCGCAGCTCGACGGACTGCGCCTGGCGAGGGAGCTCTACGGACGGCGCATCGAGCTGTGCTACCGTGTCGGTGCGCGCGGCTGTGGTGTCGAGGCGCTCGTGCTCGACGGGCAGCCATTGCCGTTTGCGCGTGCCGCCAATCCGCACCGTCCGGGTGCGGCGCGGCTGGCCCGCGAGGTTCTGCTCGAGCGCCTGCCTGCGGGCGCTGCTCGCAGCACGCTGGAGGTCAGGCTCGGTTGAGCTTGCGTGGAGGCGCAGGAGTAAAGCGATCGCCGCCGCGGCGAGCCCGCGGCGGCGATCGGCCTAAGGGCTCACTCCTGGATCGACAGGCGATTCTGTACTTTGACGACGCCTTCGACGCTGCGCGCATCCTGCAGCGCCTTGAGGGCCGCGGCACCCGAGTAGGCCGAGCCACTCAGCGTCACCACGCCATCCTTGGTGGCGACCTGCACGCGGCGCGCCATGTCAGGGTTGTCCTGTGTGATCCTTGCCAGCACGTGATCGGTGATCTGTGCATCGCTCGCCGGCTCGGCGCTTTGGGCCATGCCGCCGATCAGGGCAGATAGCAGCAGCGCCGCGGCGAGGGACGGGTAGTTGCGGTTCATGACATTCAGCTCCTTGAAAGTTCGCGCACGGTCAGTATGCGGGCTCACTCGCCCGGCGCAGCTGAAAAGAACTGATTCGTTTGAATCAATATCGCTCATGCTTGTTCGGAGCGAGCCGCACCGCGGATGGCATGTGACGGCGCCCGTGACGCGAAATGCCCTGTTGGCATCACCAACGGCATCCGCACGTCATCGGATGCGCGTGCGCTGCGGCACGCCCATTTGCAGCGCATCGCGCACCACTTCGCAGCGCGAGGCCGTTGACTGCAGGTGAAGACAGTTGCGCTGTGGCGGCACTGCCAATCTGGGCGGCGCACCCTAGCGGGGGCGGCGTCGCGCCTGCACGTGAGCGGGCATCGCCTGAGCGCTCATGCCCCGGGGCCGAATGGTGGACACGTGCGAGCGAACGTTACCCCGTGTCATTCGCGCGTCATACAGGGGACGTATCAGTCGCTGCGGATCGTGACGGACGGCCGCCTGTGGCGGTCGTGCAGCAAGGATGTCATGGGGCGCCACAACACCGTTCGTATGCTCCTCTGGCTCGCAGCTCTCGCACTGGTGCCGGCGCTCGCCGCCGGCCATGCGGCATCGGGTGCGGGCTGCCCGCGGCCGAGCCCCGGCACGGCGCTCGAGGAGCCTCCGAGCTTGAGCAGTCGCGACGGGGTACTGCGGGTGCAGCTTGCCGTGCGCAACGAGCGCGCCCCCGACGGGGCCGTGCGCTACTGCTACGTGACGCCCGAGGGGGCGGAGTCACCGACGCTGCGCTTGCAGCCGGGGGATCTGCTGGTGCTGCGCCTGAAGAACGAGCTGCGCGCGCTCGGGCCGAGCTCCGCGGGCCAGCCGATGCACGAGCATCATGGGCACGGGCACGGGTCTGACCCCTGCAGCAGCGGCATCATGTCGGTCGTCTCCACGAACCTGCATTTCCACGGGCTCACGATCCCGCCGGTGTGTCACCAGGACGATGTGCTCAAGACCTCTATTCAGCCCGGGGATCCGATCTTCGAGTATCGCTTTCACATTCCCGAGGATGAGCCGCCGGGTCTGTATTGGTATCACCCGCACATCCACGGCTTCAGCACCCCGCAGGTGCTCGGGGGCGCCTCCGGAGCACTCATCGTCGAGGGTATCGAGCGCGCCAATCCGGAGCTTGCGGGGCTGCCCGAGCGCGTGCTCGTGATTCGCGATCAGGATCTGCTGAACCCCGATGCGCCGCCCTCGAAATCCGAGCCCGTGGTGCCGAAGATGTTCATCGATCGAGACGGCGACGCCGCGAACAACGGCACGGGCTTCGGCAAGCCCGCCAAGGATCTCTCGGTCGACTTCGTGCCGGTGCCCTACCCGGATTACCCGCCGGCGCTGCTGCGCATGCGGCCGGGGGAGCGGCAGCTGTGGCGTGTGCTCAACGCCTGCGCGGTCACCTACTTGAACCTGGCGGTGCTCTTCGATCGCCGGCCGCAGCCACTCGGCATGGTGGCGCTCGACGGCGTACCGCTCAAGAGCGGCGGCGGTCCGGGGCCGGCCACACTGTGGCGCGACCGCATCGGCGTGCCGCCCGGCTCGCGCATCGAGTTCATCGTCAGCGGACCTCCGATGGGCGTCCCCGGACTGCTCGTCACACGCACCGTCGATACGGGGCAGGGCGGTGAGAACGATCCCAATCGCGCGCTCGTGGCGCTGCGCGCGGATCCGTCGGCGCCCGAGCCAGCCGCGCGCTTACCGGCGGGGGCTGCGCCGCTGCCCCCGCCCACACGGCCCTGGCTGGGCGATGTGGCGCCGAAGCGCCTGAGACATCTCTACTTCTCCGAGAAGCTCTCGAATCCAAAGGATCCGAACAGCGCCACGGAGTTCTACCTGACGGTCGAGGGGCAGACCCCGGCGCCGTTCGATCCGCACTCGCGGCAGCCCAACATCCTCGTGAGGCAAGGCGATGTGGAGGACTGGATCATCGAGAACCGCTCCACGGAGCTGCATGCATTCCACATCCACCAGCTGCACTTCCTGCTGCTCGAGTGGTCGGGCGCTCCGGTGAACGAGCCCTTCCTGCGCGACACGGTGAACGTGCCGTACTTCAACGGCCACACGCTCACTTATCCGAGCGTGCGAGTGCGCATGGATTTTCGCGA
>DATJSR010000208.1:0-17003 GCA_035504015.1 Steroidobacteraceae bacterium
CTGCTCGCCGCCTACATGCGCCCCATCTATACGGGGGCTGCGCTCTCGGGCTCCGCGGTCACCGTGCTGGTGCCGCCCGGGGACAATTGGATGATCCACGTCGCCGTCGAGGTCTGCAAGGCGGGCGACGTGCTGGTCGTCGCCCCGAGCTCGCCCTGCAGCGATGGCTACTTCGGCGACCTGCTCGCCACCTCGCTGCATGCGCGCGGCGTCCGCGGCCTCATCATCGATGCGGGCGTGCGCGATGTGGCGACGCTCACCGAGATGCGCTTCCCCGTCTGGAGCAAGGCCATCTGGGCGCAGGGTACCGTCAAGGCGAGCCTCGGGTCGGTCAACGAGCCCATCATCTGCGCGGGCCAGCGCATCGAGCCGGGCGATGTGATCGTGGCCGACGACGACGGGGTGGTCGCGGTCGCGAGCAGCGCCGCCGCCACCGTGGCACAGGCCGCCAAGAAGCGCGTCGACGCCGAGGAAGGCAAGCGCAAGCGCCTGGCCGCAGGCGAGCTCGGTCTCGATCTCTACGAGATGCGCGCCAAGCTCGCCGCGCTCGGCCTCAAGTACATCTAAGCATTCGAGCGCGTCGCGGGCGCGGCGCTGGCCCGCCCTACCCTCGCCGACAGCACGTGCTCATCGAGCGCGTTCTCCCAGCGCGATACCACGATGGTGGCGACGCAGTTGCCGACGAGATTCACGAAGGTCAGCGCCTCGGCCAGCAGGCGGTGAATCCCCAGAATGAGCGCGATGCTCGCGACCGGCACCGTGCCGGCGGCGGCGAGCGTACCCGCGAGCACCACGAAGGCCGCACCGGCCACGCCCGCCGCGCCCTTGGAGCTGAGCAGCAGCACGAGGATCAAGCCGAGCTGCTGCGCAAGCCCGAGCGGCGTATGCGTTGCCTGCGCGAGGAACACGGCGGCGGTCACCAGATACAGGCAGGTGCCGTCGAGATTGAAGGAATAGCCCGTCGGAATCACCACGCCCACCACCGACTCCTCGCAGCCGAGCGCCCGCAGCTTCTGGATGAGCCGTGGCAGCACGGTCTCGGTGGAGGTCGTGGCGGCGACCACCAGGATCTCATCGCGTATGTAGCCGAGCAGGCGCCACAGGCTGACGCCCGCCCAGCGCGCGACGAGGCCGAGAACGCCGACGACGAAGATCAGCGAGATCGCGTAGAACTCGAGAATCAGGCTGCCGAGCGACCACAGCGAGGCCGCGCCGAAGCGCCCGACGGTGAAGGCGATGGCGCCGAAAGCCCCGAGTGGCGCCGCCCACATGATGACCCCGACGATGCGGAAGAACACCTGCGAGAGCTGCTCGATGAGATCGACGATGGGACGGGCGCGCGGTCCGCTGGCGATGAGCCCGAAGGCGAACAGGATCGAGACGAACAGCACCGGCAGCACGTCACCGCGGGTGAACGCGCTGAAGAACGTGCTTGGGATGATGTCGAGGAGGAACTCGACGACGCTCTGGTGATGCGCGCGCGCCGCATAGTCGCTGATGGCGTGCGTGTCGAGTGAGTGCAGATCCACGTTCATGCCGGCGCCCGGCTGCCACAGATTGACCGCGACGAGCGCGATCAGCAGCGCCAGCGTGGTGATGACCTCGAAGTACACGAGCGCCTTCAAGGCGACGCGGCCCACGCGGCGCATGTCGTTCATGCCGGCGATGCCGTGCACCACGGTACAGAAGATGACGGGCGCGATCATCATGCGCACGAGCGCGATGAAGGCATCCCCGAGCGGCCGCAGCCGCGCACCCAGCGCGGGCCAGAGGTACCCGAGCACGATGCCGAGCACGGTTGCGATCAGGACCTGAAACCACAGCTGCCGCAGCAGGCCGACTCGCTGCGGCGAGGCGGGCGCGGCGCCCCCGGCGGCGGACGGCATCATGGCGGCAGGCCTCGATCGAGTGCACCGCGCGCCGACACCTCTCCCAGGATCAGTCCGGCGAGCGTATGGGTGATGTTGTCCACGCGCCGTGCGGAGGTATCGGACCGAGAGCGTGTCGGGAGAGGCCGCGGAGGGCTAGCCGAAGGGCGGTGGCAGCGGCATATCGAGCGCCAGCAGCCCCTTCATCTGCGGGAAGAGCGGTTGCGACTGGATGTGGATGCGATACATCTGCACGTCGCGGAAGTAACGCTGCAGTCGTGCGCCGCGCTTGGCGACCGAGGCGCCGGCGGCGCGAAACAGCATCTCCACCGCCTCGCAGGCCGCGCGGCAGGCCTCGCGCGAGATGCTCCAGACCTGAAGCGTATCGGCCTTGGTGATCGGCTTGCCCTCGCGCCCAAAGCGCGCGCACTGCGCCTCGTACAGGCGCGTGGCTGCGAAGGTGAGCGCCTCGGCCGCCTCGGTGCGGCTCAGCGCCTCCCCGAGTGTCCCCTGACTGTGGGGCTCGTGCTTGCGCTCGAGCTGCGGATTGAATGTCATTTTGCGCGTGCGCAGCAGCTGCGTGAACTCATCGACTGCGGCGTGCGCGGTGCCGGTCAGGATGGCGCCGAACTCGCAACTGAACCAGCCGAGCATGATGCCGAGATACAGCGGATTGCCGTGCAGGCGCGTGCCGTGCGTGCCCGCGGGCAGATGCTCCGAGGAGAGCATCACGTCGGCGGGCACGAGGTAGCGGTCCGGTACGAAGGCATGGGTGAGGCGCACGCTGTTCGAGCCGCTGCCCTGCATGCCCATGCTGTCATCGCCGCCCCAGTCGGGCTCGATGCTCAATTGCTCGCGGCTGACGACGAAATGCATCAGGCGCGGTGCCCCCACCGGCTGCGGCACCACGCCGGTTCCCATGAAGTGTGTGGATACCGGGATCCCGGAGGCGAAGGGGAACAGCCCGCTCACCCGATAGCCGCCCTCCACGCGCTGCCAAGTGCCGCCTGCGCCCGCGGTCATCGCCGCGCGGAAGTCACCGCGGGGTCCGAACAGCTCGCCCTGCACCTCGGGGGGCCAATGGGCGGCGAGCATGTAGGCATGCGAGCCGGCGAGTGCGAAGCACCAGCCGCTCGCGGGGTGGCCGCGCGAGATCTCGAGCACCGTGCGCACGTACGCCTCGCAGCCGAGCTCGTAGCCGCCGAAGCGCCGCGGCTGCAGGATGCGGTAGGCCCCCATGTCCATGAGCGCCTGATGAACCTCCGGGGAGTAGTAGCCGCGGCGATCGCTCTCGTCCTGCTGCTCGCGCAGCCGCGGCCGCAGCGCCGCGGCGCTCGCAAGCAGGCGCTCCACGGTGAGCGTCGGATCGGGTACCGGCAGCGACGCAGCCGCGCTCGCCTCAGGGCTCATGCGCGCGTGTCGCCGAGGCGCGCGGCGAGGCGCGGGTACACACGCAGTGCGTTGCCCTCGAAGAGCTTGCGGCGATCGGCATCACCGAGCGCCAGCGCGTCGATGTAGCGCTTGGTGTCGTCGTAGTAGTGCCCGGTGCGCGGATCGATGCCGCGCACCGCGCCCACCATCTCCGAGCCGAAGAGAATGTTGTCGATCGGCACCACCTTGGTGAGCAGCTCGATGCCGGGCAGGTGATACACGCAGGTGTCGAAGAAGACGTTCTTGAGCAGCAGCTCCTCGAGCGGCGGGCGCTTCATGTCCTGCGCCAGACCGCGGTAGCGGCCCCAGTGGTAGGGGACCGCGCCGCCCCCGTGGGGGATCACGAAGCGCAGCGTCGGAAAATCCTTGAACAGATCGCTCGTGAGAAACTGCATGAAGGCCGTGGTGTCGGCATTGATGTAGTGCGCGCCCGTGGCATGGAAGTTGGGGTTGCAGGAGGAGCTCACGTGCACCATGGCGGGCACATCGAGCTCTACCATCTTCTCGTACAGCGGATACCAGTGCCGATCGGTGAGCGGCGGTGCATTCCAGTGACCACCCGAGGGGTCGGGATTCAGGTTGCAGCCCACGAAGCCGAGCTGGCGCACGCAGCGCTCGAGCTCGGCGCTGGCGTTGCCGGGCGGCACGCCGGGGGACTGCGGCAACTGGCAGACGCCGACGAAATTCTTCGGGTACAGCTCGCAGACGCGGTGAATGAGATCGTTGCACGCCTGCGTCCAGTGCTTGCTGGTGGTCTCATCGCCGATGTGGTGCGCCATCGCCGAGGCGCGCGGTGAGAAGATCGTCACGTCCGTGCCGCGCGCGCGCTGCAGTTTGAGCTGCGCGTTCTCGAGGCTCTCGCGGATCTGATCGTCGCTGATGTTCAGCTTGGCGGGCAACGCTGGCTGGCCGGGCGTCTTGAGACCTGCGATCTGACTGTCGCGGTAGCTCTGCAGCTCAGGGGGTGCGGTGGTGTAGTGGCCGTGACAGTCGATGATCATGTGCGCTCACCTTCGATGAAGCGTCGCTGCGCAGCGGCCGCGATGCCGCGCGCCGCGTGGTCGGCTACTTGCGCTCGAGGATGCGCTCGAGACGATCGAGCGTGCGCATCGCATTGAGCGCCTGCGCGACGCTCGCATTGGGCTCGCGCTTCTCGCGGATGGCGGCGAAGAACTCCCGGTCCTGCAGCTCGATGCCGTTCATCGACACATCGACGTTGGACACGTCGATCTTCTGCTCCTCGCCGTCGAGCAGGTCGTCGTAGCGGGCGATGAAGGTGCCGTTGTCGCAGATATAGCGGAAGAAGGTGCCGAGCGGCCCCTTGTTGTTGAACGACAGCGACAGCACGCAGATCTTGCCGGAGGGCGTCTTCAGCAGAATGCCCATGTCCATGGCGATGCCGAGGGTCGGATGCTGCGGCCCTTCGATGGCATAGCAGTCGCTCACCAGCTCGCCCGTCTGGTACATGAACAGATCGACCGTATGGCAGGCGTGGTGCCACAGCAGATGGTCCGTCCAGCTGCGCGGCTTGCCCTGCGCGTTCATGTTGGTGCGCCGGAAGAAATACGTCTGCACGTTCATCTGCTGGATCGTGAGCTCCCCCGCCCTGATGCGCTTGTGCACCCACTGGTGGGAGGGATTGAAGCGGCGCGTGTGTCCGGCCATCGCCACCACGCCCGTCTGGCGCTGCACCTGCACGAGCTCCTCGGAGTCGGCGAGGTTATCCGCCATCGGGATCTCGATCATCACGTGCTTGCCCGCACGCATCGCCTCGATGCCTTGCCGGGCGTGCAGCTGAGTCGGGGTGGTGAGGATCACCGCCTCGACCTCGGGCCGGCGCACCGCGGCGGAGTAGTCCGTGGTCCAGTGGGGAATCTTGAACTGCTTCGCCACTTCCTCGGTGCCCGCGGCCGAGCCGCCGGCGAGGCTCACCACCTGCACGTCTGAAATCTTGGCGAGCGCCTCCAGATGCTTCTGCCCGAACGCCCCTTGTCCTGCCATCAGCACGCGCATCAGCGACTCTCCAGAATGATGTTGCCGACCGCCGTGGAGGAGGCCGGCACGTGATAGAAGCGGTAGATCTCCTCGACCTTGTCGCCGAGCGCGCCGCGCATGATGAGCCACATCACGAGCTCGATCGCCTCGGCGCCCGCATCGCGCAGGTACTCCAGAGGCTGGATGCTACTGAGCCGCTCGGGATCCTGCGACAGCCCGTTGAGAAAGTCCGTATCGAACTCGCGGTTGACGAGTCCGGCGCGCGGGCCCTGGATCTGGTGCGACATGCCACCGGTGCCGAAGATCACCACCTTCAGGTCCTCGTGCCAGCTCGCCACGGCGCGCCGGATCGCCTTTCCGAGGCAATAGCAGCGGTGCCCGGTGGGCGCAGGGTACTGGATGACGTTGACGGCGAGCGGTATCACGCGCACCGGCCACGCCTGCGGGGTGCCGAAGAGCAGCGTGAGCGGCACCGTGAGCCCATGATCGACCACCATCTCGTTGACGATGGTGATGTCGAACTCATCGAGCACCAGCGACTGGATGAGGTGCGAGGCGAGCTCGGGATGGCCCTTGACGCTCGGCACGGGGCGCGCGCCCCAGCCCTCATCGGCGATCGCAAACTCCTCCGCGCACCCCAGCGCGAAGGTCGGAATGATCTTGAAATCGAAGCCGTTGACATGGTCGTTGTAGACCATGATCACCACATCGGGCTTGGCCTTGGCGATCCACGCCTTCGCCGGCTCGTAGCCGGCGAAGAGCGGCTGCCAGTAGGGCTCGCGAGTCTTGCCGAGGTCGACGGCGGCGCCGATGGCGGGAGTGTGCGAGGTGCCGACGCCTGCGATGATCCTGGCCATCAATCCTTCCCCTGCCGCTCGGCCCGCGTGCGCCAGCCCTCGGGCGAGCGCCCGCCCTTCAGCATCATCTCGACGTACTCCTTCTCCGTCATGCCCGTCATCTGCGAAGCCATGAACTGATAGGACTTGCCATCGGTGAAGGCGAGCTTGGCGAGCGCATAGGAGACGCCACCGAGCTCGAGCAGGCGGTTCCAGTTGCGCGCGAGCACCGCCTGGCGCTGCTCCTCGGTCATCTTGAACTTCAGCGTGTAGCCGGGCTCATCGGCCAGAAAGGCCTTGCGGTTCTCCGCCTTCATGAGCGAGTAGAGAAACTCATTGAGGTGATAACCCTTGCGCGCGCGCTGCGCATCGAAGACCCAGGTGCCGGGGATGTCCTCGTAGGCTTCCTTGTGCGGGTTCTCGGTCGTCACGTGTCTTCAGGCTCCAAAGCCATAGAGTCGGTGCGGATTGTCGACGAGCACCTGCCGCTGCAGCGCGGGGTCCGGCATGTACAGTGGAATGAGATCCACCAGATCCCCGTCGTTGGGCATGTGCTTGGCGATGTTCGGATGCGGCCAGTCGGTCCCCCACAGAATGCGCTCGGGGGCCGCGCCGATCAGCGCCTGCGCAAAGGGCACCGCATCGGTGAAGGGCGGCCCGGCACCCGAGATGCGCTCCGCGCCGCTCACCTTGACCCAGCAGCGCTCGTTGTGGCGCAGCAGCTCGAGAAGCTGCCGAAACGGCGGCTGCTCCAGGCCCGCCTTCGTGGGCACGCGCCCCATGTGATCGATGAGGAACGGCACCGGCAGCTCAGCGAGAAGCCGGGCGTGCTCCACCAGATCTCCGGCATCGAAGTGCAGATCGACGTGCCAGCCCAAGGGGCGGATACGCTCGATGACGCGATGAAACTCGCCCATGTCGGGCATGCCGCCCAGGTGCTTCACGAAGTTGAAGCGCACGCCGCGACAACCCCCGGCGTGCAGCGCCTGCAGGTCACGCTCGCTGAAGGAGTCATCGGCGTTGGCGACGCCGCGATAGCGGCCGCCGCTTTGCGCGATGGCATCGAGGATCACGCGATTGTCGCGACCGTGGCAGCTGGCGTTGACGAGCACGGCGCGCTCGAGCCCCAGGATGCTCTGCAGCTCGCGAAAGCGCTGCAGCGGGGCATCGGGCGGGGTGTAGCTGCGATCGGGCGCGTACGGATATTTATCCGCCGGACCGAAGATATGACAGTGGGCATCGCAGGCACCCGCCGGGGCTCGATAGCGGGGCTTGCGGGTGTTCGGATCGGGCGCCTTACACGTCGGGATCATCGTGGACAATCGGGACTGGAGCGTTCGCTCGCTTGGCTCGATGGGTAGTGCGTTATCGTATCATTAGGGCCGCGCACGGCGATAACGCCCAGCTGCTCACCGGTGCCGCCATGAACGCATCCCCCACCTCGGATCAATCCCGCCTGGCACCTGGCAGCGCAAGCCCGCCTGCCAGCGCAAGCCCGCCGGGCAGCGCAAACCCGCCTGCCAGCGCAAAGCCACAGGGCAGCGCAAATCCCGCTGCCGCCGATGCGGCCGACGCCCTCGAGCGCCAGGAATTCACGCTGCTCATCGATGGCGAGGCCTTGCGCACCGAGGCGACGCTGGAGGTGCTGAACCCCGCCACCGGCGCGGTCCTCGCGCGCGCACCGGCTGCCGGCCGCAGCGAGCTCGAGCGGGCGGTGGCAGCAGCACGGCGCGCCTTCGTCCCCTGGCGGCAGCGCAGCTTCGAGGAGCGCCGTCAGGCGATCGGTGCCATGGCCGCGGTGCTGCGCAAGCATCAGGACGCGCTCGCCCGGCTGCTCACGCTCGAGCAGGGCAAGCCGCTGGCGCAGTCGCGTGATGAGCTTGCGCGTGCGGCTGCGCAATCGGAAGGCATGGCCAAGCTGCACATCGAGCCGGAGCTCATCAGTGAGGATGCCGAGCGGCGCATCGAGCTGCGTTACTACCCGCTCGGGGTCGTCGGGGTGATCACCCCCTGGAATGCGCCCATCAACCTCGCGGCCGGGCCGCTCACATCGGCTCTCTACACCGGCAACACGGTGGTGCTCAAGCCCTCTCCCTACACCCCGCTCGCAACGCTCGCCCTCGCGCAGCGGCTGCGCGAGGTCTTCCCGCCCGGCGTGCTCAACGTGCTCAGCGGCGGCGATGAGCTCGGACAGTGGATGACCGAGCACCCCGGCATCGACAAGATCTCCTTCACCGGCTCGGTCGAGACCGGCAAGAAAGTGATGGCCGCGGCCGCCGGCACGCTCAAGCGCCTGACGCTCGAGCTCGGCGGCAATGATGCCGCCATCGTGCTCGACGATGTGGACCCGCAGGCGATCGCACCGAAGCTGTTCTTCGCGAGCTTCGTCAACAGCGGCCAGGTTTGCATGGCCATCAAACGCATTTACGCTCACGAAAAAATCTACGACGCGCTGTGCCAGGCACTCGCCGCCGAAGCGCGCAAGGCGCGCGTGGGCAACGGCCTCGATCCGCAGACGCAGTTTGGGCCGATCCAGAATCGCGAGCAGTACGAGCGAGTCATCGGCATCCTCGAGGACACTCGCCGGCGCGGCGCGCGCATCCTCGCCGGAGGTGAGCTGCCCGCCGGGCCCGGCTATTTCATGCCCCCGACCATCGTCGCGGACATCGATGAGTCGAGCCGCCTCGTGCGCGAGGAGCAGTTCGGCCCCATCGTGCCGGTGCTCAAGTTCAGCGATGAGCAGGATGCGCTGCGCCGCGCGAACGACACCCGCTACGGACTTTCCGGCTCGGTGTGGGGCGGCGATCCGGCACGCGCGGCCGCCCTGGCCGCGCAGCTGGAAGTGGGCACGGCCTGGGTGAACCAGCACCGCGCCACCTCGGCCACCGTGCCCTTCGGGGGCGCCAAGGAATCGGGCATCGGCCGTCAGTACTCGCTCCTCGGGCTCAAGGCCTACATGGAGCCGCGCGTCATCAGCGTGCTGTTTTGATCGGCGCGAACCCGCGCCTGCGGCTCGCGCGGACAGTGGCTACGCTTCCGGCGGCAGACGCGTGAGTCTTGCCTGCCTGCTTCGGGGTCAACGAGCGCGTACGAGCAGCACCACCGTCACCGTCGCGAGCAGTGCCGTCGGCAGCCACGCGAGCAGCACCGGATCGAGGTTGAAGACCACCGCGCCGCTTTCGATCAAGCGCTGCAGCAGGAAGAAGGCGACGCCGATCAGCAGGCCGATCACCATGCGCGTGCCGGCAGCCGCCGAGCGCAACGCCCCCAGCACAAAAGGGATGGCGAGGAGCACGGCGAAAGCGATGGCCACGGTGCGGGCGATGCGCGACCAGAAGGCGAACAGGTAGGCACTGGGATCGAGCTCGTTGGCACGGTCGTAGCCGATGAGGGTCCACAGCGCGCGCGTGGTGAGATCGCGCGGCTCGGCGGTCGCGAGCGCGAACACCCCGGAGGTGACGCTGGAGCGCAGCACGTGCTCGGCTGCCTGCTGCCGCAGCACCTGCCCGGGCGTGAAGCGCGACTCCCGATAGCCTTGCAGCAGCCAGCGTCCGCCGGGCTCGGCGGTGGCGCGCGCCGCCGCACCGATCGCCTGCAGGCGGCGCTCCGGATTGAGCTCGAACAGCAGCATGCCTCCCAGCTGGCGCGGGCTCGACAGCCGCTCGACCCGCAGAATGAGGTTGCCATCGCGCACCCAGGCCCCCCCGCCGCCGAAGCTCACGTTGGAGAAGCGCGCAAAGGCCTTGGTCTCCTTGGCGGTCTGCTCGAGCTGCGGGGCGAGCAGCTCCCCGACAACGACCTCCCCGGCGAGCAGCAGCAGCGCGGCCATGAGCGCCGCCATGGCGAGCCGCGCCACCGATACCCCCGAGGCACGCAGCACGATGAGCTCGCTCCCACGGGCGAGCTGCCCGAGCCCGAGCAGCGAGCCGATGAGCGCCCCGATGGGCAGCAGCTCCCACGCCTGCTCGGGCAGGGACAGCAGCGAGTACCACAGCGCCTCCACCCCCGTGTAGTGGCCCTGGCCGACATCGCCCTGCTCGCCGATGAAGGTGAAGAGCACCGCCAGCACGAGCAGCACGAACATCACCAGCCCGGTGAACAGCAGGATCGTACGCACGATGTAGCGGTCGAGAATGGTCATGCGGCAAGCGCTGCCCGCGGCAAGTCCCGATGCCGCAGCCGTGCGAGCCAGCGCGGCGTGCCGAGCATGAGCAGCGCAAGCGCCAGAATGGCGATGTGCGTCCACCACAGCCCGACGTCCGGCGCCACGCTGCCGCGATCGAGCCAGACGCGCCCAGCGGTAACCAGGTTCGAGTAGACGAGATAGAGCACCACCGCGAGCCCGAAGCGCGCGTAACGCCCCTGGCGCGGCCGCAGGCGGCTGAGCGGCACGGCGATGATGGCGAGCACCAGGCACATGACCGGTAGTGCCAGGCGCCATTGCAGCTCGGCCTGACGGCTGCGGTTCGCGCTGTGCAGCAGCGCCTGGGTCGGCGCCGCATCGAGGTCACTCACATCGACCACCGGTGGGGGCATCTGCACCGGGATGGTGTGCTGCGTGAAGTACATGATGCGAAATTGCGCGCTGCCGGGCACCCCCGTGAAGCGCTCCCCGTGGTAGAGCGTGATCGAGAGTGTGTTGCCATCGGCGGAGATCTGGTGCCGGGCGCGCTCGGCGAGCGCCACTTCGACTACCCCGTTGTGGCTGCGCTCGACGAAGACGTCAGTCAGCGTCCCATCCGGGGCGAGCCCTTGTGCGTACACCACCGCCGCGCCGCCTCCGAAGGTGCGAAAGCGCCCCGGAGCGACCGGCGCGAATTGCCCGGCACGCAGCGCGATGCCGCGCAGGTTGAGCACCTGCGCCATGGCCCGGGGTGCCACCTCGAGCGAGAGCCAGGAGAGGGCCGCCGTGAGCACGAGCGCCAACGCCAGCACCGGCCCGTAGACCCGCGCCGGGCTCACGCCACAGGCGAGCGCCGCGCTCATCTCGCTGTCGTGGTAGAGACGTCCGAGCGCCAGCACGATGCCAAGCAGCAGGCCGACCGGCACGATGATCGTGAGATTGTGGACCGCGCCTAGCCCGATCAGCTCGAGCACCATGCTGCGCGGGTACTGATTGTCCGCCGCCCGCGAGAGCACCCGCGCCACCTCGTTGGTGAGGAGCAGCACCAGCAACAAGGCGGTCACCCCCAGCCAGCTGGTGAGGACTTCCCGCAAGATATAGCGATTGAACATCCGCTCGAGGACGCGACGCCGCTGAATTCGGTTAGACTTCTGCGCTTAAAGAGCCCGTTATGCCTTGCGGATCCTCATGAATGAACACCAAGGTCAGGCGCGGGGCGCAGCGCAGCGGCTAAGTTAAAACAGACCGCCGCACACAACAACGGGCGGAACGATCGGCAGCGGCTGCACCCGCGGGCGAGCTATCGCCACGCGAGGTCGCGGCGGCCCTGTCGGAGGAGCTTCGCGAATGCAATTCGAGGTCTGGTCCAAGGCACTGCCGGAGCTGGCAGTGGAATGCATCGTCGTCGGCGTGTTCGATGATCCCGAGCTCGCGGCCGAGGCCCGCACGCTCGATAGCGCGGCGAGCGGCGCGCTCAAGGCCGTCATCGCGCGCGGGGACTTCAGCGGCCGCGCGGGCGAGACACTGCTGCTCGGCCAGCTCCCGGGACTCAGCGCCGGGCGGGTGCTGCTCGTGGGGCTCGGTGTGGCGAAGAGCTACAGCCGCAAGGGCTGGCGGCGCGCCTGCATGGCCGCGCTCGCCGCGCTCGCGCGCACCCGCATCCGCAGCGCCGCTTTCGCGCTCGATCGGCCCGGGGCGCGCGAGCTCGATGATTACTATCTCGGGCGCTCGCTCGCCGAGCTCGCCGGCAGCGCCTTCTATCGCATCAACGACCTGAAGACCGGCAAGAAGCCTCCCGCACCGGTGCTCGAGCGCCTGAGCGTGGGGCCCGTGCGCGGCGCAGGCGTCGCCGCCACGCGGCGCGGCCTCGAGCACGGCGCAGCGCTCGCGCTCGCCATGCGTTTGCAGCGCGACCTGGGCAACCTGCCGGGTAACGTCTGCACGCCCCGCTATCTTGCCGAGCGCGCCCGGGCGCTCGGCAAGCAGTACCCGAGCGTGCGCGTGCAGACCTTCGATGAGGCGGGCATCCGGCGCCTGAAGATGGGCTGTTTCCTCGCCGTTACCCAAGGCAGCGAAGAGCCCCCGCGCCTGATCGTGCTCGAGTACCGCGGCACGCGCTCCGCCACAGCGCCGGTCGCGCTCGTCGGCAAGGGCATCACCTTCGACTCCGGCGGCATCTCGCTCAAGGATCCGCCGGGCATGGATGAGATGAAATTCGATATGAGCGGCGCAGGAGCCGTCATCGCCTGCATCGCCTTTGCCGCGCAGCTGCGCCTGCCGATACGCCTCGTCGGCGTGGTAGCCGCGTGCGAGAACATGCCCGACGGGCGCGCCATCAAGCCGGGGGACATCGTGACGAGCGCCTCGGGACAGACGGTCGAGATCCTCAACACCGATGCGGAAGGCCGCCTGGTGCTGAGCGATGCGCTCACCTACGTGAGGCGCTTCGAGCCGCAAGCGGTCATCGACCTCGCAACGCTCACCGGTGCCTGCGTCATCGCGCTCGGCGCGCATCACACCGGGGTCATGGCCAACGACGAGGCGCTCGCGCGCGAGCTCGTCAGCGCGGGCGTTCGAGCGGATGATCGCGCCTGGCAGCTGCCGCTCACCGAGGAGTACGGGGAGCAGCTCAAGAGCAACTTCGCCGACTTCGCAAACGTCGGCGGCCGCGAAGGCGGCGCCATCACCGCGGCCGCCTTCCTGTCGAAGTTCACCCAGGGGCTCAAGTGGGCGCACCTCGACATCGCGGGCACCGCCTACCAGGGCGGCGCGCAAAAGGGCAGTACCGGGCGCCCGCTGCCGCTGCTCAGCGACTTTCTGGTGCATCGCGCCGGCGCGCAGCGCTAGTGGAGGAGCAAAGCCCTCAGGTCAGCTTCTACGTGCTCGGGGAGGCCTCCGCCGGCGCGCGGCTGCAGCTTGTCTGCCGCCTCGCCGACAAGGCCTACCGCGCCGGCCAGAGCGTGCTCATCTGGCACTCCGATCCGCGCGAGCTCGCCGCCCTCGATGAGCTGCTCTGGACCTTCGGCGATGACCGCACCTTCCTGCCGCACGAGGTGCTCAGCGATGTCACGCCCCACTCCCCCGCTGCCGAAGGCACCACCGCGGAGGCGGAGCGGGCGCCCGTGCTGCTCAGCACCGCCCCCGTACCCGCCGGTGCGATCGGCGTCCTCATCAATCTGAGCCCCAGCGTCCCACCCTTCATCGAGCGCGCTGCGCGCGTGCTCGAGATCATCGATGGCGATGCCACCCGGCGCCAGGACGGCCGCGCCCGCTTCAAGGCCTACCGCGAGCGCGGATTGAGTCCCGTCTCGCATCAGCTGCGCGGCGGCTGAGGCCCGTCGCGGGTCGAGGCGCGCGCCCCGGCTATAATCGGCGGGCTCTCTCCACGGTTGCTCTCTCGGATGGACAAGGTCTACACGCCGCAGGATCTCGAGCGGCAGATTTATCGGCGCTGGGAGTCGCACGGCTGGTTTGCCCCTTCCGGCCGCGGCACGCCGTTCTGCATCGTCATCCCGCCGCCGAACGTCACCGGAACGCTGCACCTCGGGCATGCCTTTCAGCACACGCTGATGGATGCGCTCACCCGCTATCACCGCATGCGCGGGGACGATACGCTCTGGCAGCCGGGCACCGATCACGCCGGCATCGCCACGCAGATGGTGGTCGAGCGGCAGCTCGAGGCGCGCGGCCTGCGGCGCGCCGACCTCGGGCGCGAGCGCTTTGTCGAGGAGGCCTGGCGCTGGAAGGAGCACTCCGGCGGCACCATGGCCGCGCAGATGCGCCGCCTGGGCGTCTCGGTCGACTGGTCGCGCGATCGCTTCACCATGGATCCGGGACTCTCGAGCGCGGTCATCGAGGTGTTCGTCGAGCTGCACCGTCAGGGGCTCATCTATCGCGGCAAGCGCCTGGTCAACTGGGATCCCTTGCTGCTCACGGCGCTCTCCGACCTCGAGGTGCAATCGAGCGAGGAGGAAGGCCATCTGTGGCACCTGCGCTATCCGCGCGAGGACGGCGCGGGCTACGTGGTCGTCGCCACCACCCGACCCGAGACGCTGCTCGGAGATGCGGCGGTCGCCGTGCATCCCGAGGATGAGCGCTATCGCGACCTCGTCGGCCGGCACGTGCGCCTGCCCCTCACCGAGCGCGTGCTGCCGGTCATCGCGGACGAGTACGTCGATCCGAGCTTCGGCACCGGCGTGGTGAAGATCACCCCGGCACACGACTTCAACGACTACGAGGTCGGCCAGCGTCACGGGCTCGAGCCACTCAACATCTTCACGCCGCGTGCCGCGCTCAACGACAACGTGCCGCCGCGGCTGCGCGGGCTCGATCGCTTCGAGGCACGCCGCCGCGTGCTCGAGGAGCTCGAGGCAGCCGGGCTCATCGAGCGCACCGAGAAGCACCGCCTGGTCGTGCCGCGCGGGGACCGCAGCGGGGCCGTGCTCGAGCCCTATCTCACCGATCAATGGTTCGTGCGCATCGCACCGCTCGCCGCGCCGGCCATCGCCGCGGTCGAGGCTGGGCGCACCCGCTTCGTGCCCGAGGGCTGGTCCAAGACCTACTTCGAGTGGATGCGCAACATCAAGGACTGGTGTGTGAGCCGGCAGCTGTGGTGGGGACATCGTATCCCCGCGTGGTACGGGCCGCAGGGAGAGACCTACGTCGGCCGCAGCGAGGCACAGGTGCGCCAGGAGCACCGCCTGGCGCCCGAGCTGCCGCTGCGCCAGGACGAGGACGTGCTCGACACCTGGTTCTCCTCGGCGCTGTGGCCCTTCTCCACCCTCGGCTGGCCACAGCGCACACCCGAGCTCGCGCGCTACTACCCCACGAGCGTGCTCGTCACCGGCTTCGACATCATCTTCTTCTGGGTCGCGCGCATGATGATGATGGGGCTCAAGTTCATGGGCGAGGTGCCGTTTCGCGACGTGTACATCACCGGCCTGATCCTCGATGAGCATGGCGACAAGATGTCCAAGTCCAAGGGCAACATCCTCGACCCGCTCGATATCGTCGATGGCATCGATCTCGAGGCGCTGGTGGGCAAGCGCACGAGCGGGCTCATGCAGCCGCAGCTCGCGCCCGCCATCGAGAAGAGCACGCGCAAGCGCTTCCCGCAGGGTATTGCCGCCCACGGCGCCGATGCGCTGCGCTTCACCTTCGCCTCGCTCGCGAGCCCCACGCGCGAGCTGCGCTTCGACCTCGCGCGGGTCGATGGCAATCGCAGGTTCTGCAACAAGCTCTGGAATGCCGCCCGCTACGTGCTGCTCATGACGGAGGGCAGCCGCGCTGACGCCGGGGCCGGCGCCGCGCCGCAGCTCGGGGTGCCCGACCGCTGGATCGGCTCGCGTGCCGCGCGAATGCTCGCGCAGGTCGAGACGGCATTGCGCGACTACCGCTTCGATTTCGCCGCCAGCGCGCTCTATCAATTCACCTGGTACGAGTACTGCGACTGGTATCTCGAGCTCACCAAGCCGGTGCTGCAGTCAGCGGATGCGAGTGCGGCAGTGCGGTGGGGTGCGCGCCGCACGCTGCTCGGCGTGCTCGAGGCGCTGCTGCGTGCGCTGCACCCGTTCATGCCCTTCATTACCGAGGCGATATGGCAGCGTGTTGCGCCGCTTGCCGGGCGCAGCGGCGATACCATCATGTTGCAGTCGTATCCGCACAGCCGGGAGTTCGTCACGGACGAGGCGGCCGAGCGCGAGATAGGCTGGCTTCAGGAGTTCGTCCTCGGAGTACGGCAAATTCGCGGCGAAATGAACATCGGCGATGGACGCGCCGTGCCGCTGCTGCTGCAGGGCGCGAGCCCCGAGGACCTGGCACGCGTCGAGCGCTACCGCAGCCACCTGGCACGGCTCGCCGAGCTCGACAGCATCGCGCTGCTGCCGCCGGGGCAGTCCGCGCCGCCCTCGGCCACGGCGCTGTGCGGCGAGCTCACGCTGCTCGTGCCGATGGCGGGACTGATCGATGCCAAGGCCGAGGCCGAGCGACTCGGCAAGCGTATCGCGCGCGAGCAGCAGAACCTCGACAAGACCCGCACCAAGCTCGCCAACGTAGAGTTCGTGCGCAATGCCCCGGAGGCCTTGGTCGCAAGCGAGCGCGAGCGCGCGGCGGAGCTCGAGCGCACGCTCACGCGCCTCGCCGCGCAGCTGCAGCGCGTGCGCGCACTGCTCCAGTCATGAGAGAGGCGCATCAGAGAGAGGCGCATTCCCTGGCCGCGACTGAGCAGTCCACCGCCGCCGGACTGCAGCGCGCGCTGGCGGCCCTCGAGCAGGTGATCCTCGGCAAGAGCGAGGCCATCCGCCTGTGTCTTGCCTGCCTGCTCGCCCGCGGCCACCTGCTCATCGAGGACGTGCCCGGGGTCGGCAAGACCACCCTCGCCCATGCCCTCGCTCACGTGCTCGGGCTCGCCTGGCAGCGCGTGCAGTTCACCAGCGACCTGCTGCCCGCGGACATCATCGGTGTGCCGGTCTTCGATCGCACCCGAGAGCAGTTTCACTTTCGCCAGGGACCCATCTTCACGCAGCTGCTGCTCGCCGATGAGGTCAATCGCGCCAGCCCGCGTACCCAGAGCGCGCTGCTCGAGGCGATGGAGGAGCGCCAGGTGAGCGTCGATCTCACCACCTATCGCCTGCCCGATCCCTTCTTCGTGGTGGCGACCCAGAATCCGCACGAGCAGCTCGGCACCTTCGCGCTGCCGGAGTCCCAGCTCGATCGCTTCCTGATGCGGGTGACGCTCGGCTATCCGGATGC